>CAZSTT010000109.1:0-11693 GCA_964609705.1 uncultured Thermodesulfobacteriota bacterium
TTTTATTTCTGTATAATAACCTAGATTCCGGCTTTCGCCGGAATGACGACCTAAGTCATCGGTCTTACAAAATTTTCATGCTTATCCCACTAACGATTGGTCTCCCTTCTGAATTCTGGCTCCTGATTTCTGAATTCGGTTGACATGCATTAGGATAGGTATATCAAATATTCTCAGACCAATCAAGCAGTCGGTAACAATTGACCGACTTCCCTCCTTATGATAATTAAAGACAAGGGTTACCCTTGGGGACCCCTATGGTGACTATGGCGGATAGATAGCAGATCTTTCCAATCAACACCAAGTCCCCCTCCAACTAACTCTAAGAGAAAGCAAAAAGGGAAAACAGAAGATGGATTTAAAAAGCCCGAAGAAGATCGAAGACGAAAAAAAACGATGGCTTGAATCTAATTTTAAAAAAGGGGCCCTCGAAAGGCAAGTAACCGATTGGGGAGAACCGATCGATGCTCTCTATACGCCGGAGGAGCTTCGTCCTCTGGATTATCTTTCAGAGATTGGGTTTCCCGGAGAATATCCTTTCGTTCGCGGAGTCCATCCCAGTATGTACCTGGGCCGGCCCTGGACCATGCGGCAATATTCCGGCTTCGGCACCGCCGAGGAAACCAACAAACGATTTCACTACCTCCTGAGCCAGGGGCAGACCGGTCTTTCCGTGGCTTTTGACCTTCCCACCCAGATCGGTTACGATTCGGACCATCCCCTGAGCAGGGGGGAAGTGGGGAAAGCCGGGGTCCCGGTTGATTCCCTGGAAGATATGGAAACCATCTTCCGGGGATTGCCGTTGGACAAACTGTCCACCTCCATGACCATTAACGCCCCGGCGGCTATTCTGTTGGCCATGTACCTCGTCCTGGCTGAAAAGCAGGGGATCCCTTTTGAAAAATTGAGGGGCACCATCCAAAACGATATCCTGAAGGAATACACGGTTCGCGGGACTTATATTTTTCCTCCCCAGCCTTCCATGCGTCTGGTTACGGACGTCATCGCTTATTGCAGTAAAAATGTTCCCCTTTGGAATACGATTAATGTATCCGGTTATCATATGCGCGAGGCCGGCTGTTCGGCTGTTCAGGAAATCGCCTTCAGTTTTTCCAATGCCATCGCTTATCTGGAAGCCGGATTGAAAGCCGGACTGGACATTGATTCTTTCGCCCCCCGGATCAGCTGGATTTTTAATACCCACAGTAAACTTTTTGAAGAGGTGGCCAAATATCGGGCCGCCCGGCGTGTTTGGGCCGATCTGCTGCGGAATCGTTTTAAAGCCAAAGACCCCCGGTCCTGGATGCTTCGTTTTCATACCCAGACCTCAGGGGTGAGCCTGACCGCCCAGCAACCGGAAAATAATATCATCCGGGTCGCCTATCAGGTACTGGCGGCCGTTCTAGGCGGCGCCCAATCCATCGCGGCCTGTTCTTTTGACGAAGCCCTGGCCCTGCCCACGGAAGATTCCGTCCGCCTCAGCTTAAGAACCCAACAGGTCCTGGCTCATGAAACCGGGGTTACCGATACCGTCGATCCTTTAGGCGGTTCTTATTTTATAGAAACCCTGACCCAGGAATTGACGCAAGAGATCACCCGTCTGGTTGCCGAAGTGGAAGGGGTGGGTGGGGCCGTGGCGGCGATTGAAAAAGGATTTTTTCAGAGGGAAATTGAAAACAGGGCTTATGCCGTTCAAAAGGAAATCGAAGAGAACAAAAAGATAGTGGTCGGGGTCAACAAATATCAGATTTCGGAAAAGCCGTCTATCCCGTTGTTCAGGTCCAACCCTTTGCATGTTCTCCAACAGACCGCCAACCTCCAAAAACTCAAAGATAAAAGAAACCAGGAACGGGTTCATTCCACCTTACAGGCGATGCGCGCCGCAGCGGAAGGAACGGAAAATCTGATGCCCCATTTTATCCAAGCTGTGTCCGCCTATACCACGATCGGGGAGATCTGCGGGGTGTTACGGGAGGTTTTTGGGGTATACACCTCAGGGGAGACGAAATAAATTACCCCGTGCTTTCGCACGGGGTATCACCGGAATTGTCAAAAGAGATAAATTTGATTCAATTCAAACCGTCATGCCACGCTTTTGGTGGTGTGATACCACGATGCATCAAAAAAGGATTCCAGGGGTCCAGGGGTCAAGGATTCAAGTGAAAGGCGTGGAAGTTAGGTCACTTGAACCCTCGAATCCTTGAATCCTCGAACCCTATTCTCGGACTAAATCAGTTAAATTGTTCCCGAAGAACCCGTTTTAAAATCTTTCCCGTCGGTGTTCGAGGAATGGTATCGGTAAAAACAACGGATTTGGGGATCTTAAAACGGCCGATCTTTCCCTGACACCATTCGATGAGTTCTTTTTCGGTCAGGGTTTCTCCCGGTTTAACGACTACAACGGCTTTGACCGCCTCTCCCCATTTTTCGTGGGCAAAACCGATAATACCCACATCCGCCACTTTGGGATGGCTTAACAAAGTGTCTTCGATCTCGGCCGGATAAATATTTTCCCCGCCGGAAATAATCATATCTTTCTTGCGGTCTAAGATATAAAGGAAACCTTCCCGATCCACTTTCCCAATGTCTCCGGTATAAAGCCAGCCGTCTTTTATGGTTGCCGCAGTATCCTCGGGCCGGTTCCAGTACCCCTTCATGATATTAGGGGCTCGCAACAAAACTTCCCCATTGATATCCGGACCCACATCCCTCCCCTCTTCGTCAACTACTCGAATTTCAGCGTGGAAAAAAGGTTTTCCGCAAGAACCGGCCTTAGACAGGGCGTTTTCCGGGTCCAGGACGGTGGCGGTATTACCTTCGGTCAGACCATACAGCTGACGAACCTGAATCCCCACCGCAGCATACTCCTTGATCAGCGTTACCGGCACCGGTGCCGCATAAACGAGTATGGTCCGGACCGAACTCCAATCATATTTTTCGAAATTGGGTACCCATTTAAGGATATCCAAAAGAGCCGGCACCGAACCGAAACCGGTGATCTTCTCCGCCGACAGGAGTTCCAAAAAACGCTGGGGGTCCAGTGTTCGAAGCAAAACAGCCTTCCCGCCGGTGTGGACGATCCAGGGGGGACCGGCCAGAGCGCCGATATGAAACAGGGGCAGGGCGACCAAGGAGGTATTGCCGATATCCAAACCGAGCGTAGAACTCAAATTGATCGAAGTCCAGAAATAGTATTTATTGGTCAGCTCAGCCCCTTTGGGTCTTCCGGTTGTTCCGGAGGTGTACAGGATGGTTAACGTATCATCATCTCCCCCCATAATCTCCGGTTCTTCAGCCGAGGCGCCATTAAGCAAGTCTTCATAAGATTTAGCCCACTCGATCGGTTCATCGGAAATAGCGATCAGGTCCTTGGAGGGGATTTCCTTTCTGATCGAATCGACAATTTCCTTGTATTCCTTGCCGAAAACGAAAACCTTGGCCGAACAATCCGATAGAATGAACTGTATTTCCGGTCCGGCCAGGCGATAATTGATCGGCACCAGAATAGCCCCGATTTTTCCCAGCCCGAAATACATATCATAATACTCCGGCTCGTTCAGGGCCAAAAGGGCCACCCGATCGCCGTATCCTACCCCGAGACTTTTCATGGTATTGGCCAACCGGTTAGCCTTCTCGTTAAGTTCCTTGTAGGTCCGACGGACTTTCTCACAGACCAGCCCCTCCCTGTCCGGAGTTAAAAACGATCGTTTAGTTAATAATTCGCCGATGTTGATTTTCATAGATGGGCCTCCTTTTGGGTTTTTTTCCGTTTGGGCAGATAAATCGCCTTAATGAACAAGAGCTTATGCTGGTCCGTCCTATGGGCTCTAAACCCTTTCTCTCATTATTTGAACCAGATTTATAAATTACAATAAAATAAAGGAGATATTTATTTGATCGAAAACGGAATTAGGGGTTCAGCTATCACTTCAACCAGCAATGAAAGCCGGAAATCAGCTTCCACCGGACAGGAAAAGTAAAATTCACCAACGATAAAGAAATGTTAATAAGAAGCTCGAAACTGAAAATTCAAAGCAAAAAGGGGGAAAGCACAAAACTGAAAATTAAAAGATAATTATATGTAAATAAAGGGGAAAAAAGGAGAAGTCAAGGGAAAAAATGTATGAACCTGGAACAAGCGGTAAAAATAAAACAAATATCGGTGAACCGGAAAAAAGGAGGATGAAAAAGTGAAGCCGGCCGCCTCGACATGATTCAAATTGACTTTAAATCTTTAACAAATTCGGGCACAATAGAACATTATGGGATTAGATTAAAAGGGTCCCGGGTTCGGGCCATAGAAGTGGTAAGGAATCAATGGAAGAATTGCATCATTTCTTTTTTCGTCGCCTCCATCCCAACATATCTTTGGGAACCGCCAGCGACCGCTATGCCGGGTGGCTCGGACAGATTTATTCCAGGGAAAAATATGATAAGCGGATCAGCCGGCGCCCCAAGGTGATGAAAGGGAAAACCTTTTCCGAAGAAATTCTGCCGGTGGACAGCCTGGAAGAATATTTTGAGCACTTTTCCGTCCTGGAGATCGATTTCACCTTCTACCGACTTTTACTGGACGATAAAGGCCAACCGACCCAGAATTATTTTCTGCTTAAAAAGTACGGGAGTTTTTTAAAGGAAAAGGATTTTCTTTTTCTGAAGGTCCCACAGGTCATTACAGCCAGGAAAATACATATCAGTCGACATTTTACAGCTAATAAAACCTACCTGAATCCGGAAGTGTTCAATGAGCAGTTTTACCGTCCGGCAGTGGAACTGTTGGGCCCCCATCTCAAGGGTTTTCTTTTTGAACAAGAGTATCAGCGAAAAGAAGACCAGCGTTCCGCTCCCGAAATGGCCTCTTCCCTGGATCAGTTCTTCAAATCCATCCCCCCCGATGATCGTTATCAGCTTGAGTTGAGGACCGAATCCTATCTGCAGGGCCCTGTTTTTGAGATATTAAGTAAGTACGGTATCGGTCAGATCCTTTCCCACTGGACCTGGCTGCCGCCCCTGAGAAAACAGTTTAAAAAATCCGGGGAGCGATTTTTCAATTCCGGTCATCAGGCCCTTATCCGGTTGATGACCCCTTTGGACATGCGCTATGAAGATGCCTATGTCAAGGCCTTTCCTTTTGATAAGCTGATCGAGGGGATGCTTCAGCCCCGAATGATTGAAGACACGGTCAGACTGATGCATACCGCTATTGCGAGGAACATTCAACTTAATCTCATCATTAATAACCGTTCCGGCGGCAACGCCCCCCTCATCGCCCGCCGGATTGCCGAGCAATTTTCCGCAACCGGTTAAGGCTAAAGTTCTTTTCCTGTCTAATGATCTACCAAGCGGTCCAAACGGGAGTCTTCTTCCGGTTTTACGAAGTAGTTCTCGTCCCTTGCTATTTACCTTCCTTTTTCTCCTTGACTACCCTTTCCTTCCTATTTTATATTTGCCACCTAAATATATATAAAGAAATTCTCGGAAAACAGGTCACCAAGGGGGACATTATGAAAATAAAATGGACCAAGACCGCGTTTTTAATAATATTGATCCTGATGGTTGGCAGTTGCGCCACAGCGCCAAAGAAGGAAAAATCAGAGAAGGAGAGTCCCGAAAAAAAAGAAGTTCTCCAGAAAAGCGACGAGAAAAAAATCGAGAAAACGGATGAAAAAAATCTTGAGGCCGGTGAGGCCAGGGCTATCCGGAAAATGGCCAGGGAAATTGCCAAAGATAGGGGCGCGGACTTTTACCAGACGGGCATGGCCGAATTTACTAAAGGAGACTATAAGGATGCCGTGGAGGCTTTTAAAAAGGCCGTGGAGGAAAATCCCAAAGATCACCTGTCCTACTATGCCCTTGGCCGTTCTTACGAGAAGCTGGCCAGGCCTCTGGAAGCGATAACTTCTTATGAGGCAGCCATCAAGAACAAACCCGATTACCTGCCCGCTCGAGAGGCCGCGGGGCTTTTATATTTTCATCAAAATAAATTTCAGGAAGCGGAAACGCATTTAAAATTGGCCAGAATACTCGAAAGCAAGGTGGCTGAAGTTTACTACTGTTTGGGAGAGATCGAACAAAGAGAAAAAGCCTGCAAAAATGCCATTATTGCTTATAAACAGGCCCTAAAATTGAATCCGGATTATGTGGCCGCCCGCAATGGTCTGAAAGCCGCCGAAGCCGTCTGCCGGAAAAAGAAGTCATCCCGGGCTCTCAAATCCGGTCAGACACGATAAAGATACTTTTTGAAATTTTTTCTGATATAGCTTGCAGGAGTCTCGGGTCAAATAACTGATAAACAAAGAAAGGAGGTGACAATCCATGAAAAAGTTGATTGTTTGGACTTTGGCTTTGGTTTTTTCTTTAACCGTTTCTTTTGCTTTTGCCGACAAAAAACCGGCTCCCCCTCCCGCCGGACCTGGGCCGGGAGTCCAGGATCCTATGGCCTCGACCAAGAAAGAGGATAAGAAGAAGACCAAAGAAAAAAAGAAGGATACGAAGGGGAAAAAAGAAGAAAAGAAAGACGAGAAGAAAGACGAGAAGAAAGAAAAGAAAGACGAAAAAAAGGACGAAAAGAAGGAAAAGAAATAACTGGTTTTCGGATTCAAAAAAAGGTGGGATTTTATAATCCCACCTTTTTTATCCCCCCTTAATAAATCCTCATGCCCCGTCGGACAAGACCCCATTGATTACCGCAGGCCGAACGGAGGGCGGATCCGACTGCACCGGAACAAAATGACGCCCCATTTTCCTCCCGGCCAATCCGGTTTAGGCGCCGCTCCCTGGCCTCCTTTTTATTCGTTCATCTGGTATTCGCCATTGAGGGCCAGGACATATTTCTCCCAGACCCGCTTATATTGAGCGTCGTCTCCGGCGGCCCTGATCATCATGATCTCTTTACAAAAGGCCCTTTGCTCGTCTTTGGTAGTGTTCATGCCGTAAATCTGTAAAGCGAAGGAGGCGAAGTCTCTGACCATGAAATCAAAGATCTGGTTGAGGAGGTCCTGGTCCAGGTTTTCGATGCCGGCCTGCTCAAGGATAAGCTGGCCATAGACCACGATTGAAAACATCTCTCCCAGGGGCAGAGAAAAGGATGGGTCCCTATCCTGGGCCTGGTCCGGATAGGCCTTGACCAGCATCTCTTTGAAGAGATCGATCTGGGTCATGAAGGTGGCGACATTAGGTAAATCCTTGAAAGATTCGAACACGGGTTTATAGTTGTGAAACCGGACTTTACCCAGGTCCCTGGCCGGTCCCTGGTTGAATAGGAAAAGGTCGTCCTGGGTAGAATGATCCGGCTCCAGTCGAGGATAGTCAAGGGGGTTGAAAAAATAATTCTTCATAAACTTGCGGATGAGCTGGATATTGACATGCACGGTGCCCTCCAGTTTGGAGGGCCCCCGGATGTCGCTGGCACCCATAGAGAAATAGGTGTCCTTCTCAAAACCCCTGGCGGCGATGACATCCCAGAGCAGGTTGATCACTTCTTCAGCCTGCAAGGTGACCTTCATTTTGCTGGTGGGGTTGTAAAGGAGATAGCGGCGATCCTTTTCGTTGGCGTTCCGGAAGTAATCCGTGGCCCGGCGCTGATAGAGTTTCATGCCCACCAGGCGCAACCAGGCATCCAAGAAGTTTTTCTGTACATGAGGCATGTCGGTAACATGAATCCCATAGAGGATACGATTGGCGGCATGGGTGATAGATTCGTAAAAGCAGTGCTCAGCCACCCCGATAGAGGCCGGACCGATATTGAATTTGCCGATATTGACGGTATTGAGGGCGGAATCCCAGGCCTCCGGCCCCCGGGAAAGAAGGTCATCTCCGGTGATGGGATAATCATGGAGGGCGAAGTTGGAAACGTATTCCTGATGGGAGATGACGTTCTTCTTCAGCTCATAGGCCTTGTGGCGATAGTTAGTGACAAAAAAAGCATAGTCATCCGTACCGTCCTTGATCTTCCCCAGGGTAGAGACCATTTCGGCTTCATTACCATTGCCGATATAATATTTCTCCCCGTTGGCCTCCCAGGTGCCGTCGCCTTTCGGGGTGAGGGTGGTCTCTGTTGAATAGATATCGGCACCATGGGTCCGTTCGGAAAGTCCGAAGGCAAAAATCGCCCCTTCCTTGAGCAGCCTGGCCGCCTTTAATTTGGCCTTTTCGTTTTTGCTCATCCAGATAGGGCCCAGGCCGAGGATAGTGACCTGAAAGCAATACCAGTACCCGAGCCCATAAAAGGCCAGAAGTTCACTGAACTCGTTGTTGCGGGCCGTATCCCAGCGGCAGTCCGGATCCGACCCGCCATAAGCCCTGGGAGTAAGCATCTTGGCAAAAATCTGCTCTTTTCCGATAAAGTCGATGAATTCTTTATACCAGACCTTTTTGTTGAAATCTTCGAGGAGCCGTGTCTTGCCCATAGTCTCGAAGAAATGGATGGTCTTGGTCATCAGGGCTCTCGATCCTTCATCGGACATCAGACTTTTAAATTTCTTGGGTTGTAAGAGAAAATTCATGGGTTTCTCCTTAATGATGGTTTTTTTATTATTATAGTCTTGGCCCGGGTGTTCGTCAAAAGAAACATAGGAATACTTATTAAGGGGAATTGGGAAATTCGGCTGATGTTGAAAAGAAACGGCCGGCTCATTTTCAACTCAAACATAAATAACAAGGACCACCCTCTTTGGGCCAATGACGGTTTCCCAGAAGGGGGTGGTTACTGGGCCTATTAATTCTTAAGCAATTCCAATGTCTTTTCCACCACCCGGTCGGCTGTAATTCCGAATTTTTCAAACAAAACCTTATCAGGGGCGGAAGCGCCGAAATGATCCAGGCCGATCACCAGACCCTGGTCTCCAGTATATCGATGCCATCCTAAAGGACTCCCGGCTTCAATGGCCAGCCGGGCTTTTATTTCCGGCGGTAAGACCCGGTCACGGTATTCTTGAGGCTGCCGTTGGAATAATTCCCAACTGGGCATGCTGACCACCCGCACCTGGATTCCCCTGGCTTTCAGCTGCTCCTGGGCCTTCAGGGCAATGGAAACCTCTGAACCGGAAGCCATTATAATCAGGTCCGCCTTTGTCTTCTCCGCTTCGTTGACTGCATAGGCCCCGGAAGCCAGGCCTTCGGCCGGAGCCATAAGACTCCGATCCAGGGTGGGCAGATTCTGGCGGGTTAAAACCAGGGCCGTCGGACCATTTTTAGTTTTTAGGGCCATCCGCCAGGCCTCGGCCGTTTCATTGGCATCGGCCGGCCGGATGACGGTCAGATTGGGTATGGCCCGGAGAGCGGTCAATTGTTCGATGGGCTGATGCGTCGGTCCGTCTTCCCCCAGGCCGATACTGTCATGAGTAAAAACATAAATAAGCCGTAACCCCATCATGGCCGCCAATCTTATGGGCGGCCGCATATAATCGGAAAAAATCAGAAAGGTCCCCCCGTAGGGGATCAGCCCGCCATGAAGGGCCATACCGTTCATAATGGAGCCCATACCGTGTTCCCGAACCCCGAATCGGATATTTCGTTGACCGTAGTTTCCGGACTGAAAATCCTTGGCTCCCTTAATTTCCGTTTTATTGGACGGGGCCAGATCGGCCGAGCCGCCGATCAGATTAGGGATTTTAGTTGCCAGTCCATTGAGCACCGTACCCGAAGCCGCTCGCGTGGCCATCCCCTTGGCATCGGCCGGAAAAACGGGAATTCCCTGTTCCCAGTCTTCCGGCAGATCCCCGTTCATGATTCGCTTATAATCTTCGGCTGGTTCCGGATAGGTTTTTTCATAGGAAGCCAACAGGTTTTCCCATGTTTTTTCTTTTTTCCCCCCGGCCTTAATGGATTTCCGGAATACCTTTTGAGCCTCTGGGGGGATATGGAAGGGCGGATCTATGGGCCATCCTATGTTTTCCTTGGTCAGTTTGACCTCTTCCGGTCCCAGCGGTTCACCATGGGCGGCAGCGGTGTCTTGTTTGTTGGGACTCCCGCATCCGATACAGGTTCGAACGGCGATCAAGGAAGGTCTTTCCGTATCTGCCTGGGCCTTTCGAATCGCTTTCCCTATAGCCTTGAGGTCATTTCCATCCTCAACCTGTTGGACTTGCCAGCCATAGGCTTTAAACCGGGCCAACCGGTTTTCGGTAAAAGAAATATCCGTGCTGCCCTCAATGGAAATATGATTGTCGTCATACAGATAAATCAACTTGCCCAATTTCAGATGACCGGCCAGGGAAGCAGCCTCGTGAGAAACTCCTTCCATCAAATCCCCGTCACTGACGATGGCATAGGTAAAATGATCCACAATGGGAAACTCCGGGCGGTTAAACCGGGCGGCCAGAAAACGTTCGGCCATAGCCATACCCACTCCATTAGCAAAGCCCTGTCCCAGGGGTCCGGTGGTGGTTTCCACCCCCGGGGTATGCCTGTATTCGGGGTGGCCGGGGGTTTTACTTCCCCACTGCCTGAAAGCCTTCAGATCCTCCAGGGAAAGGTCATACCCGGTGAGATGAAGCAAACTATAGAGCAGCATCGAACCATGTCCCGCGGAAAGGACAAACCGGTCCCGATCCGGCCAGCCGGGATTCCGGGGGTTATGTTTCAAAAAGCGGGTCCACAGGACGTAGGCCATAGGGGCCGCACCCATGGGCATGCCCGGATGCCCGGAATTAGCCTTTTGGACCGCGTCCACAGCCAACATGCGAATAGTATTGACACAAAGAGTATCCAAAAGGTTTGACTGGGGTGGGTTTTTGGGCTGAGCTGTTTCTTTCATAGGTCATCTCCAATTCATAGGTTCTTGAGATCCGGTCTGAGGGATTTATTGGTATTTTCGACTGCGGCGGGCAGTCGAGGTGCATAAAAAAGGATCCCAATCCCCGAGGTATTAAACCCGCACAATCTATTCCAAGAATCTTCTGATGTAAACCAATTTTTTTGTCTCCTGCCTTTCTTTTTATAACGATGGTTACAAACCTGCTTTCAATTAGAATTCAAAACTGGACCCGTCCAATAGGTCTTCTATCTCCATGAAAATATCGTCAAGAATTTTCCTTCGTCTATCTCAGGGGAATGTAGGGAAAATCATCCAATCTACAATCCCCTGGAGTAATCCAATTAATAACTATCCTTATAAATCAATAGGTTGATGTAAACTTATCCTATTGGTACATATTTTGCCTATATAGTTAATTGAACGGATTCATAATTATCAGGCAAGAAATATTTCTTAATTTTTTTTTACATCTTAGGGATGGTTCACCAAGGAGAAACCAAAATGAAAATATTAATTGTAGATGATAACCAGTCCCTGGCTACGGTCATCCAGTATATGCTGGAGCAAAAAGGGCATGAGGTCAGCTCGGCCTTTGATGGATTGGAGGGATATTCAGTATATTTTCAGTTCCGGCCGGACCTGGTAATTACCGATATTCAAATGCCGGGAGAAAATGGACTTGAATTGATAAATCACATCAGGGAGCAGGATCCTTCGGTTAAAACAATCTATATGAGCGGCAATTTGGATCAATTTGAAATGCTCCTTGAGGAAGAAAAAAAGAGTTATCCTATTAATATGTTAAGAAAACCTTTTTTCATGGATGACCTGGTCAAACAGGTTTCAGAATTCAATAATTAGGAAGAAAAGATGGCTGTTCCCATAAGATTATTGGAATTAACCGGACGATATTGGGTACTGTTCTTGATGCGGACGG
>CAZSTT010000110.1:0-11608 GCA_964609705.1 uncultured Thermodesulfobacteriota bacterium
TCCATTCCCAGGGCATTTCCGACACCAGACAGATCACTTCACCGGCATGCAGAGTATGAATCTCCTTGCCCAGTTTGACTTGAAGTTCTCCGGCCAGGAGATAGCCCATCTCTTCCCCTTTATGCACAAAAAAATGGGCTGAAAGGGTTTGGAAAGGGGGGATTTCAATCAAATACGGTTCGGCCTTGGTCTCGATATCCACCGGGGTCAGCAACTTACCGGAAATACTTTCCTCCGGGAGGTCCGGAAATTTTATGGCTACCGCATCCCGGGAGGAAAAAATTACCCTTTTTCTGCTTTCATTTTGTTCCTGAAAAAAAGAACTGACTTCCACCGAAAGGATCTCGGCCATTTTTAACAACCCGGGCAAGGAAGGATATATCATATTGCTTTCCACCTGGGAAATGGTACTCGGAGTCACCCCCACCAGTTGGGCCAGTTCCGTTTGAGACAGCCCTTTCTTCATCCTCAGTTCTTTAACCCGCTGACCCAGGTCGATCCCCATGCCGATGCGTTTTTCCGAATCAAAAGAAATCGCTTGGTCTTTTACCCAATAAGGATGTGGCTTGTGGAAATTTTCCAGTTCCCTTTTTTCAGCTTTAAGAATAGTCAGCGAGGTGGTCCCTCTCTTGATGGATAAATCAATGGCCACCTGGGCGATCTGGTTGATCTGGGCCCGGAAACGGGGAGTATGGGCCTTTTTTTCCATGACCCAGTAGGCCACGGTATTTAATTCGTAAAGTCGGGGACAGGAATGGGAATAGAATTGGAGGACCTGTTCCTCTCCCCCCCAAAGCTCGGCCATACCGGTCAGGCTTTCAAAAACCAGACGGACATCACCTTTCATAGGGGCATGAAGATCATAAAGGGTCTCCACCACCCGTTCCATTTGCCTGGGGTCCTCCACCCGGACAATCGAAAAAGTTTTTTCCGTTGCGGATGGTTCATAAAACTTCATGAAAACCGGAGAACCGGCCCCTTTTCCAAAGGTAAAGCAATCCAGAATGGTCAAAAGAGGATTTTCCGACAAGGGACCCAGTTTTTCCAGCAGATTGCGGGGCGATCGGTCGAAGGTCACATAAATAACCGGCTTGTTTTGCTTTTGGGAAATTTGGATGAAGTTCAAACAAAACACCGAAGCCAGGCTCCCGGCATCATCATACCAGACCACATTGTCTCCGATATAGAGCCCTTCCAATAGATGGTCCAGATGGTCGACTCCCGAAGAAATCCTGTTTTTCTCTTCCATAATAAATCCTCTGCTGTTTACATCCGGAAATTCGAATTTCCGGATGGAAACTAATTAACCGTTTCTATTGGTAATTTACTTTTTTTTATTCTTTGACGATTGCCTCCGCTGACGAAAGAGTTCATAAATCCCCGGTAAAACGGAAATAATAATGATGGCCATAATCACCAGGGTGAAGTTATTTTTCACCATCGGCAGGTTCCCGAAATAATAGCCTCCAAAAATAAAGATAGCGATCCAGGCTATACCGCCGATGACATTATAAGAGATAAAATGCAGATAGGTCATTTTACCGATTCCGGCCACGAAAGGGGCAAAGGTCCGAATAATGGGGATAAAACGGGCGATGATGATGGTCTTCCCCCCATACTTTTCATAAAACTCATGGGTCCGGGTCAGGTTTTCTTTTTTAAAAAAGCGGACCTTCTCCTGGTGAAATATCTTCGGCCCCACCACGTTTCCAATCCAGTAATTGACCGTATCGCCGGCCACAGCGGCCAGGCTGAGGAGACCGAACAACCACAGCGGGTCCAGAGCACCCATGGCGGCAAAGGTCCCGGCGGCAAACAGAAGGGAATCTCCCGGCAGGATGGGGGTTATAACCAACCCGGTTTCACAAAAAATGATCACAAATAAAATCAAATAAGTCCAAAGACCGTAATCCCGGATGACAACACTTAAATGTTTATCCAGATGCAACAAAAGATCGATCAGGGTGAGTATCCAATCCATAGTTTCCGAGAGGTTTTCCTTTGCTCAATAAAAGTGTCTGAACATACCATACCCGCTCCAGGTCTGGCAAGGTAAGATCAAACCAACTCTGTTTGAATTTACGAAAAAACCAAGGAGCTATGAGTCAAAATCCAGCCCCTTAATGTTTGGGTTATGGGACTGGTAAATGTCTATATGGAAGATGCGTACCCGCAGGAGAGTTTTGGAAGAACTTTCAGAAACCAGCCGAAACAAAGACAATTAAGGGGACATTGTTAAGTTATTAAGTTTATAGTAAAACAATTCCTTTCATCTCTGCGATCCTATGACCACGGGTGACGGATAAACTGACTGCCGGAACAGATATTCTGAGCCTTCGGGCCAGGAAGGTCATGGTTACTCCCAGTTCCCTTACCGCCCAGTAGCACAATAGACTCCGGGCATCCACAATCCGTTGATATTTACCTTCGGTCCACACCTCTTCCGGCTTTAAGCACAACACCTCCGCCACCCTGGAGGCAACCCTGTCTAAATCCAGGCCTCGAGATTGAAGCGCATAGCGCTTTTCCATGGCTTCTTGGGCCGAAGCCAGTACCTGCCCCACAAAATCTCCATTCCCCAGAATCCTGTCGTCGTTCTTCTGATAGACTTTCTCTTCTCTTAAAGCCTTAACCCCTTCCCATCCGCCTGCGCTTCGGACCAGACCGCCTCCGGTGAAGTCCCAGCGTTTCCCTTCGACTAATCCAGACGCTACAAAGATCCGATACGCTCGTTTCGCCGCCCCCGGGTTCGCGCTAAACATCCCCAGAACCGATTCCGTATCCTGCCAGTGATTCTTCCCCTTGCTCAACAGAACCACATGACCGCAAAAAGGATACCGGCTCAATTCTTCCAAGTCTTTGACTAACTTAGCTCGGATAGGGTTGAGATGAATATATCGGACCAGTTCCAGAAGGTAGGCATCCTCCTGGCAAAGGATCGACTTGAAACGATTCTGGAAAAGGTGTCCTTGTCTTCGGTGGGTCCGATTGAACCAGAGGGCATAGCCGGTTAATAGCCGCCTCATCACTGTGGAGATGGGTACATTCCCGGTTCGAAGAAGGAGGTGAAAGTGGTTTGGAATCAAGGCCCAGGCATAGCAGGGGGTCTTGGTATCCTGGAGGATATCTCCTAATCGTTCCAGGAATTGATTTCGGTCTGAATCATGTCGGAATATCGTCCCTTTTTCAATGCCCCTGACCATGATATGGTGAAGGGCACCGGCAGTGTCGATCCGAGACTTTCTTGGCATGCTTTACCCTTATCACACTTAATTCTTTATTGTCAACTTAATAACTTAACAGCGTCCCTTCAACAGAAAAATCAGAGCAAACAGTTCGCCATTCTTACAGAATGTCTTGGTAGCTGCGGCAAAGTTTTTCAAGCTGCAGGAATGGCCATTCCTCCTCCTATCCGTGAACTAGGATATGAGATTTTCAAAGCGCAAAGTGTAGTGTCAAAAACTTTTTCCCAACTACTATATCCTTGTTTTCGCAATGTTTATCTTTTACAATGGTTTAAGATCAACTTAAACTTTGCACTTTTTAATTTTAGCTAACAGAAAAAGTCGGGCACTGTCCTAGGACAATACCAAAAATCGAAATATCAAGAGGTCCGGGGGGGGAGGGGAATATAAAACACAAAAGCCCTTTCCATCGAAGTGGAAAGGGCTTTTTTATCAAGATAGTTGTAATAACTCTCAGGCGGCTTTCAGAGAGGAGTCGGCAGAGATGAGCAAGCGATCCAGGGCGGCCTCTTTCCGGGAAAGACCGAAGGCCACGGCCATCAACTGGGTGATGAAGACCACCGGAATTTTGAAATTGGTCCCTATGGCCTTATTCATCCGGCCTTGATAGGCCTCCAGGTTCATCTGGCACATGGGGCAGGCCGTGGAAATGATTTTTCCTCCATGGGCCTGCGCGTCACTCAGGATATCCCGGGCCAGTTCATAGCAGGCCTCCAACTCGGTCAGGAACAATCCGGAACCGCAGCAGCGCATCTTATTGGGAAAAGGCACCGCCGTGGCCCCCAGAGCCTCAATAATCCGGTCCTGGATCTCCGGTTTTTCCACGCTGTCGTATTCTCCGAAAGGCCGAACAGTCTGGCAACCCACATATCCGGCCACCTGAACCCTGTTCAGAGGCTTTTTGACGGCTGCTCGAATTTTATCCAGGCCCACATCATTGAACAGGACATCCAAAAGATGCCGCACCCGGATCTTCCCGCTGTATTTCAAGTTACCTTCAGCCAGAACCTCGTTGACCTCGGCCAACAGGCCGGGCTTTTCCTGCAGTTTGTGGTTAACCTTATTTAAGACAATGTAACAGGAACTGCAAGGGGCCACGATATCCAGCCCCCCCTGGGCTTCGGCCAGGGCCAGATTGCGGGCGGCGAGCACATCCACGGAGAGCTCGTTTCCGCCTACGTAGGAGATACTGGCCCCGCAGCAATTCCAATCCTCGATTTCTTTTAAGGACAAACCCAACACCTTGGCCACGGCCTTCAAGGAAACCGTATAATGGATTCCGCCGGCTTCCAGAGAACAACCTTGATAAAGGAAATAATTCATCAGACGGCACCTCCCTTCCCCATGGCCTTGGCCTTATCCAGCATCTTCCTTAAGGTTTTGATATTCTTAATCGGTCTTTCCGGCAGGACTTTCATCCTTTTATGGAGAAGCATTCCCAGGCCCATATTCCTATTCTCCATCATCAGCTTTAGGCCCTGGCCTAGTCCATGACCGAGGAAATACCGCTGGGCCACGTCTTTTTCATCGATCCGGCCCAGCCGATAAATATTGTCCCAAAACTTCTGACCGAAAAGGGCGGTTTCGACTCTGGGTTTATAGCCCAAACCCAGAGCATAATGAGCCAGTCCATGCATGACGTCCACCACCGGTACCTTCCGAGGACAGCGCACCTTACAGGAATAACAGGAAGTGCAAAGCATAATGGCTTCGCTGCTCAGCACCTTTTCCCTTTGTCCGGCCCGGATCAGGGTAAAAATCTTTCGGGGTGAAAAATCCATTTTTTCTTTAAGGGGGCAGGAGGCGGCACAAACCCCGCACTGCATGCACATCTTGATCTCTTCCCCTGAGTCCACCTTTTGATAGACCTCGCGGGCAAAGGTCTGATCATAGGCTTTGCCGCCGCTGCTTTTGGGTCCGACTACCTGGTCCATAACTCTTTCCTTTTGATTGTTAGGGTTAAAGGAGTCGAGGGGGCAAGGATTCAAGTGAAAGGCTCGGAAATAAAAACCTCTTGAACCCTTGACCCTTTTTCGTTTTAAATTTGGTTTTCGACGAACGAACGCCGAACGTATTTTTATTAGAACCCTTTATATGGATTTGGTTCCAGCTCCTTGATCCTGGCCATAAAATCGTTCAGGATGACCGGGAGTTTGTCATAGTCATTGATGGAAATTTCTTCCACCCGGACCCGGTCCGGCTCCAGGGCCAGACGGCCCAGGGTTTCAGATATCTTTTCCATACGGGTGTTGGCCAGTTCACTGCCCTTGATAAAATGGCACTGATAATCGTCACCCTTGCGGCAACCCAGCAGGATTACTCCGTCGATTCCCTTGGCCAGGGCGTCGGCGATCCAGACCAGGTTGACCGATCCCAGACAGCGGACCGGAATAAAGCGGTAGAAGGGATCAATCGGGATCCGGTTAATACCGGCCATATCCAGGGCCGGGTAGGCATCGTTTTCGCAAATCAAGGCGATGACCCTGGGTTTTTCATCATCGGCATCCGGTACTTCGATTCCTTTGATCATGGATCCGATCATATCCACCGAATAATTCTTGAAGGAGATGATCCGTTCCGGGCAGGCCCCCATACAGGTCCCGCAGCGACGGCAGCGGGTCAGGTTGGGTAGAGGATTGGCCTTCTCATCTTCATTGATAGCCCCGAAGGGGCATTCTTCGGTACAGCGCTTACACTGGGTGCAGCGGGACATCATAAATTCGGGATAGGTCATATCCCCGGATCTGGGGAAGGTGGATGACCCGATGGCCGTGGATTCGATGCATTGAATCGTCTTTAAAGCCGCTCCAGTGGCATCTTCGGCACATATGGCCGTTTCCATGGGGCTGCGGACGCAACCGGCCGCATAAATACCGGTCCTCTGGGTTTCATAAGGGAAACAGATAAAATTCGAATCCGGAAATCCATACTTGTTGACGGGCAGTCCCGGCCCTTGCCGATAATCCAGATTCAGGGCCGTTTCATCAATCGAAGTAGGGACCATGCCCACGGCCAGGACCACCAGATCCAACTCTTCGAGTTGGATGGTTTCGTTCAACAGGACATCACTGGCTTCCACCGAAAGGTTTTTATTACCGTCCTCGGTAATGGCGTTCAATTCACCGCGGATAAAGATTCCGCCGTCTTTTTGGACCTTGCGGTAAAAGTCTTCACTCTGGTGAGGAGTCCTTATATCTTTATAAAGGATATAGACCGCGGCTTCCGGGTCCTGCTCCTTCACATAAGTCGCCTGTTTAAGGGAAACCAGGCAGCAGACCGAAGAACAATAAGGCAGATGGTTTTCATCACGGGACCCGGCACACTGAATAAAAAGGACGTTCTTGACCTCTTTGCCGTCCGAAGGCCGGGTGATCTTTCCGCTTTTGGCCATTTCTTCCATCTGGATATTGGTGACCACGTTGGAGAACTTGCCATAACCGAGGTGTTCCAGTTTGTTGGCGTCATAGGGTTTCCAGCCTGTGGCCTGAATGACCGAACCGACCCGTTCGGTGATCGAGGAGCCGTTCTGATTGATAGTCACGTCAAAAACACCCGGACCGCCGGCGAGCTTTTCAATTTGGGCCGAAGTAAAGATCTTGATATTCGGTTCGGCTTCCACCTTTTTGATCTGGTTCTCCAGGTCAACAGGTTTCAATTCTTTATAAGGGGGTCGAATTCGTTTATTCATCTTATTCATGAACCCGCCCAGGACCGGCTCTTTCTCAACCAGCAGGACCGGATATCCGGCCTGAGCCGCGCCAACAGCGGCATTCATCCCGGCAAAACCACCGCCCACCACCAGTACGGTTTTGCTTAAATTCTCGGCCTGATAAGGTTCCGGGGGCGTGCTTTTGCTCAACTTGACCAGCCCCATGCGCATGTTGTCTTCGGCCATCATCTGGGTATCTTCATCATCGGCCGGCAAAACCCAGGCCACCTGTTCCCGGACATTGACCCGATCCATCAAAACCGGCCCGAAATCAAAGACATCATATTTAACCCGAGGCGAACAGGCCACGAGGGATAAGGTATTGATCCCTTCATTGGCTATATCGGCTTTAATCATCTCCACCCCTTCCGGCCCGCAAAGCCAGGAATGGGTTTTACATATCGGGGCCTTGAATTCCTTGGAGCCCACCTTTTTTAGCGCATCTATATCCAGGGAATCTCCGATCCCGCATCCGGTACAAATATATACGCCCAGTTTCTTATCCATTGGAAATTACCTCCTCACCACAGATTGAATAGCCCGGAGCGCCGCTCCGGTGGCATCCTGCACCACACCAGCCACATCCGCCGGCCGCTTGATACAGCCTGCCCCATAAATACCTTGTTGATCCTGATCGGAAACGATAAAACCGTAATCATCATAAGAAACCGCGGCCGGGACCTTGACGGTTGCCGTGGCCGGTTCCATACCCGTGGCCAGGACCACCATATCGACCGTTTCCCGGATTCGCTCTCCGGACATGGTGTCCTCCCCTTCCAGAATCAGGTTTTTAGTGTCCGGGTCCTCGGTGATCAAGGCAATCTTGGATTTGACCAGGGACAATTTCTCGTCCTGTTTCACCTTGACGAAAAAGTCCTCCAGTTTGCCTTGGGCTCGAATATCAATAAAATAAATAAAGGCCTCAGCGTTGGGATTTTTTTCCCGAAGATACGTGGACTGCTTCAAAGAGGCCAGGCAGCAGACACCCGAACAATAGGCCAGATGATTTTCATCCCGGGATCCGGCGCATTGAATAAAGGCCACCTTCTCCACCTCTTTTTGATCCGAAGGTCGCAGAATTTTCCCCTGGGTCGGTCCGTTGTCCGCACAAAGCCTTTCCATCATAACGTTGGTGATCACATTAGGATACTGGCCGAACCCGTAGTTTTCCAGTTTCTTGGCGTCATAGGGGTTCCAACCGGCAGCCCAGACGATGGCCCCTACCTCCAGGGTGAAGGTTTGGGGTTTCATATCCAATTCGATCGCATCATACTTGCAGGCCTCAACACACTTGGCGCAGCTCTCTCCCAGGCAAACCGAGCCGTCGATCACATACTGCATGGGAAAGGCCATGGCATAGGGTAAATAGGCGGCCTTGGTCTTATCCAGGCCGAAATTAAATTCATTGGCCCGCTCCACCGGACAGGCCTCTGCACATTTATTACAACCCGTGCATTTATCATTGACAAAACGAGGCTGGGTTTTAATCGTCACATGATAGTTCCCTTCCTCGCCGCTGATCTGTTCCACCTCGGCCAGGGTGTAAAAACTGATCCGGGAACTGCTCTTGGTCCGCTTAAAATTGATCTCCAGCCCGCAATTGGGGGGACACAGTTTGGGGAAATACTGGTAGAGTTGAGCCACCCTGCCGCCCAGATAGGGGTTTTTCTCCACAATCACCACTTCATAGCCAACCTCTGCGGCTTCGATGGCGGAGGTCAATCCGCTCATACCGCCGCCAACAATCAAAATACTTTTTTTATCTCCCATAGACTCCTCCAGGAATTTAAATTATGGTTCTCGAAAGAAAATTTTGCTTTGAATTATTATAAAAAGGAACGGGGCTGAAACACATAGGGGTCACGCCGGCCGCTTATTGAAAAAGAGGAACGAGACCTTTGAAAAACGCTCCCTTTTGCCCAATCTCTGTGTCAGACTCAAATTTTAATCCTCGAAATACTAAATGTATTCCTGTGGTTAAAATTTTCATCTACCTTGACCTTGGACAAAATCGAACCTTTTTCAAAGGTCTCGAAAGGGGTAAGAGGAAAAGATCTCTTCTCTCCTCTCTTTTAATAAACAGCCTTTCGATCAAAAAAAACTCCAGGCGCCGATGGGCGCCTGGAGGTTATGGAATCAGTTTTAGTTACGGAATAAGGGGAACCACATCTCTTTTGATCATGGTCCACTCACCGGTCTTGGGATCATATTTACAGTTGGCAAAACAATGCCAGTTTTTCTCATCCATGGTCGGTTTGTCCGCCCGGAAGTAGTAACCAGGCCAACGGGTCTCTTCCCGGAACAGGATGGTCCGCATATGGGCTTCGGCCTGCCAGGTTCTTTGTACATTCTCCCAGCAACGCTCCAGCTCATAGACGTTCTTGGCGCCCAATTTGGCGGAGTCTTCCTTCAGCATGGTCATCAGTTCCAGACCTCTTTCAATCAGCGATTTGCTGGTCTTGAAGCCCGCACCCCAGCCGCCGGCATATTCATCCATCATCTTCTGGAGACGATTCATATACTGCATCGGTTTGATATAGTTGGGGTTCATTTCCGGATCTGTGGACAAGGCGCTGAATTGTTCATAGGTGTTCAACGGGGCCAGGATTTCTTGTTTCAAGGCCGCAAGCTGAGCGGCATCCACATTGGGCATGGCCGTATTCTCCACACAGAACCGCACCGCTTCTTTGCCGGTAAACCGGCCTTCGGCATGGGAACCGGAGGAGAACTTGTGGCTGGAGGCCCCGGAAGCGTCTCCGCAGGCAAACAACCCTTTTATAGTACACATATTGCCGTAACCCCATTTATAGGGGGTATCCAGGTCTTCAGGACCGCTGACCCAGGCACCGGAGGCACCGGAGTGGGAGCCGATGAAATAGGGCTCACAAGCGGCGATCTCGGAACGGCTGGCCTCAGGCATGATGTTGCTGGCTGCCCAGAGGATGGCTTGGGAAATGGTCATATCCAGGAAGTCTTCCCAGGCCTCGGATTCCAGTTCCTTCATCTTTTTCTTGAAGGCCTTTTCATCAGGAGTGCCTTTAGCGATATTCTGAATAGCTTCGGCGGTCTCCATGTAAAGGGGCCCTAAACCGGCTTCCACATCCAGCATGCCCAGGTAGTTCCTCAGGTTGGCCGGAATCGGTTTGGCCAGACCATAAGGAGCCCAGTTATTGAGCTCATCCTTGCGGACGACCATATATTCACCACCGGTAGCGCTGGTGGCCCGGGATTTGAAAAGCAGGAACCAGGCTCCGACCGGTCCATAAGCATCCTTGAACCGAACCGGAATAAAACGAACTTCCTGACAAGTCATCTCAGCACCGGCCTTAATGGTGAAAAAGGCGCTGGACCCGGTATTGAAAGGCGGATACCAGGAACGGCCGATACCTTCACCTGTGGACCGGGGACGGAAAACGTGAACCGCACCGCCCATGGCACAGACCACAGCCTTGGCTTTAAAGACATAAAATTTTTCATCGCGGGTCCCGAAACCAACGGCCCCAGCGATCCGATCACCGTCCATCAGAGGAGCAACGATGAAAACCCGCTCGTAGATCTCAAATCCGGCGGCATCCATGGCGTTTTTGGCGGCCTCGGCCACGATCACCTTGTAGGATTCGCCGTTGATCATAAGCTGCCAGCGGCCTTCATGGACATACTTGCCGTTTTCATCCAACCAGATGGGCAAGCCCCATTTTTCAAAAAGGTGAACCGAGGAATCCACGTGCCGTGCGATATTGAAAACCAGGTCTTCCCGGGAAATCCCCATCAGGTCCTGACGGACGTAATGCACGTAATCTTCACAGGTATTCTGACCGTCGGCTATGCCGACATATTGGTTGATAGCCGAAAGGCCCATAGCCACGGCACCGGAACGGGTAAAAGCGGCTTTGTCGACAGCCGTTACCTTAATCCCATTTTTCTTGGCCCAGTAGGCGGCTTCAACAGCAACACCCGTGGAGGCCATTCCTCCACCGACAATCAACAGGTCGGTGGTTACTTCTACAGTTGGATAATCTGCCATAATCGTTTCCCTCCTTCGTTACTTTTTTGGTGTGGGTAAAGCCGCCACTTTCAAAGAAGCAGGCTCTGTGAACAGGTAAGGACTCTTCAGATCGCCGGAACCTTCATCAAATCCGCCGTTCGGAACCGCGCTGCCTTCAGCCGTGGTCCGGATGGGGAACTTAAAGCGTTTAATAGCGCCATTCCGGAATTTGACGGTCCACATAATGTCCTCAGTACCCCGAAGAGGAGTAACACTGGCACCCATGGGGACGAAGTCGGCATAACCACGAACGTCAATAGCCTGCTGGGGGCAGATCTTGACGCAGTTATAGCATTCCCAGCAAAGGGAGGTGTCCCGGTTAAAGGCCTTCATCTCGCCGTAACCCAAGGAGCCGTCTTTATCCAGGAACATCAGATCCACCGGGCAAATGTACATACAAGCGGTCTTGTCCTGCCCTTTGCATCCATCACACTTTTCTTTGATTACAAAACTTGGCATAATTTCCTCCTCATAATATTTATTAATTACAACGTAAAAAGCTTTTTTTAGTCCTTATGAAAAATTATCGTGGTTAATAAGAACTTAACACCCCCTTTCATTTTTCAATTATTGATCAGATTTTGCTTTCCAAATGAATTCCCTGATCGT
>CAZSTT010000111.1:0-11550 GCA_964609705.1 uncultured Thermodesulfobacteriota bacterium
AAATTCACGGCAAAGAGGGGATCAAGGGCCGCTCTTTCCTCCAGTTCCGCCAGGAAGACATCAAGCCCCTTTTCGTCTATCATGCCAAAAGGACCGATGTCCGGACGATGGGTAATCATCCAGGATCGATCCACATCCCGGATATCCCCCGCCCCTTCGATAACCAGGGTCAGGGCGGTGGCCAGAACAGAATTGATCAGGGCCTTGGCGGCCAACGGATTTTCTGTTTTACCGTCGAGAAACCCGGGTTTTAAAAAATCCGGGTCCGGATAGGAGTAAAACCCCTTTCCGGTCTTCTGCCCCAGGTCTCCCCGCTGCAGGTAGGGACGAAAAAACTCCACCACGGCCGCCTTGTACTCCCGGGCCGGATCAGCCGGATCGTTTTGACTGTCAAAGACGTCAACGATGACATTAAATCCCACATGATCCATTGATCCGAAAGGGCCACCCTCCGCCTTTTGATTGAGCATCCAGGAGCGGTCGATCTCTTCGACATCCAGTCCTCCGAATACCTTTAACATCAGGCCGGTAGCCAAAAAGGCCACATACATGGCGTTATGCAGATAGCCGGCCCTTTCTTTTTTCAAGAGCACATAGGTCATACCGATGCTTTTGACATAGCGTTTTAGAAGGTCCATGGTGGCCGGGCTCGTCCGGGGCCCGGCCACCAGGTCGGCCAGAATGTTCGGTTGATGGAAATGCATGGCGGCAAACCGGTCTCCCCGCCGGACCGCCGATTCAATATCCGACAGCAGCAGCGTCGAGGTGTTGGTGGTCATAATGGTTTGGGGGGGACAGAGTTCATCAAACAGGCGGTGCGTCTGACGCTTGAGCTCCAGCCGTTCAAAGACTGATTCGCTGAGCAGGTCTGCACCCGCAGCCGCTTCGGCCGGATCATGGGTCCATTGTATGTTTTGTAGTCCGAGATCGATTTTTTCCCGGGGCATCTGCCACCTTTCGATCAGGACTTCCCCCCAGGCCTTCTGACGATCGGTCAGGGCCGCCAGAGCCTGAGGGGAATCATCATAAACGGTTACCTGGTATCCTGCGGCCGCCGCTACCATGGAGTTGAAGGACCCCAAGGTCCCGCCTCCGACAAAAACCACCTTTTTAATTCCATCAACGGTCATGAACTATTTCCTTTCCTGCCTATTGAACTGAACAGTTTCCATCCGGAAATTCGAATTTCCGGATGGAAACACCTGGATTTCCGCTCGGTCGACTTTGTCGACCTTAAACTAAGGTCCCCGTACGGGGACCGGCTGAAGCTCTCGCCAGAAACCCTTTTTCAATGAGAACTAACTAGTCTTCCTGGAATGTCGGCCTTAAACGGCGATGGTATCCAATTGTTTCCAGATCCCCTCCATTTCTTCCTTGGGGATATCAAAAACGCTCTGGGTCGGGGCCAAAGGCTCGGTTCGAATAAATTCCGGATCCGGATCATTGGCGGCCATGAAGCCGGCTTTTTCGTTGAAAGCCAGTTCATCCCGCAGCGTTTCCCGTCCGATCTTGACCAGTTCGTCTTCTGTGACCGTAAGGCCGAACCGGGCATTGATCAAATCCTTTAAGAAACTGAACAGGAGCTTTTTATCGGTCGGGACCGCCAGGATACAATACCCGAGAGAATCCTCCATGGCGTTAATGATTTGGGCCTTCAGGGAACGTTCCACCTGGCCTTCCTTGGCCATGGGATTTTCATAGGACACGCCGGCCGTGTGATCCGCACCCATGGGACTGGTATGGTAGGTTACCCCCGTGGCCTTGGTGACCCGGGGATCATGGGCCGGAATGGACTGGCCTTTGAAAGCCGGAACCCTGGTAATTCCCAATAGCTTGGCCGTGGCCACCACCCCATCGGCCAGGACTCTGCCGAATTCCGTTCCTTTTTCCACTTCATCCAGGAGGGCCAGAGCCGAGGCCACGTTTCCCATCTCCATTTTTCCGGCCGAAGCGGCCACCCCCAGGGCGCTTCCCAGCTCAATGGTATCGATTCCCAGTTCATCACAGATCCGATCGAACCGGGCCACGGCGTCCGGGTCGACAATCCCTAAATTGGTGCCCAGCAGGGCCAGGGTCTCATATTCGTAACTCGAAGTCAGATGGGTTCCATCCGCTTCATTATAAACCACGGAACACCGGACCAGGCAACCGGGCATACAGCCATCCATACGCCCCTTTCTTTCCTGGTTGATTTTATCCAGGTTTGGACCGGCTAGGGCCTCAAATCCTTCGGTCGGTTCGCTGCTGTAGTTCTTGGAAGGCATGCTCCCCAGGCCCCTCAAGGGAACAATGATCCCCGGGGTCCCGTATTTACTCATACCGGCCAGGGAGGGGTCTTTCTTCAGGACTTCAGTCCAGTTTTTCAAAGTTTCCTGAAAGGCTTTCCGGTCCGCATACTCAATGGATGGAGCGCCCTGGTCGTCGATGACGATAGCCTTAAGTCCCTTGGCCCTCATGACCGCTCCCAGTCCTCCCCGGGCGGCGTGCCTGGAGCAGTGCCCGTCTTTGTCCGTAAAAGTAACCGTAGCACTCTTGGATTTTCGTTCTCCCACAGGACCGATGGATATGACTGAAATCTTGGCCTGGTATTCCTGGCGCAAAGTATCGGCCAGGGCATAAGTCTTCAGGCCTCGATAAGTTTCCCCATCCTTCAGCAGGGCACCGTCCTTGGAGATAGAAAGAATATATAACTTGTCATCCTTGGGTTGGCCTTCGAGGACGATGGCCCGAATCCCTAATTTGTCGAGATCCTGGCCGACCGGGCCTCCGGCATTGGCCTCTTTGATGCCCTGGGTCAGAGGGCTTTTGCCGCCAACCGAGGTTCGGCCGCAGGAAGGTGCCAGGGTGCCGGCCAGCGCCCCTGAGGCAATGACCAGTTTGGCCTCCGGTCCCAGAGGGTCGGTTTGAGGCGGAACTTCGGCCCTCATGATTTTGGCCGAAAGCCCCCGGCCACCGAGTATCTTCCAGTCGGTGGGAAGGTCTTCATAACGTGTCTCCAAGTTAGTGGTGTTCACCCGCAATATCTTCATTACAAACTCCTTTCTCTTTTTATTATACTTAGGATTCAAGGTTCCAAGGGGTCAAGGTCTCAAGTGAAAACCCGGGAACCCTCGACCCCTCTTTTCAAACTAATATCCCATCTTCTTTTTCATCTCCTGATCGATCCAGATACGGGCGGAGATGGGGCCAAATCTTTGGGCACCTACATTGGTTTCCCCATTAAAATTTTGGACCCAAGGCCACCAGGCAACGAAGCTGTATTCACAGGGAAGGATAATAGCCGGGACCTGCTCCATGACATAAACACCCAGTTTTTTCAAGGTCTCCATGGCCTGTTTTTCAGTCAGCTTCGGATTTTCAATGGCATCCTGCCAGGTCTTGTCCAGATAGGCGTCGGCCATCATATGAGGGTTCCAGGTTTGACCGGTCAGAAAATTTTTCCGAATCCCGGCCGCGGGATTGGTGTGACCGGTGCTTAAAAAATATCCTTCGGAATGAACCTTTTTCAGCATCATATTAAGATAGGAGGGATAATCCATGGGTTCCAAAACGAGGGTAACCCCCACCTTGGCCAGATAGGACACCACCATGGCCGCCAAGTCCATTTGGGTTTGGTTAGTGTTATTAATCTGAGCCTTAAAGGTAAATCCTTTGGGATATCCGGCCTCGGCTAAAAGCTTTTTGGCCTTTTCCGGGTTATAGGTGTACAATTCCCGGGCTGCCGGCGGGAGCTTATCCAGGGGGGTATAGACCTCCTGGAAAGAAGGGGGAAAGGGATAGGTGTGCATTTCTGCATTCCCCCCAAAGAAGTTGTCGACGATCTCCTTCCTGTTGATGGCCAGATTCAGGGCCCGCCGGACCCGGATATCGGTAAAGGGTTTCTTGTCCAGACGCAGGACCAGGGAAAAATTGGTATAACTCATCATGCGTGACCATTTCAGTTGGGGAAGGCTCTTTTTCAGCTCATCCACATATTTCCAGTTCATGGAAATCCAATCGAGCTTGCCGGACCTGAAGCTGGAAATTGCCGTCTGTTCATCCTTGATAATCGGACAGTAAACCTTATCCACAAAAGGTAATTTATATTTTTTCCCTCCGATGGTCTCCGTGCCCCAATAGTTTGGGTTTTTGGTATAGGTCTGGGAGTGGCCGTCCTTGTACTCGGTGATCATGAACGGTCCGGTGCCGGTTACGTTTTCCCATCTATTGGGCCCCCCGGGGGCTTTTTCCTGTTCAGGAGCCTGGATGGCGTCATAATATCCCCAGCCGAAGCGGTAGGGCCAATCCATACACCACTCGGCCATTTGAATGACCGCCGTATATTTGTCGGGGGTTTCTACTTTTCCGACCCAATCCAAATACAGGGGGATGGCCTTGGGGGCATTTTTTAAACGGTTGATGCTGTAGGCCACATCTTCAGCCACCAGTTCTCTGGCCTTCATCACCCCCGGCTTTTCCTGCCACATGATGCCTTTGCGCAAATGAAGGATGATCTGCATGGGATTTTTCTTTACTTCCCATTTCTCCAGAACCTCTCCGCGCATGAACTGAGGCGGTATCCAGGCCTCGGTCTGGAAGCTGAATTGATTTGTTCCCCTGGGACCTTTTTGGAGATCCCCCATCAAGAGGTGTTCGGCGTAGAATCCGGTATCGTTGGCGTGCTTCCAGGTCCATTCCTGGGTGTCCCAGGCAATGGGATTAATCGCCCGGTAATAGGTTAAGGTCCCGCCATACTGGGGTTCTTTGGCGGCAGGAGCTTTGGCCGCCGCCCCAAAAGCCAATGATCCCATCAAAAATACAGACAGGACCAAACAGGCGATTAGCAATACCGATAAACTCTTTTTCATTTCCGTCATTTCCGTCCTCCTTTTTTTAAGGTTTAAATTCGGATGATTTATCCCTGACTTCTCGGTTTCTCTTCCTGCCCAGTTTCGAAACTATAGTGAACGACTTAAATAAATTAACCTCATCCACCCCCCCCTTCATCCCCTCCCCTCAAGGGAGGGGGAAAAAATGCTCCCCTCAAGGAAATGGAAATAAGAAAGAGTCCCCTCTCCCCTTGCGGGAGAGGGTTAGGGTGAGGGGGGATTTAAACTTATTAATGACGTTTACAATAATAGCCCCTCGAAGGAATCAAGTTATTTTGCCTGAATCGCCCTAATCAGGCAATAACTTTTTCTTCGATAAGCCGGCCTATCTCCTCCTCTGACATTCCTAATAGTTCTCCGAACACATGCTGATTATGTTCGCCCACGTTTGGCGCCCGACAGCGGATCTTACCGGGGGTTTTACTCATTTTCCACTGAAGTCCGTCGTATTGACGCCGTCCTATTTCCGGATGATCCCACTCTTCGAAATACCCGCGGGCCTTCAGGTGAGGGTCTTCCACAACCCGCCGGTTGCTGAGTGAAGGGAAGGCGGCCACCCCGGCTTCCTGCATTCGTTCGGTCAACTCATAGGAGGTTGATTCCTTCGTCCATTCTTCGATATGGTCGTCCAGTTCCTCGTGATTCCGCCAGCGGGAAAGGGTGTCTGAAAATTTTTCCTCATCGACCCAGGGCGGATTCCCCATGAGCCGGCAGAGAGCTTTCCATTCTTCATCGCTGGAAACGGCGATGGTAATATAGTCCAGGGGTTCCCGGCACTGATAGGAGTTATGGGGGGCCATATATTCATGCCGGTTTCCCCGGCGGGTCGGGATTCGACCATTGAGGCTGTATTCCAGGATGTTTTCCGGTGACAGGCAGATCAGGCTTTCCCATTGGGACAGTTCGATGCACTGTCCCAAACCGGTTTTTTTTCGGTAACGGAGAGCGGCCAGCAGAGCAAAGGCCCCATGATGGGCCGCTACCGGATCCCCCCAGCTCAACACGCTTAAAGGCGGACCGTCCGGGTACCCGGTGATCTCGGCCAGGCCGCTGACATAGACCTGGGGCCGGCCGTACATGACAAAATCCTTATAGGGCCCGTCCGATCCCATGGAGGTCAGGGCCACATAGATGATTCCGGGGTTGACTTTTTTCACCGACTCATAGTCCAGGCCGAATTTCTCCATCACCCCCCGGGAGTAGTTTTCCACCAGGGCGTCAGAGATCCCGATCAGTTCTTTGGCCAGGGCCGAGCCTTTCTCCGTCGTCAGATCAAGAGTAACCGCCATTTTGTTGCGATTAAGCCAGTTGAAATATCCCGAGTTGTTCAGAGTAGGATCCTGTCCGGTAACCCAGGGTGGAAGGGACCGGATCACATCCATCCTTTTCATGCTTTCGATCTTAATGATCCGGGCCCCCATGTCACCCAGGGTACGGGTAAGATGCGGGCCGGCCCAGGTCTGACCGAAATCCGCGACCGTTAGGCCTTCAAGGGGAAGTTTTAACATTCGGCCCTCTCTGAATAGTAAAATCGTCTAAAAATTTTTTAAGCTCAAAAACGGTTCTCTGACTTTTTATTGGTGACTAGGGATTTTTTTTTGCCGGGTCCATTAGCCGACCGAAAAAATATCCCTAATCACCGATCTAAATCACTCCGGCCTGGTAAAGGCCTATCAGGTCTTCTTTTGAATATCCCAGCCGGTCGCTGTAAATAGATTGGTTGTGCCGGCCCAGAAAGGGCGCCGGTCCCTGGATCTTCCACGGGGTCCGGGAAAGCCGGTAACAGGGTGCGGGATACTTGGCCCGGCCGATCTCCGGATGGTCGATGTCTATAAAATAGTTACGAGCCACCAGATGTTCATTCTCGAAAATTTCCCTGGCGTTATAAGAGGGACCGACCGGGATGCGGGCCTCCTGGCACATTTTGAAGACCTGTTCCTTGGTAAATTGCAGACTCCATTCCGTCAACATAGGGGCCAGGGCGTCAATATATTCCGCTCTTAAAAACCGGTCGGCAAACAACTCACTCTCCGCCCATTCCGGGTTGCCCATCAGGACCACCAGCCGGTCATACTGATCATCCTCCACGCACATCAGAAAGACCCAGCCGTCCGAACATTCCAGGGGAAGAATAGGCATCATTACCGCATCAGTGACCCCGCCCATTTCGTTTTCGGCCAGGACCCAGTGCTGGATGGTGGCTTCTGCCTGCCCGGCCAGGAGTTCCTGGATGGAAAGATCTATATGCTGGCCTTCTCCCATCTGATCACGGGCAAAAACAGCGCACATGACGGCCACGGCGGCGGCCTGTCCGGCACCGAACTCCGACTGCCGGCCTCCGGCCTTGACCGGTTTTAAGACCGGTTCCTCACGGGTGGCGGTGGTTAAAAAACCAAAGCCGCAGGCATTATAGGTATTCAACTCGTGGGCCTTGTAATCCCGGTAGGGGCCGGTTTGTCCGAAGGGGGTAATGGAAACCATGATCAGCTTGGGATTTATTTTTTCCAGGTTTGCATAGATCAGGCCCAATTCCTCCATCCGTTTGGGGGGCTGGTTCTCCACCAGGATGTCCGCGTCTTTGATCAGGTCCAAAAAGATCTTTTTTCCCCGGGCGGTGTCCAGGTTCAGGGTCACGCTGAGTTTGTTGGTGTTCAGGTAAGCAAACAGTCCGCTTCTTTCCAGTCCGGGCCGGTCCTGGGCAAAGGGGCCCCGTCTCCTGGCTTCATCCCCCCGGCCCGGCGACTCGATTTTAATCACTTCAGCCCCCAGGTCCGCCATCATTTTAGTACAGTAGGCGGCGGACACCAGTTCCCCCAACTCTAATACCTTAAGATCCGAAAGTGCTCCCTCTGACATGAAGACTCTCCTGATTAGGTTTCATAGAAAAACATATCATAAATTATTAATCTCTTAAAGTAATTTAAGGTTAAACAGAGAATTTTAAATCTGTCCCCGGCAGTCTGACCACCCACTGAAAAACAAAAGACCTAAAAATTGGATTGCAAATTACTATAAAAAAGAATCATATATTAATAAATACCCTTTTGCCAAGCGCAGAAAGCCCTTTTTCGGCTCTGCCTTCGAACCACAACCAGGAAAGTCCCTTGAGGTCGTCCCCATCTTTGTGATGCCCAATGGACTGCGGTTGACAGATTACCTTTATATCATCTGATCCGGGACTTTGCTATGAGGAATGGCTCTCTCCGCTACGTCGTGTTACTACTGTTATTAACCTGGGTCACCGCTTGCGCCCAGTTGCCGGATTATGCCAAACCGCGCACGATTCAGACGGACGAAATCCGCCAGGTCATCGGGAATGGTTTTCCCTACAGGCCATTAACGCCTGAGGACTTTCGGGCGACTTCATTGCCGGATAATTTGGCAATGCACGGGGAAAGCATCAACGCCCAATCAGCCTTATTAATCCGCCTGACCGCCGATTCGAAATTCAGCATCACCCCCTGGCCTTTGTTAGATCACGTTAATTACCTTGGCCGTATTAACCATCTGGCCTTTGAGGCGGTCATGATACCCGACACCTCCTGGTGGAACCCAAAAACCAGAGCAGCCATAAGAGGCTATGTGCTTCAGCATGAACAGATCCACTTCGCACTCACGGAACTGGCCGCCAGGAAACTGACCAGGGATTCTCAAAAATGGGCTTCCGGCTTAATGGTGGTAAAAGAGACCCCGCAACAGGTCTATGATGAAATCGTGCAACAAATTAAGGCAAAGATTAACTCGGCCCTGGCGGTTAACAATAAACGACACCTGGATTTTGACAAGGATACGTCTTTATCCTACAACCCATCGTGGCAGGCCTGGTGGTTCGAGATGGTGGAAAAAGAATTAAAACAGATTGAATCGAGTAGGCCAGGGCGGTGAGAAAGCCATCCTGAACTTCATTGGGGACGTTGACAGGCAAACAGCATTTAGCTTAATTGACTACGATTTCCTATGTCCCGCTAATTGCATGCTATGTATCCCCCTTCTCCATGAGGTCAAAAGACTGTTGAGGAAGGCCCGAGAGGCTTGATGGTAAGTAATCTTCAAGGAGGTTTACAATGGGCATTAGAACAAAAGTCATCCTACAGATCCTGATGGTCCCTTTGGTCATTACCATCGGGGCCATGGCAAGTTTCGGAAAATACATCATCGTGGACAAGAATGCACCCCCAGATACTGAAAAGGTTGTAACTGTTAGCTCTGGTGATAAGAAGGTGGAGTTTCGGGATAGAGTTGATCGAAAGGTTTTTGAAGTGGAGTGGGACCCTTCAGGCAGGAAGCTGATCGTAAAGGGTAATAATGTCTATCTGCAGATCCATAGTACCGGGAAGATCGAGAAACTTACTACCATCCGGGACAATCAAAATGAAAACACGCAACAACCCCTATCAATACAGCCAATTGTTCCAATCTATCCAAGGAAGGTTCCAAGCCCAACACCGCCTAGTTCACCGTCCATTACCAAGTAGGTTCTTTTAGGCAAACCCCCGGCTCTGCCAGGGGTTTGCCAGAGTTTGACAATTCCGGGAACAGGATTGTATAAATAAACAAAATGTCCCCTATTATGAAAAATGAAAATTATAAATTTTACCGGATCCGGTTTCAAGGCCGACGGGAACTTAGCTTAACGACGTCTGCGTTCTTGGTCATGTTTCTCTCTGGAAATATCCCGGTCCAGTCTATCAAGATCCCGATTGATAATTTCCCGTTCCCTATGATTAAGATGTCCATCATCTCTCATACGGTCAATCTTATGGAGAATACGGTCCAACTCGTCTTTTAGCCTTCGGGCTTCATGCCTGGTGAGTGATCCCCGGTCAATTCCCCGGTCAATACGTTCATGGGCATCATGAATCCTGGCACGTATTCCCCCATGCCAATCCCCACGCTCGGCGTGGACCATCACCACAGGTCCAAACAGCATTACCGTAAACATGAGGGCCACTAGTACTTTTTTCATGTTCATCCTCCTTATTTTTTTAGATAGTCCTCAAAGCCTATTGAAAGGAGAAAGGTTCTTCGCCCCTGGGAACAGTCTTCGCCGGCGATCCCGGCAAGGGCGTTGAACCTATGGCCCAATTCAGATAAGGGAATCAGACGAGTCTTTGTCGGTTTTTCGGGCTTGTAACAAAACACAATGTTCCAGAGTGACCATACCCCGGACCACATCTTCGGCAAACACCCGGCAGCTGGGTGATCCGCAGGCCGAGCAGTTTCGTCCGCCGATGACCTTCAACAGGGATTCGATTTTGAGATATTGATTCATGGATAAAGACACTTTGGGGCCTTCGACTTCTCCGGCCCGCGCCGCCGGGTCTTCCCGGTAAAAGAATTCGCCCGCCTCGTAGCGGTCGAGGATGTCTTTTCTTCGCAGACCGGTGCCTGTCCCGAAAATGCGCAGCATCTTATGAATGAAGCCTTTGGCGATATACTTATCAATGGTGGTCAGGACGCCGCCCAGGCAACCTTCAGGGCAGGTCCGAAACTCGATGTACTCCATCTCTTGAAAGAGACCCATCTCTATTTTTTCCAGGTAGGTAATGGTTTCCTTCAACCCGTGAACCGCCAGAGAACGCTCGATGCGGGTACCCGAAATTTCTCCACCCGACATCCCCCAGTTCAGGCTGCGGGAGAGATCAAACCGCTTGGATTGCCGATCTTCTATAGAGCCCATGTCCGACGGGGTCCGGCCTTTGATATGCCTGAGTAGTTCGGCATAGACGTCATTAATGCCTACCACGTGGTCCACCATGGACATTTCCCCAATCAGGCGGGAGGGGATTGAAACCAACTCCGCCGGACAGGGAGTGATATAGGTAAGACTTATCGACTCCTCCGCCAGTCCGAACCTCTGTTGCAGACGGCTTTTTTCCCGGGTATCGATCAGGGCCAACGGGGTCTTCAACGGCAGGATGTTCGGCAACAGCCTTGGAAATTTGTGGGCGATCAGACGTATGACCACCGGGCAGACCGGCGAGATCAGCGGACGCGGAGCAGGTTCAGCCCGGCGGCGGTTGCGAAGAATATGCTCCACGGTCGCCTGCTGAAACATCTGGATGTAGGGAAAGAGATCCACCACCTGGCGGAAACCCATATCTTCCAGGGCTTGCCGCAGGTCTTCTGCGAAGAAACCCGGAAACTGGGTGTAAAGAACAGGAGAGGGAATGACCACCGGGAGCGGGTCCCTCTCCGGGGGGATCCCCTGCCAATGCAGCGGTTTGACGGCCCCGGTGGGGCAGACCCGCATACATTCTCCGCATCCAGTGCAGTCTCCCACCAGTTGAATGGAGGTGTCGTTCCTGACCCGTATGGCCTGAGTCGGACAAGCCCTGACGCAGGCAATGCATTCGTTGCATTGCTCCATATCGAACTGCATCATTAAGAAAGGGTCTTTCTTCTCCGGCTTCATGATGTTTTCTCTAGGGTTTGCATAGTAAACCGTCATGCCCTGCCGGGGCGTGAAACCACGATCCGCTCGGACCGCTCGACTTTGTCGAGCTTTGGAAGAGGCCTCCCAGGGAAGCCGGCCGGTCGGCTTTGCCGACCTAAAGAAAAGGCTTCTATAAGAAGCCGGATGAAAATAGGCCGGATCAACGAGTAGCCTCGGGTTCTATTTTCGTGTTAAACAACATAAAGACCTTGGTGCCGACTCCCACTTGAGAATCGATCCGAAATT
>CAZSTT010000112.1:0-11502 GCA_964609705.1 uncultured Thermodesulfobacteriota bacterium
AAGTTGTATCGGCTGGCACCGGCTGTGCGACGGGCCCTGAAAGAAAAAGAGGAAAGGGATGATCGCCGGCGGGCTGAACAGGCCCTGAGAGAAAGCGAGGAGCGCTACCGGAATATCCTGGAAACCATGGAAGAAGGTTATTACGAAGTCGATCTGGCCGGGACTCTCACTTTTTATAATGAGGCTGCGTATAGGAATTTTGGTGCCACCCAGGCGGAAATAAAAGGGCTGAATTCTATTAAATATATTCACCCCGATGATATGGGGAGGGTAAACTCCGTTTATGAGCAGGTCTATCAGACCGGAATCCCGGCCAGATTGATTGAATACCGATTGATCGATAAAAAAGGGGAGGTGAGAGAAATCGAAGCCTCAGCTTCCCTGATCAAAGATTCGGCGGGAAAGCTCATCGGATTCCGGGGCATCCTGCGTGACCGGACGGAGTTGAAAAAAACGGAACAGGCCCTGCACCGAAGCGAGGAAAGACAATCCAAACTGATTCAACAATTCTTTGATATCATCTTTGAAACTGATGAGTTTGGGGTTATCAGGAATATTTCGCCCCATTCGGAGCAGGTATTCGGACATAAACCGGAAGAGATGGTGGGAAAATATTTCCAGGAGTTTTTTAAAGACGCCGAACGGGAACGGATGACCCGGGAATTTATGAGGTCCCTCAACGGCGAAGAAGTGGGGACCCTGGGAGGGATCGTTAGGAAAAAAGATGGAAGCGATATTCATTGCGAAATAAGGTCCGTTGTCGAAAAAGAAGGAGATAAAATCGTCGGCACCTTCGGGGTTATCCGGGACTTGACGGAATGGCGCAAAATGCAGGCCCACCTGCTGCAATCGCAGAGGATGGAGGCCATCGGGACCCTGGCCGGTGGGATCGCCCATGATTTCAATAATATCTTGGGGGGAATCATCGGCTATACTCAATTGGCCCTTTATGATCTTCCCCCAGGATCTCCTTTGAAGAATAAACTGGACGAAGTGCTTAAGGCCGGTGATCGAGCCCGGGATCTGGTCAGACAGATACTGGCCTTCAGCCGCCAGTCTGAAAAGGAACAGGCCCCCATGAATGTCCTGCCGGTGTTGAAGGAGGCCCTTAAACTGCTTCGGGCATCATTGCCGGTGAATATCACAATAACGAAGAATCTGAATGTTCAGGAGGATTTCATCCTGGGGAATGCAACGCATATCCATCAGCTGGTCATGAATCTGTGCACCAATGCCGCCCAGGCCATTGGAGGAAGGGAAGGTGAGATTGAGGTTAACCTGGAAGAGGTGAGCCTGGAAACGGAAGATATCACTTTCCCCGCTTTGACTCCGGGGCCCTATTTTAAACTGAGCTTTCGGGATACGGGGCAGGGGATAGATCCATCGATTTTGCCGCGGATTTTTGACCCGTTTTTTACAACCAAACAACCGGGAGAAGGGACCGGGATGGGCTTGTCGGTAGTCCACGGAATTGTCAGAGATCATTGCGGCGAGATTAAAGTGTATAGTGAGCCGGGGAAAGGGGCCACTTTCAGTATCTATTTGCCGCAGATCAAGCCTTCCGTGTCTGGTGCAGGGAAGGCCAGCATAGGTATTCCCCGGGGGCAGGAACGAATCCTTTTTGTAGATGATGAGCCATCCATTGTTGAATCCTGGGTTGAGATGCTGGGAAGGTTGGGTTATAAGGTCTCGGGCCGGGTGAGCCCTATTGAAGCCCTGGAGGCTTTTCGGACCGGTCCCCACCAGTTTGATTTGGTGATCACCGACCAGACCATGCCCCATATGAGCGGGGTCGCCCTGGCCAGAGCCATGCTCGCCCTTCGTCCGGATCTGCCCATCATTATTTGCAGTGGTTTCAGTGATGAAATATCTCCTGAAAAGGCCAAGGCCATAGGGATCAAAAGTTATCTGATGAAACCTATTCTATTGGGGGAACTTGCCGGCGGTATTCGAAAAGTGTTGGATCAAGATGAAAACTGAAATATGAAATAGGTGCAGGCAGTCTATGGTCTAAGAGTACACCGAAACATAACCTCTATATAAAGAAGACTTCTTTTCCCACATCACCTTCCTATATCTTCTATTTGAAATTTTATCATTTAACTATATGAAAATGCTTACCTTTGCCAAATGGCTTCCCCTTTGAACCCGATAGAAATTAGAAATTCTACTATATATTGTGTATCCTCTTAAAAGATCTCCTTCCTATTGTATTTTTTTCTTTACAAATTGATTTTTTCCATTAAAATTAAATCCAGAAATTTGTAAAAAAAAAACCGGTTTCGGAAAAAACGTTTCTGAGTTTGAAAATAGGGTTAAAAGTCCAACGAGTCTATTTTTATGATTGGTGTTGCCACGCCCCCAAAGGCGGGTCATGGCGGTTTCAAACGAAAGGTAATATTAAAAGTGAAACTTAAGAGATTAGAACTTAACGGGTTTAAATCATTCTCAGAAAAGACGGTAGTGTCTTTCCCGAAAGGCATTAGCGGAGTGGTGGGTCCCAACGGATGCGGAAAGAGTAATATAGTTGATGCCATCAAATGGGTCATGGGAGAACAAAGCCCCAAGCAGCTCCGCGGCAAGGGTATGGATGACGTAATCTTTTCCGGGTCCAACGGCAAATCATCGGTGGGTATGGCCGAAGTTTCCCTGGTTCTGGACAATGACAACGGCTCTATCCCTCCGGAGTACGCCGATTTCAGCGAGGTGGTCATTACCCGCAGGTTGTTCCGGGACGGTGAGAGCGAGTACGCCATAAACAACAAGGCTTGCCGGCTTAAAGATATCACTCATTTATTTATGGATACCGGGGTAGGGAGCAAGGCCTATTCGGTTATCGAGCAAGGCCGGATCGGGGCTATTATCGATTCCAAACCGGAGGATCGCCGTCACTGGATTGAAGAGGCGGCCGGTATTTCCAAGTATAAAAGCAAAAAGAACGAAACCCTGCGCAAATTGGAATTGACCCAGCAGAATCTCTTGCGGGTTGGTGACGTCATCGCCGAGATCAAACGACAGATGAACTCCCTGTACCGTCAGGCTAAGAAGGCCGAACGATTCAAAGAAATCCGGAAACAATTCAAAGAAGTGGAATTAGTCCTTTTAGCGAAGGAATATCAAACACTCCTGGAAGGGAAAGGACTTAAGGAGGAAGAACTCGGCCGGCAACAGGAGCAGGCCGGTGAATATAGGGATGAATGCCTGTCCCGGGAGGCTTCGCTGGATCAGCTTCAATCCGAACTCCTGGGACTGGAAAGGCAGTTGAAAGAAAAGCAAGAGCACTATTACCGGCAAAAGGCGGACTTGCAAAGCCAGGAAGCCATGATCCAGCAATACCAGAAGGAGTTGGAAAATTTGGCCAATGAGGCCCTGGAAATTGGAAAGGAAGTCAGCGAGATTGAAGAGTGGCTCCATGAAAATGAATCCCGGGAAAAGATCCTGTCTGAAGAGGTACATTCTTTTACCCAAAACATGTCCCTGGAAGAAGGTCGGGTCAGGGAGAGGGAACAATCGCTTTCCGATTCTAAAAAAGCATTGGCCCGCTGTCAGGAACAAGGGGAACAAACCAAGGATATCCTGGTCACCAAATTGACTGAACTGACCCGGGTGCGGAATATGCGGGTCGGATTGGTGAAAATACAGGAAGACCGGCAAAGGAGAATTTTCCGTCAAGGTGAAGAAAAAGCCCAGTTGACGGCCCGGTTGGATTTTTTAAATGCCTCGGTTCAGGAAACGGAGACCCGCCTGGCGGTTCAAAGGGAGGCTTTAAAGGAATTTAAAGTAATAATAACAGAAGGCCGGGATCAGAAGACCGATATCGAGAAAGGCCTCAAAAGCCGGGAAGAGGAATTGCTCGATCTGGAACAGGCCTGGAAACAAGACCAGGCCCAAATCAGGAACCTGCAGGAGATCCGAGACAATTTTCAAAGTTATCAGAACGGGGTCCGCGCCCTGCTCCAGGCCGGCCGGCCTGAAGAGGGAGGGAAATATCCGCCTTACCGGCAGGTGCTGGTTGAGGGTTTGGAAACCGAACCGGGCTGTGAGACCGCTGTGGAAACCGCCTTGGGAGAGGCCTTGCAGGCCCTTATGATTCCTGACCCCTCCGTTGCCGTTCAAGGGATCGACTATCTGAAAGATCGTGGTCAAGGCCGGGCCAGCTTTCTGACCTTAAAACCTTCCGGGGCATCGGAAGATTTTTCCCCCGGGCAATGGGAGGCCAAAGGGTTGGTTTCCCTGTTGTCCAAAGTCTCCGCCCGGGAAGAATTTCAACCCTGGCTGAATCTCTTGTTAGGCCCCTTTATACTGGTCACGGATTTAAAGCAGGGGTTGGAGGTTTGGAATAACAATCCCGGCCAGGTGTCCGTTGTGACTCTGGAAGGAGACCTGATCGACTCCCGGGGGATCATTTCCGGGGGCAGTTCCAGAAACCCGGAGAGCGGCCTGCTTTTTCAAAAAAACCTGATTCATAAATTGGAACTGAAAGTAAGGGATTGGCAAGAAAAAATCGACCGGAAAAAGGAAGGCATTCTGGCCATTGAAACAGACCTCGCCAATCAAATCCATATCCTAAAAGAACAGGAGAATAGAAAACAGGAGGAGGAAGAAATCATCCTGGAGCTGGAGAAACGCCTCATCGGCTATCAGGAAGAGACCAAGCCTATGCAGCGCCGCCTGCAGTTGCTCATTTTGGAGGAGGATGAATATCGAACTCAAGAGGAAGATCAGGCCTTGGAAGAAAAAGCGCTATCTTTGCAAGAAGATAATTTGAATAAGGAGATTGAGGAACTACGAATTGGAATTCAGGGGCAGGAAGAAAAAACTAAACTTCTGGAAGCCGATCTGGAGCAGGAGAGACAGACCTTGACGCTGGCCTATACTCAGTTGTCGGCCTTAAAAGAAAAGGGAGAACATATCGGACGGGAGTGGGAACGGCTGAAAGAATCCCTGCAGGAAAAACAAACCCGGCAAAAAAGGCTAAAGGAAAAAATCCAGACCGGAAATAAAATTCAAGCAGAATTGATTGAAAAGTCCTCCTCGGGGGAGGCCCTGGTCAAGGGTTTACGAGCGCAGGTCGATGACTTCGAGGTCCAAATCCAGGCCGCCAATCAAACCTGGGAAAAGGGGATCAAACAAAAAGAAGATCTGGAGACGGCCCTTAAGGAGACCAGGGGTTTTTTGAAAGAGTCTGAACGGCAGGAAAACGAGATTAGGATGGAATTGACCCAGATGTTGATGAAAATAGATCAACTAAAGGAACAGACTCTGGAGCAGTACGGGCTGCCCCCGGAGGAGGTGGTCGTAAATTATTTAAAAGGGGATGAAGACCTGGAAGCTTTAAAGGTGAAACGACGGGAGTTTAAGGAAAAGCTGGAGCAGTTGGGAGAGGTGAATTTAACCGCCCTGGAAGAATATAATGCCTTTAAGGAGCGGTATGATTTTTACCACACTCAGGAAGAGGATCTGCTTAAGTCCATGGATTCTTTGAAAAGAGCCATCCAAAAAATAAACTTCACCTCCAAAGAGCTTTTTTTGACTACTTTTAAAATTATACAGGAGAAAATGAACGAGGTCTTTCCTTTGTTGTTTGGAGGAGGCGCCGCCAAATTATCCCTGACCGATGAACAGGACCCCCTGGAATCCGGTGTGGAGATCATGGTCCATCCTCCTGGAAAAAGAGTGACCAGCATGACCCTCCTTTCCGGGGGGGAAAAGGCCCTTACGGCTTTGGCCCTCTTATTTTCGACCTATTTGGTAAAACCCAGTCCTTTCTGTCTATTGGACGAAATAGACGCTTTTCTGGATGAGGCCAATGTGGAACGCTTCAAAGGCTTAGTGCAGAGTATCGTCCGGGATTCTCAGATCATTTTGATTACCCACAACCGCCGGATCATGGAAATGGCCGATACCCTTTATGGGGTGACCATGGAACAGCCGGGGATATCCAAATTGGTATCAGTACGTTTGGATACCATCCAATAGAATTAGACGGTTTTCCTGCAACAATCTTCTTTAAAGATACTGTTTACACATCCGACGAGCCTGTGCTACATTGTTGAACCGCCAGGCCCTGCCTTTTGGGGCGTGGCACCACGATGGTCGGCCCGCTCGGCTTTGCCGAGCTCCCGAAAAGGCATCCATACGGATGCCGCACGTCGACCTAAAAAGGAGGCTTGCGAAGGCAAGCCGGGACATGAAAATAGGCTGGTTGAAAAAAAGAAAAAATAAGTTTTTGGGGACAGGGATATTCTTGATAGCCGTCCTGCTGGGGGGGCAGGAGGTCTGGGCCAAAATCTACAGTGTTCAGATAGGGGCTTTTCAACAATATCAGAATGCCCAGAGGAAATTTAAACAGTTCAAGAAATCGGTGCCAGCTCATTTAACGGATTACCTCCGGATTGAGAAAACCGGACATGATTATATTATCAGGGTGGGGAAATTAGATAACCTGGAACAGGCCTTGAAACTGCTTTCCGCCTTGAAAGAACATTCCCCGGACGCCTTTATCTGGACGGGAGACTGGATCCCGAACAACCTCCTTGAAATGCGAGAAGAACCGGCCGGCCCGGCGGCGGACCATTCAAGGGAGAAGAAGGTTCTTCATCCGGAGGGCGAAAAAGTTGAACAACACCCGAAGGCCGAACCCCCTCTTCTGATCAATCAGGCCCTGCTTACCGGAACCATCCGGGAAGTCAGTTCTTTCCCGCCTGAACAGTTAGGCCTGCCTTACGGGAAAAACATCTATCGCTTAATAATTCGGGTAGAGTTGACCAAAGCAATCAAAGGAGGGCATGATTTTATAAAAGAAAAAGAAGGGGAGTACCTAACGGTTTTTTCGGAAACCAATCCGACTGTTTTTCGACCCGGCCATAAAATTAAAGGGGTCGTGGAGTACCGAGGAAATCGGCTCAGCCGATTCTATTGGATCCATAAGCCCCAAGCCCTCGAGCCCTGATCCTCCGAATCAAAACCCCGTTCCGGATGCCGAAGGCCAGAAAATAAAATCTAAAGAATGATGGTAGACGATTATGTTGAAATGGTTTTCTTCAAAAGAACAAAAAAACAATCTTCAAAAACCGGACGCCGCTTTAGAGGAAAAAGAAGCGTCTCTTGAATCCGGAGAGACCCAGGAAACCACCAAGGGTTTTTTCGGCCGCCTGAAAGAAAGGTTGACCAAGACCCGGGAAACCTTAATTACCCGGGTGGACCGCCTGGTCCTGGGTAAAAAAGAGATTGATGATGATCTATTGGAAGAATTAGAAGAAATATTGATCACCTCGGATTTGGGGGTTTTAACCACGCAAGCCTTGATTGATTCTGTCCAGCAAAAGGTTAAAAGAAAAGAGCTGGATAACCCCGAAAGACTTAAAGAGTATCTGCAAAAAGAGATTCTTCGCTTTTTGAATGTACCTAAAAAGACGCCGGACTTTAATCACAAGCCGCTCATTTTCTTGATTATCGGCGTCAATGGTGTGGGCAAAACTACTACGATCGGGAAACTGGCCCAGCATTTTCGCGCCCAAGGAAAAGCCGTCCTGCTGGTAGCCGGGGATACCTTCCGGGCCGCGGCCGGCGAACAACTGGAAATATGGGCCAAACGCAGCGGGGCGGATATCATCCGCCAGAAAGAAGGCTCTGATCCATCGGCGGTGGTCTTTGATGCCGTAAAGGCCGCGCGGGCCCGGGAGATGGATCTTGTATTAATCGATACGGCCGGACGACTCCATACCCGGGTTAATCTTATGGAAGAATTGAAAAAGATCCGACGGGTGATTCAGAAAGAAATTCCTGAAGGCCCTCATCAAACCTGGCTGGTACTGGATGCCACCATGGGGCAGAATGCTATTTCCCAGGCCCGAATTTTTAATGAGGCGATGGAAATAAACGGGATCATCCTGACCAAACTGGACGGTACGGCCAAAGGAGGGATCATCGTCGGGATCTGCAACGAACTGAAAATCCCCATTGAATACATCGGAGTGGGTGAAAAGGTGGAGGATTTGCAGCCATTTAACCCGGAAGAATTTGTCCGGGCCTTGTTTTGAATTGTTGGACCTTCAGGTTTTATGTATTACCACTTTTCCTGTAACTGAATTTCTTTTTGATTTCCCACCACAACCAGCAAGAAATGGTCGGGCCTGAGATAAGTGCGGGCCACGCGAAGTATCTCTTCCGCGGTCACCTGATTGATGAGCTTGGTATACTTTTCCGGAAAATCCAGGCCCAGTCCATAAATTTCCATGGCCGACAAAAGCCTGACCAGCTTGGCATTGGTATCCATCCGGAGCGGAAAACTACCGGTCAGATAGGCCTTGGCCTCGGAAAGTTCGGTTTGGGAAACGCCTTTTTCAATTAACTTTTTTAATTCTTTTAAAATCTCGGCCAGGGCCTGGTTGGTATTTTGATTTTTGGTTTCTACGGCAATTTGGAAGGACCCGGGGTATTCCCGGGCATCAAAATGGCTGTAAATCCCGTAAGTCAAACCCAGGTTGTCGCGAATGTTATCCACAAGACGGGAGACAAAACCTCCTCCCCCCAGAATATAATTCATGACCTGCAGGGCATAAAAATCAGGGTTGGATCTGGAGATCCCCAGGTGCCCCCAGATGATATTGGCCTGGGTGATTGGCCGATCTATCTTTTCGATCACCGGACCGGTTAACTTTGGGGCTTGGGGCTGGACAGGACGTACGAAAGGCGCCGGTTTCCATTCCTTAAAAAGGGGTTCAATCAATCGCTTTCCTTCAGTCAGAGATATTTGGCCGACGATTACGATAATGGCATTGTCCGGACGGTAATAGGTATTAAAAAAGCCTCTCAAGTCTTTTTGGCTTATCGAAGAGAGGGTTTCTGAAGAACCTTCCGTGGGCTGGGCATAGGGATGAGAACCAAATAATTTTTTTGAAAATGCCAACTGGGCCACCTGTCTGGGTTCTTCATCCATACGCTTCAAACGGGCTTTCATTTCAGAAATCTTCCGTTTGATCTCGGGAAGGGCAAAAAGGGGATTTAAAAGGATGTCGGAAAGGATGGAAAGACCCAGGGGCAGGTCTTTTTTTAGAATCGACAGACGCAAAGCGGCATAGTCCGATTCGCCGGAAACGGAAAGGGAACCCCCGACGGATTCGATCTCCCGGCTTATTTCTGTGGCCTTTCTTTGTTTCGTACCCTGGGTCAGCAATTCAGCGGTGACATTGGCCAGTCCCAGCAGATGGGGAGGGTCCTGGGTTGATCCGGCCCGGATCATGACCTGAAGATGGATGGTCGGGAGCTGGTTTCTTTCAGATACAATCAGGGTTAACCCATTATCGAGGATGGTTTTTTGAGCCAGGGGTTCAGCCCCGGCCAAAGAGGAGGAAGTTATGGCCTCCGAACAGGAAATAAAAGTGAGCATTATGAATAAGACCTTTCGAAACATGATTGAATCTTTCTAAAAAGCAGGCTAGAGGCTAGAGGCAATGGGCAATAGGTATAAGGCGAGCACTGAGGCAAGGGGCGACAGGCTCGAGGCCATAAGTTACATATTGATTTGGTCTGATCGATTTTCCTATTGCCTATTGCCCATAGCCCATTGCCTATAGCCTATTGCCCGGGAGCAAACCCTATTGTTTTTTTTCGTTCGCTGACCCAACGGGTATCAGCACACCAACGGTTTTGTTACGTTCTTTGAAATAGGTTTGATAGACCCTCAATAGATCGGACGGTTGCACGGCCCGGATACCCGGCAGAAATTTAATCAAGTCTTTCCAGTTTCCGAGGGTTTGGTATTTTCCGAGAAGGTTGGCCTGATAATAGATGGAGTCTTGGGCGAAGACAAAGGCTGCCTCAATTTGATTTTTGGCCCTTTCTATTTCCTCCCCGGTCGGGGGTGTTTTTTCCCAGGCCTCTAATTCCTGGATAAGTCTTTGTTCGAGGTGTTCGGGAGTTTGGCCAGGCATGGCCTGAGCATATAAAAAGAAGAGAAAGGGGTCCTTGGAAGAAAAGGGGTAATCGGCCCCGGCATCCAGGGCCTTTTGTTCCTGGTAAACTATTTTTTCATACAGGCGAGAGCTTTTCCCTCCCGCCAGGATTTGAGACATAACCTCCAAGGCGAAGGAATCCGGATGGGGGAAAGAGGGGACATGGTAGGCCAGGACAACAAAAGGCAGTTGAGCTTCCCGTCGCAGGACAACCCTTTTTTCAGCCTCCTGAGGCGGTTCTTTGATGGTGACCGGGGTCACGCTCTCTCCTTTGGGGATAAGGCCGAAAGTTTTTTCAATCAGGGGCAGGAGGGTGCCCTTATCATAGTTCCCGGCCACAACCAGGGTCGCATTGGCCGGTTGGTAATACTTTCGATAAAAATAAAGAAAATCCGATGGGTTGAGACTTTCCAAGTCTTCCATCCAACCGGTGATGGGACGTTTATACGGATGGGATTTAAAAGCGGTGGCAATGACTTCTTCAAACAAGGAGGCGGAGGGGTCGTCTTTAATCCTTAAACGGCGTTCCTCCTGGACCACTTTTTTTTCAGTGAAAAATTTTTCGTCATCAACCAGGAGACCGGTCATACGATCGGATTCCAGATCCAGGGCAATAGCCAGGCGGTCGGAAGCCAGGTTTTCAAAATAGGCCGTATAATCCCGTCCGGTAAAGGCATTGTCCTGTCCCCCATTTTTTTGAACGATTCGGGAAAATTGCTTGGGGCCGTATTTTTGTGTCCCTCTGAACATTAAATGCTCGGTCAGATGGGCCAATCCGGAATGCCCCAAAGCTTCATACCCTGACCCGACCTTATACCAAACCTGGACAGAAACCACCGGGGCCTTGCTGTTCGGCAGCATCAGGACCTGTAATCCATTGGCCAGCCTGATTTCATCCACTTGAGCGAGGCCGTCGGCCTGAATTCTGGACACGGATCCCCATAAAAGGAGCCCCAGGGAAACAATCGAGGTCAAAAAAACAATGTTATTCATTTTATACCCTTGCTTGACAACATATTTTAATTGAATTATATCATAATATAATATAGATAAACCCTGATTTGACAAGCTCTTTTTTAGCGTATATAAGATAAATCATAAATCACTAAAATCGATCCCGTCTATTATAGCCCTTGGACCGTCATAGGGTCGTCAGGGGGGATCGGCAGGAGACCCTTATTATGCCATTAGAAAAACAAGTCTGGGAAGTCATGGACACGAACTTCGAAACCGTAACCCCCGAAACTCCCTTAAAAGAGGCCTGTATCATTTTAAGCGGCAAAAACAGTGAAAAAAAGGGAATCCTTGGCTTGGTGGTGATGCGGACCTCAGGGGAATATCTGGGCCTTTTAACCACCAAAGAGATTCTAAAGTACCTCATATTTCTAGATAATAAACTGAAACAGGGAGATAAGGAGAAAGACTGGGAAACCTACTTCGGCGGTCTTGATAAGGATGGCTGGGTTACGGTTAATGATATTATGGTTGCTTATGAAGTTTTCGCCCGTCCCAATCAGAATTTGTTTGAAGTGATCCGGATTATGGA
>CAZSTT010000113.1:0-5131 GCA_964609705.1 uncultured Thermodesulfobacteriota bacterium
TCTGGTTTTTCAGTTTCTTCTGGACCCTTTTTTTGTAAAGGGCCCGTTTCAGGGCGCTGATGCGATCGATAAAAAGGACGCCGTCCAGGTGATCGATCTCGTGCTGTAGAACCGTAGCCAGGACCCCTTCTCCACAGATCTCCACCGGTTTTCCCTTGATGTCCAGTCCCCGGACCGTAACCTTGGCCTTTCTCTTGACCTCTGAAAAATATTCCGGAATGCTCAGACAGCCTTCTTCCAGGGTTTGCTCTCCTTCGGCCTCGATAATTTCAGGATTAATCAGGCAGGAAGGATTCCGGCCTTCTTCCCTGGGGTGAAGATCAAAGACGATGACCCTTACCGGTTTTCCTACCTGAGTGGCGGCCAGACCAATCCCGGGGGCATGATACATGGTCTCGATCATGTCCTCGATCAGTTTTTCTAAAGAAGGGTCCAGGCCTTTTAAAGGTTCAGCCTTTATTTGAAGGATCGGATCAGGGTATTTGCAAATTTCTAATAAGGCCATAATGATTCATAATCAGGATTCAAGGGGCCAAGGTTTCAAGTGAAAGGCTTGGAATTTAAAACCCTTGAATCCTTGAATCCTCGAACCCTCGAACCCTTTTGTCGTATTATTTATTACAATTTTTCACCAAAAGCCTTCGGTGTTCTGCCTTTTTTTATAACATATCCACCGGGTCAACATCCAGGATAATTTGAACCCCTGTGCCCTTCAAAAGCGCCTTTTCCGCTTCCCGGATCAATTCGGCCGCCTGGTGCAATATCTGGCTGTTTTCTCCTTTTAATAACATTTGCCAGCGATATCGTCCTTTCATTCTGGCGATTGGAGCCGGGACCGGGCCTAATATTTCCAAAGAGGAAGTCCAGTTATTTCTCTGGGCCTCTTTCCTCAGAAAGCGGCTTGTTTTTTCGATCATCTGAATGACTCCCGCTTCCTGATTTCCCTGAAAAAGACAGTTTATCAATCGGGAAAAGGGGGGGTATTTCAAGGTGCGACGAAATCGGATTTCCTGATTATAAAAACCCAAGTAGTCATGGAGACCGACGTATTTAAAAATATAATGATCGGGATTGAAGGTTTGAAGATAGACCATTCCCGGGTGAACCCCCCGGCCGGCCCGGCCGGCCACTTGGGCCAGGAGCTGAAAGGTCCGTTCTCCGGCCCGAAAATCAGGCCAGTTCAAGGAAAGGTCGGCACACAGAACCCCGATCAGGGTTACCAGAGGGAAATCATGGCCTTTGGTGATCATCTGCGTTCCGATCAGGATATCGGTTTTCTGGTCTTCCAGCTTTTTCAAAATGGTGTAATGAGCCCCTTTTCGAGCCACCGTATCTCCGTCCATCCGATCAATGGAAGCCAGGGGGAAGCGACCCGCCAGCTCTTTTTCCACCTTTTCCGTGCCCATGCCCAGGGCTTTAATTCCTTCCTGGTGACAGGAAGGACAGCGCACCGGCATCGGCATATGGTAACCGCAGGTGTGGCAGAAGAGTTGCCCTTCCCGGGCGTGATGGGTCAAGGTCAGAGAGCAGTTGCGGCATTTGATAACCGCTCCGCAGAGGGTGCAAAGGATCAGGGTATCAAAGCCCCGGCGGTTCAGAAAGAGCAGGGTTTGTTTTCCCTGTTCCAGGTTGAGGGCGATGGCTTCTTCAAGGGGAGGAGAGAACAAAGGGATCTGGCGGGCACGTTGGACCTTTTTCATGTCAATCAGTTTTATTTCGGGCAGGGTTTGCTCCTGGACTCGTTTATGGATCCCCAGGTAACCGATCTTTTTTTTCCTCCGCAGATAGAGGGTAGAGATGGATGGGGTGGCCGATCCCAGAACCACCACGGCCGAAGCCTGCTGCCCCCGGACCAGGGCCAGATCCCGGGCGTTATAACGCAGGGAATCCGTTTGTTTGTAAGAAGGATCGTGCTCCTCGTCGACCACGATCAGTCCCAGGGAATCCAAAGGGGCGAATATGGCTGACCGGGTTCCAATGACTATGGGACAAAGGCCCTTCTGAATCCGACGCCATTGATCCAGCCGTTCTCCTGGATTGAGACCGCTATGCAGCAAGGCGACCTTTTCCCCGAAACGAAGGCGGAAACGTCCCTCCATCAAGGGAATCAGACCAATTTCAGGGACCAGGATCAGGGCCTGCCGCCCTTGTTCTATCATCGCAGCGGCCGCCCTTAAATACACCTCCGTCTTCCCTGATCCGGTAACCCCATGAAGCAGCAGGGTTTGATAAGATCCGGACTGGAGCCCCTCAATGATCCGGGCCAGGGCCTGTTTCTGTTCCCCGGTTAAGACCAAGGGACCATTTTCCTGAATCAAGATCTCCCCAAAGGGATCCCGCCAGCAAACCTGTTCCCGGAATTCAATCAAGCCCTTTCGACGGAGAGTGGCCAGGCGCGAAGCCGACAGAGGGAAATGGTTCCGGAGAACTTTTAAAGGCAGGCCGGGTCGTGAAGCAAGAAATTCAAAAAGAGAATGATCTTTTGGTAAAAAATTATCCTTTTGGAAATCAGGCCCCTGGAAAATCCATCTTTCTTTTTTAAGACGGGCGGTTTCTTTTTTCTCGCGGGTTATTTGTTGAATCCAGCCCCGGGCTTTAAAATAGTTAATGATTTTTTTCTCTTCCGGAGAAAACCGGGATAAAGACCGGCCTTTGGAAGAGAATAAGGTTTGAAGAATTTCCCTTTCAGCTTCAGACAGCCGGCCTTGTTGAAGAGTCGATATTCCCTGTGAGGTGATTTCAATATTCTGAAAATCAGATACCGATAGGCCCGGGGGCAAGGCCGTCTTTATTACCTGACCCAGGGGAAACAGGTAATAGTGGGCGATCCAGGTAAAAAAAGGCCTCATGGCCGCTGAAAAAAGAGGGTCCGGATCCAGGATCTGCAACACGGGTTTGATGGCCTGCTCTTTTTCCGGATTTCGGACCTCCTCCCAGAGATAGCCGGTAACCCGCTTTTTTTTCAAGGGCACCAGAACCCTTTGACCAACCCGGGGTTCACCGGAAAAATCATCCGGAACCTCGTAGAGTAAAGGCATATTCAAGGGGGGGACAATGATGTTAAAGAAAGGCATATTTTTTAGTTCGAAAATAGGGTTCGAGAATACTCGTTGCTCCGGCCTGTTTTTATGATTGGTGGTTGTCACGCCACCAAAAGCGTGGCATGACGGTTTACTCCGGTTAAGGAAGGCCGATTTGCCAATTCCAGGTCCCCGGCCGCTCTTTCATTTTTACAAACCGTGGAACCGCTTCACTCAACCGCACAAAACGCTGATAACCGGCCTGTTCCAGCTCTTTCCGGTAGGCGGTTAAATTAAGCTCCCAGTTGGGATAGACCCAGTAATTGGAATCCTGCAGAACGGCCCAGGCCGTCTCCTCCTTCGGACTTTGAAAAGGCCTGTCGGCTTTCAAGCGGTCTGAAAGGATTCTGGCCAGACATAAAGGCCAATGGCCGGAAAGAACGATTCCCAGGGGAAGCGGGCTTTGCCGGGGCAGGGAAAGAAAATCCTCCCGTCCCAGTTCCGGGCTGATTATGGCCCCGGAAAAACCATAAGATTTTAGTTGGCTGATGGACAGCGGATTGCTTAAATTGCAGAAAGGGCCGGCCCAAAGGGTAAGCTTTTGGGGATCCTGAAAAAAGGCGATTTGCCAGGGGGCATTCAAGACAAAATTACGGGATCCCCTCTGCAGTAGTTGGACAAGGAGGGATTGGTATTGAGCTTCTTCTGCCGGCCAGATGATCGGTGAAAGCCACCACCAGATACTGCGGCTGCTTAGACCTTTCAGGTCCGTTTTTGTAGAGAGCCAAACCCCGGTTTCTTCCCGATTTCGGCCATGGTTTGGAATCTGGCGACTCACCTTTTGATCAATGGACGGTTGTCTGGTAATCCGCACCCGGGGCAGGAGGGCCTGAAAAGAAGAAGGGGACCATTCCCTGTTTTCCGAAGGTTTTAATTGCTGTTCCAACCGGGTTATTTTTTCGGTTAAGTCCGGTTCCCGGCGATCAATTAAAAAGACCGGAGACCCCTGTTGCGTCTTTGATTTACCCGGGGAGGGCAGATAAAACCGGCTGCCTGAATCAAGATTATGGCCGACCTTTAAGGGGGCATGCCCGCTTTCATCTTCATAACCGATGCGTAAAAGGTCTTCGGCCAGTAGTTCCTGCTTCAGATTAAGGTAAGCTTTATTCCCCTCTCGGGAAACCTTCCCCAGTAAAAGCCCGGATCCGGTTTGCCCTTCAACTTGGATCGGGTTGCTGGGCCGCTGCGCAAGAAAACCATAATGGGTGCCGGTGCGGCCCAGGGCCAGACTCAACAAGGTCAGGGCCTCTTTCCTGGCCGGGGGATCCTGCGGATGATCCCTTAACATCTTATAGGCACGAACGGTGTAATAGACATAATGAGGGCCTTTTTTGCGGCCTTCAATTTTCCAGCCCTTGATGGCCGGAACCGACAGGAGAACTTTGGCCAAAACATCCAGGCTGAGGTCCTGACAGGAGAAATACCGTTTGGGGCCTCCTTCCTGTCGATAGAGGCGGCGGCAGGGCTGGACGCATCTTCCCCGGAGCCCGCTTTTCCCCCCTAAGAAACTGCTCCAGTAACACCGGCCGGAAACTCCGTAACACAAGGCGCCGTGCACAAAGACTTCCAGCCCGATATTTTCAGGGCAGGCCTCGGCCAGTTGTTTGATTTCATCGATATTGAGCTCCCGGGGAAGGACCACACGGGTGACGCCCCGGATTCGGCTGATCAGGGAAAGGGCCGCAGCAAAACCGCAGTTGGCCAGGGTGGAAAGGTGCAGTTCTCCGGAAAACCCGGTCTGCCGGGCCAGTTCTATTAGGGCCGGATCCTGAATAATCAAGGCATCTGGATGGATGCGGCGGTTGAGATCATCCAGCATTTTTCCGGCCTGATTCAATTCGTCAGGCTTAATCAGGGTATTGATGGTGACAAAAACCCGAGATCCCCGGGAATGGGCCAGATCGGTCAACCCGGCCAATTCTTCAAAGGTAAAATTTTTTGCCTCCATGCGGGCGGAAAGCTGCTTCAATCCGCAATAAACGGCATCGGCCCCGGCGGCCAGGGCCCCTAGAAAACTGGCTTTGTTGCCGGCCGGAGCCAGGATTAAGGGA
>CAZSTT010000113.1:5231-11419 GCA_964609705.1 uncultured Thermodesulfobacteriota bacterium
AACCGTCGCATATGGATGTTCAAAAGCAATCCGATCCCGATCAGGTTGGCTATCAGGGAAGACCCCCCATAACTGATAAAGGGCAGGGGCACCCCGACCACGGGGACCAGACCGACCACCATGCCCATATTAACCAGTCCCTGCCAAAAGAAGACGGCACAGATACCCAGGGCCACCACCAAACCGAAACGATCCTTGGATTGGCGGGCGATATTCAAGGCCCAAAGAATTAAGAGCAGAAAAAGGGTGACCACCATAAAAGAACCGATAAAGCCCCATTCCTCGGCCAGAACCGAAAAGGCGAAATCGGTATGTTGTTCGGGTAAAAAACGGAGTTGTCCCTGGGTTCCATTCAGAAACCCTTTCCCCCAAAAACCTCCTGAACCGACAGCGATTTTGGATTGGAGAATATGATAACCGGCTCCTAGAGGATCCGATTCCGGTTGGATAAATATCAGGAGTCTTTTTTTCTGATAATCTTTAAGAAAAAACCATAAGAGGGGCAGGGACAGGAGCAGGCTTCCCAGGGAAACAAAAAGGGTCTTCCAGGCAACTCCTAAAAAGAGAAAAACGGATAGGCTAAGCAAGATCAACAAGAGGGCCGTTCCCAAATCCGGTTGTTTCATAATCAGCAGGGCCGGCAGCAAAGCCATTCCCAGGGGCAGATAGAGATCCCGGAAACCATAACGGTGGTTGAGTTCATTATTAAAAAAATATTTGGCCAAGGCCAGGATCAAGGCAATTTTTACCAGCTCCGAAGGTTGGAAGGAAAAAAAACCCAAAGTCAACCAACGCTGGGAACCGGAAATGGCGCGGCCGAAGAGAAAAACCCCGATTAGAAGAGCAATGGAGACCCAGTATAAAGGATAGGCCAAAGGCAGCAACAAATGGTAATCGAAGAAAAGGACGATCATTAACAGGATGAATCCGACTCCGGCTATATAGATCTGTTTCAGGTAGATAGGGGTCCCTTCCCCTCCTTCGGTATGATGGGTGGCCGAAAAGAGGTTAACCACTCCGATCGTGATCATAATAAGAACCAGGAAGAGAAGAGACCAATTAAAATTTTGAATAAATCGGCGATCAATCATGGTCTTTAGGCCCGCCCAGGAATTCGGATGGGGGTTGGGGCGGGGATTCGGATTCAGAGGGGGTAAGGGCCGGTTTTATTCCCCTGGGGGGCAGATTAAAATAAACCTCAAAAATTTTGCGGGCTATCGGAGCGGCGGCTTCGCCTCCATGCCCCCCATGTTCGGCAATGATGGCCACCGCCAACTGCGGAGATTCCAGAGGAGCAAAAGCCACAAACCAGGCATGATCACGACCCCCCTTTTGCCCCAGGCTAACCACCTGGGCCGTTCCTGTTTTTCCGGCGGCGACAATCCCCCAAAGCCGTGAGGCCCCGCCGGTTCCTCCGGGTTCGTTAATTACACCGGCCATGGCTTGGCGAATTAAGCGTAAATTTTCCGGGTTAACGGGAGCCGATCGGATTAATTGAGGGGAAAATTCCTTAAGGACAATACCTCCGGGAGATATCAGTTTTTTCACCAGAAAAGGACGATAGAGTCGGCCTCCATTGGCAATCGCGGCCGTAGTCACGGCCATTTGTAAAGGGGTGGTCAGATTATAGCCCTGTCCGATAGCCAGAGACAGGGTTTCCCCGGGCTGCCAGGGGACTTTGTAGCGTTTTAGTTTCCATAACGAAGTCGGAATAAGGCCGCTTTTTTCAGGGCTCAGGGCGATCCCCGTGGGCTGTCCCAAGCCAAAAAACTGGGCGTAACGGGCCAGACGATCCACCCCCAGGCGGTGGCCCACATTATAAAAATAAACATCACAGGACTGAACAATCGCTTTGTGAAGTTCGACGGTTCCATGTCCTCCTTTTCTCCAACAATGGAAGACCCGGTTACCAAAAGGGAAGGCGCCATTACAGTAAAAACTGGTTTGCGGGGTAATCACCTTTTCTTCCAACCCGGCCAGGGCGGTAATCATTTTATAGGTGGAGCCGGGAGGATATTGCCCTTGGATAGCCCTGTTTTGAAAGGGCTTAAGGGGGTTTGAAAAAAGGGCCTCAAATTCACGGGAAGAGAGTTTTCGAGTAAAAGTGGAGGGATCAAAATCCGGAGAGCTGTGCATGGCCAGAATCTCTCCGGTTGTCGGATTCAAAACGGCTACGGCACCGGCTTTCCCTTTAAGAGCCTCTTGGATTGTTTTCTGGATAGTCCAGTCCAGTGTAGTCATCAGGTTATTTCCAGATATCGATTCACGGGTGCCGAGAACCTGAACCTCCTGCCCGATGGCATCCACTTCCAGAAAGCGTCCACCCTTTTTCCCTCCTAACTCGGCCTGGTACTCTTTTTCCAGGCCCCATTGACCGATAAAATCCCCCATTCGGTTTTCAGGGTACAGATTGCTCTTGAGTTGTTTGGAAGTTATCTCTCCCAGATAGCCGATCACATGAGGGGCCACCGGGCCCAAAGGATAATTCCTCTGAGGGCTCACTTCGATATAGATCCCGGGAAGGAGATATTTAAAGGACTCCACCAGGCCTAATTCATTCTGACTGATATCCAATTTGATCGGAAGGGGATGGAAGGGACTGACTTTCTTCTGCGCCAGGCGTTGTTCAATTTCTTCCTGGTCTAGGTCGAGCAGGTGGCCCAGTTGTTTTTTGAGAAGATCCCAGTTTTTGACATCATCGGGAATGACGTAAAGATTAAAGGAATGCCGGGAATTAATCAACGGCTCCCCGCGACGGTCAAAAATAATTCCCCGGGCCGGGCGAATATCAAAGACCCGGATACGGTTGTTTTCGGACATCTTTTTAAATTGTTCGGCCTTGAAAATCTGCAGATACCAGAATCGGCTGGCCAAACAAAAAAAGATCAACAGGACGGCAACCGTTGTTATCCAGAATTGCCTTTGAAGATCGGCCGGTTCTTTTTGTTCGAACAAGGGGATACTGGGCATCAACTTAAAGAGGGTTTTTCCCCAAAAAAGGACTTAAAAAGATAAAACAACGGAAGACTTATCAACATGGTGATGACGGCTTGGCCTAGGATCAAGAGGGACTGGTGTCTGGTAAATTCCAGGTCTTGGGAAAAAGAAAGAAAAAAATAGACTAAAAAACCATAGAGGATCTGTAAAAAAAGTACGGAAAAAACCATGAAAAACATGGATTGGATGATGGTTCGACTCCAAACCAGATGGACTATCCAAACAACCAGGGGATATAAGATCAGCGCTTTTCCCATTCCACCCCAGGACAGGACATCCATCATCAGGCCCAGAAGGGCCCCCAGGATCAAACCCAGAGCCAACCGATTGAGAGTGCCCAGAAAAATAATCAGGATAAAAAGCAGGTCGATTCGAAAGGGATTAATGGATTCCCCGTACAGCCAGGTGGATTGGAGAACCAATAAGCCCAGCCCCAGACTAAAAAAAAATAAAAAATGTTTAACCATCCTGAGATTGTTCCTGGTCGGGTATGGGGGGCTTTTTTCGATAGATCAGGACCTCTTCAATCACCGAAGTTTTACATTCCGGGACCACTTCAACAAAGAGGAACATCCCTTTGACCTTTGAATCGACACGGAGAACCCGGCCCAGGATTAATCCTTTGGGGAAGACTTGATCCAAACCCGAGGTGACCATGATATCTCCGGCCCGGATATCTTCGGTCCGGGCTATATATTTCACCTGACAATTTCCCCCTCCGGGAATGCCGGTTAAGACCCCGCGCACCCTGGAGCGTTGAGCCAGACAATCAACGGCAAAGGCGGGATCATTTAATAATACGACTTGTGAATAACGGCCGGAGGTCTTCTCCAGTCTTCCTACCACCCCATCGGGCAGGAGAACAGGCATCCCACGGATCAGTCCGTCTTTTCGACCCTTGTTGATATAAATGGTTTGTAAAAAGGGGGAAGGGCCTCTTCCCACCACTTCGGCTACCTGGGATGGGCCGGGAAGCTCGCCCTTAAGCTGCAGCAGTCTTCGGAGTCTCTCATTGGCCGATGCCTCTTCCCTTAAATGAATATTCTCCTGGTTCAGTTGAACCAGGTTTTTTTTGAGACGTTTATTCTCCTGCTGCGTTTGGGTCAAAAAAATGTAATGAGTCCACAAAGACCCGATGCCGGTTTTGACCGAAGTAAAAACCGAGAAGACCGGCAGGATTCCATCCACTAACGAACTTTCCAGTAAAAAATAGTCTCGTCCGCTCCGGGAAATGGAAGAAAAAAAAGCCAGAAGGGCCAACAGGGCAAGCCAGACAAGGAGAATGGTTCTTAGTTTTTTAATAACCACTCGATGTTCCTATACCTTTGTGTTCAATCCCTCTCATGCGGGATGGGATTGCTCTTGCTGCACAATTTTAAAAGAATTTTAAAAGAAGGACTCCTTAGATGGAAACCTCCTTTAATAGGTCAAGACTTTCCAGGGTTTTGCCTGAACCCAGGACCACCGCTGAAAGGGGGTCGTCGGCAATCGTAATCGGCAGGCCGGTTTCCTCCCGTAACAGGACATCTATACCTTTCAGTAAGGCGCCTCCTCCGGTGAGAAAAATCCCCCGGTCCACAATATCGGCCGCCAATTCAGGGGGTGTTTGTTCCAAGGTTACTTTAACCGCATCAATAATCGTATCGATCTGTTCGGAAATAGCTAAACGAACCTCTTCCGAATCGATGGTCAGGGTTTTCGGAACACCGGAAACCAGATCTCTTCCCTTCACTTCGATGGATTCAGGTTCATCCTGGGGATAGGCGGTCCCGATGGTGGTTTTAATGACTTCGGCGGTTCGTTCTCCGATCAGCAAGTTATATTTTCTCTTAACATATTGCAAAATTGCTTCGTCTATCTTATCTCCGCCCACCCTAACCGATTTGCTGATAACAATTCCGGCCAAAGAAATAACCGCCACCTCCGTGGTTCCCCCGCCGATATCCACTACCATATTGCTGGTCGGTTCGGTGATCGGCAGTCCGGCACCAATAGCGGCCGCCATGGGTTCTTCGATCAGATAAACCTCCCGGGCCCCGGCCGATTCCGCCGATTCCCTGACCGCCCTTTTTTCGACCTGGGTGATCCCCGAAGGGACACAAATAATAATCCGGGGCCGGATCAGGGACCGACGGTTATGGACCTTCCGGATAAAATGACGCAGCATGGCCTCGGTTACTTCAAAATCGGCGATGACGCCCTCTTTCATGGGCCGTATGGCGACGATATTGCCCGGAGTTCGACCCAGCATCAACTTGGCCTCTTTCCCGACGGCTAAGACCCGGTTATAGCCCTTAGCGTCCTTGCGTACCGCCACTACCGATGGTTCGCTCAAAACAATACCTTTGCCTTTAACGTAGACCAGGGTGTTGGCCGTCCCTAAATCAATGGCCAGATCGTTGGAAAAAACCCCCAGGATCGAATCTAAAAACATGAGAACTCCTCTTTCTAAGGTTTAAGCGCAAAAGGAAATTTTATCAAATTCTTAACTTATTTTCAAGCTTTTTAACGGCCTCCGGCCCGGGACCGTCTTTCCCCGGAATTGCCCGGATATCTCTGCCGATGATTTATTTTTAGGAAGCGACTATCCAACCGGCCAATAACCTTAATAAATCGGTTAATTTTCATCGGGAAACCTCGGATTCCCGGATGGAACAAACCGCGATCAGGCTGGAGCAGTCAGCCAAAGCGCCGCCTTTCTCCTTGACCCTGTTTTTTTTTGGCTTTATATTCTTTTCAGCAGAATCGATATTCTATTCCAAATCGTCTGAAGCCCCTGGCGGTAATCCCTTTCCTCAAAGGCCTGCGGCAAGGACGGGGATGGCCTTTTTTTGAAAGCGCCCCCGACTTAAAGGGGCGGCAAAAAAAAACAGGGTAGGTGACCGGAGAGGAGGGTTTACCATGAGAGTCGTAAAAATCAATGCCGTAAAAAAAGAAGCCGTCAGCAGTCCACTTTTTACCGGATCGGAGGTGACCCGGCAGGATCTTTTGCCGGACAGCCGGGAATTCACGGTCGCCGTCGTCAATTTCGGCCAAGGGGTCCGCAATAAATTTCATACCCATGACAGTGAGCAGATCCTGATCGTGACCTCCGGAAAAGGTTTTATTGTAACGGAACTGGAGAAGAAGGAGATCACCGTCGGGGATGTCGTTATTATTCCCGCCGGAGAAAAACACTGGCACGGGGCAAC
>CAZSTT010000114.1:0-11406 GCA_964609705.1 uncultured Thermodesulfobacteriota bacterium
CCACGGCCCTGCAAAACCTTTCCACCGCGATTGGGGCGGCCGGTTCTTCGTTTAACAACCTGTTTGGCGCTTATACCGTTTTGGAAAACAGTTTTATTTCCTTTGACAATCAAGGAGACGAAATAGCGGGGGGAACACAGATTTTAAAGGTAACGATTTGCAGCCCAGCCAATCAGGGCCTTCAATTAACCCAGCTTTTTACTATACAGGTCTCTCATTGAACCGCCATGCCCCGTCAGGGGCGTGGCACCACGAACTACGAAAATAGGGATAGGCGTGAGTGTCCTCGAATCCTAATTTTCGAACTAAACGAGGGGGCATGACCTTGACACCGGACCAGCGAGGTTTTACCATGATCGAACTCATCGTGGTCATGGTCATACTCGGGATCCTGTTGACGGCCGGTTTTTTCGGACTGAAACAGGCCATGGACGGCTATAATCTGGCCCGGGCGAATTCCATGTCGACCCAAAAGGCCCAAAATGCCCTGGACCGCATCACCATCGAACTGTCCCACATAGTCTACAACAGTAGTTTAGCGCGCTATGCCATCTCGGCGGGGACCGGAACCAGCATCACCTATACCGCCAACTTCGGGGGGACCGATGAAACCCACACCATTGACCTGAATCAGAATCTGATCCGGTTTGATACCGATGACGCAAAACTACTCCTTGACGGAGTGGCTGCCAATGGCTTGCAGTTCTCTTATACGGATGGAAACGGAAATCCTGTGGGGGCCACCAGTCCGGATATGCGTCTGGTCGGGATTGTTTTGACGGTTCAGGTGACTGCCGGTGCGGCCCGGACCTTTAACACCCAGGTAGCCTTGCAACAATGAATCGGGACTAAAGACAGGAGCTGGAAACCGATGAATCCCTACAACGACTCCAAAGGTTTTTCCCTTATCTATCTTATTATTATCATGATGGTCCTGGCCGGTATGGGGGCCGCCATTTATTCCTTCACCACCAGTACCTCTTATACGGAATTAATGGAAAACAGCAAAAACCGCGCCTATCAATTGGCCGTGGCCGGAATGAATTATGCTGTGGAGCGGTATTATGCCGGAGTGGATATAAGTGATAATCAGTTCAAAAACAAGACCTACACCCTGGCCAATGGCCGGGGGACGATCACCTACACGGTCAATCTGGTGACCGGCCTTTTAAACCCTTACTATGATGTAATATCCATCGGGACCGTGAATGATGGCAACGGCCTGCTTCTGGCCCGGGCCCAGGTGCGATCCGGCAGCAGGCCCAATACCCCCAATTATTTTCCCTTTCAGCCTCAGGGCAATCAAATTGTTTTGCTTAATACTATGAACACCTTAAGCGGATTTATGCCCCAGGATTTGAAGGATGCAGCCAACCATACAATGATTCAGATAGGGGCCTACGTATCTACCGGGGGGACTCATCTTTACTGGGCGGCCTTTATCAACCAGGGGAGTTATCCTCGTACCGACGGAGATAACCCCGGTTGTACCATAGGGTTTCATGCGGCCCGGGTGGATCAAGATCATGGCAATCAGATCAAACAATCATGGCAAACCTATTCTCACGTAGATTATGAGGCCCAAATAAAGGCGGGCTGGTACATGGGCTTGCAGGCGGCAGTATCCGGGCTTAATTTCCGCTGGCATGAAACGGCGAATAATTCAGGCCTGTTCGAAGGGTACGGAATAGCATTCATGCGCTATACTTACAGCTCTTCCGGTTGTGGGGTCGGCTACGATAAAATCCCCAACAGCATTAAACCGCCGGGGAAGGCCAATAAGCTGCTCCTGGTCCTCTGGGAGCAGAGGGTCGAAGGCGGAGTGGAAAAGAGGCGCTGGCTGGCCTATGCCGATCTGGGTAACCCGGCGAGCTATCCCAATCCCCGGTCCGGAAATGACCTGAAGGTCGTCGGCGCCCAGGATAGTGTGGACGGTTTGCTAAATGACAGTTCTCTGGTCATGGTCCGCGTCAAGGATACCTTTCTTCAGGGCCAACGGGTCAACGAGATCAGCGTCTTTTACGGGGATGCCTCCCCCTATTATGACGGAGTGCGAACCCCCAATTCGGTGGCCACCGATATTACCCGGAAAAGGATGTTCCCGGAATGGATTCGTGCGGACCTCTTTCCCAGTTGGCCTTCCAAAAACCTGGGTCTGTTCAACTATGTCGAATCCGGAGTTCCTTATGCCATCCATAATTTTTGGACTCCGAACTTCAACCCGAATACCAATCCCCTGGATCACGACTTTTTTACCCTGGTCAGCGCTTCCAACAAGATCGGTCCGGAGCCGCCCTCCACAACGCCTCTGGTCAACCCGGTCCAGTGGATTATCAATTCCGCCTATGCCGACACGAGATCCGATACCGGCAGTCCTCCGGCCAACACCGATCTGGTCACCCTGCTGGCCGAGAAAGCTACAATACGGACCTATAAATTTGTCCTCAATACCTTTGAATCCTATAATATGGAGTTAGGTCTTCATGCCATGGGAAATTTAAATAATTCGGATCGGATCGTGGCTTTTGACGACGTTGCTATTCAAATCCTGGGCCGTTGAGGAAAGGGGTCTCGACGAATTCTGAATTTTCCGAAACGGGAGAGGGAAAACTTAAAAGAGGTATTAAACCTTGGAGGTGAACGATGATGTGGTTAAAGCTAAACCGTCATGCCACGATTATTAGTGGCGTGACACGACGAATTATGAAAATAGGGATAAGCGTGAGCGGTCTCGAATCCTATTTTCGAGCTAAAATTATATGGATTCTCTTGGGTGGATTGCTGGTCCTGTTGGCCAACCAGGGGCAGGCCTTAGTCTCCCCCCAGCATTATGAAAGAATGAAAATGGAAAACCAGCAGAAAGCCAGGGGAACCGAAAAAGTTCAACCCCGGGTGCTGGTCAAGAACCAGGTTCATCAGCCGAACCCGGTTCAACCCCAGGGCGGAAGTGCCGATTCAAAACAATCCCCCGGGCGATAGAAAATGAGTGTTGACAAGGGACTTTCTATATGTAATTAATTAATATAAATCATTTTTTATATGCTCAAGCCATGAATCGAGAAAAAAAGAGATTAGGTGATATTTTACTTCAGGCCGGGATGGTCACCCCGGACCAGTTGTCCAAGGCCATAGAATCCCAGAGGAAGACCAAGGAACGGCTGGGAAAATCTTTGATTCGCCTGGGATTTATCACCGAAGAAAACCTGATTAAAACCCTGGCTCGTCAGCTCAAGATCAATTATGTCAATCTGAAAGAAGAAAAAATAGATTCCTCGCTGTTGAAACTTATCCCGGAAAAAGTGGCCCGCCGGCATCTGGTACTCCCTTTGACCAAAATGGGTCAGGTCCTGATGGTGGCCATGGCCGACCCTCTCAACATTTTTGCCCTGGATGATTTGGCCTTCCAAACCGGTTTGGAGATTGAACCGGCCATCGCCTCCGAACAGGATATTCTGACCACCCTGGGCGTCTTATATGGATCCTCATTGCTGGATAAAATAGAAATGGGGTCAGAGGATGTGCGGACCGGTGTCGCTGAGGATGAAACACCTGAACCGGAAAACGATGAGGGGGATATTATTGACGAAGGACCCATCAGCCAGTTGGTCAACCTGATTGTTTCCGAGGCCATTAAAGAACGATGCAGCGATATTCATCTGGAACCGGACGAAAAGGTATTGCGAATCCGCTACCGCATCGACGGGATCTTAAAGGAAACCTCCTCACTGGCGGCCAAGTTTATTGCCCCGGTCATTTCTCGAATCAAGATCATGAGTAAGATGGATATCTCTGAAAAACGTTTCCCCCAGGATGGTCGGTTTAAATTCAACCTGGATAATAAAATAATCGACTCTCGAGTTTCGACCTTCCCGACTATTTATGGGGAAAATGTGGTCATGCGGATTTTGGACCAATCCAGCATCGTGATCGGTCTTGAAGACCTGGGTTTTCTTCCTCGGGATATGGATAAGATCCGCTATTTGATTCAAAAACCTTATGGGTTTATTTTAGTGACCGGCCCGACCGGCAGCGGCAAGACGACTACTTTATATGCCATATTAAATACTATTAACTCCCCGGAGAAACACCTGGTCACTCTCGAGGACCCGGTCGAGTATCGACTGGATATGATCCGCCAATGCCAGATCAACCTTAAAACCGGCCTGACCTTTGCCGTAGGTTTGCGTTCCATCCTGAGACAGGATCCGGACGGGATTATGATCGGGGAAATCCGGGATTTTGAAACGGCTGAAATCGCTGTCCAGTCGGCTCTGACCGGTCACCTGGTCCTCTCCACCCTCCACACCAACGACGCCCCCAGTTCCCTGGTACGTTTGGCCGATATGGGGGTGGATCCTTTCCTGATTGCTTCTACGGTAGAAGGGGTTATTGGCCAGCGCCTGGTCCGGGTAATCTGCCCACGTTGCAAAGAACCCTACAAGGCTTCAGCCGAAGAAATTGAAGATCTGAAGCTTTCACTGGAAGAGGAAGTCATTTTACATCGAGGAAAGGGGTGTTCTTCCTGCAAAGGATCCGGTTATAAGGGACGGTTGGGGTTATTTGAAATATTGATCGTGGACCGGGATCTGAAAGAGATGATCCATCGAAGGGCCAACCATAAGGAAATCGAAGATTATGCCCATCTGAGACAGGGGATGAAATCCTTGCGGGAAGATGGAGTGGCCAAAGTGCTGGCCGGGATAACCACCCTGGAGGAACTAAATCGGGTAACTCCCAGGGAAGCCAAGTTTATCTAAATATTTCTCAGGCAAATACCCTTTTCTTCCTGGATCTGTTCCAGGACCTTGGTTATATTATTTTCATCTTTAAATTCTTCAAAGTGTTTTAAGAAAAGAGGTTTCACTTTAGGGATATCGGATTCCTGAAAATAGCGGGTGACCGGAACGAGGACTCCTTCAGTTCTCAGAAAGAAATAAAGGGTGATCTTGTGTACTGGAATCCCGTCCAGCCTGCCCAGGCGGTCTTTTTTTCGTTCAAATTCTTCCTGCGGCAGCCAGAGGTATATTTCTTCATCAGTAATGATAAAATCGTATTGTTTGGTCACATAAAATTTCCATAATTCAAACTCCTGAAAGGGGATGAAGCGGGTTTCGGGTGTGGTTTTTTCCCCCCTTTTCTTGGTAAGGAGACAGCGGACCACTTTTATGGCGTTATTCATATTGGTTCCTCCCCTTGATTAGTAAAATTAGCATATATTCATTGTTTATTTCAAGGATATATTTGATTCGGTCCAAAGATGCCACAATTTTCTTATAGAGCCCGAGACTCAAAAGGAAAACTAATTAGCGGGGAGTTGGAGGGGCCGACTCGGAACGACATTGCCACCCAAATTGGGAACATGGGCTATACCCCGGTATTTATACAAGCGTCATCCGGAAAAAGTGCTCCCGCCACAACTAATACAAATGAAGCCCCGGGTTCCGGGAAGGGAAATCCATTAGCCGTTTTAGATATATTCAAGAGAGTTAAGCCGAATGAATTGTTGTTTTTTACCAGTCAACTGGCCACTATCATCCGGGCCGGGATCCCCATCACAACCGGCATGTTAATACTGGCCGAGCAGTCCGAGAATCCCCTCCTCAGTAAAGCCATCCTGGAAACAGTAGATCGGATAAAAGAAGGGGAACCTTTATCCAAAGCCCTCGCCCATCATCCCAAGATATTTTCAAAAATTTACGTACAAATGGTGAAGGCCGGTGAAGCCTCGGGAAAACTGGAAGAGGTGCTTAACCGTATCGGTTCTTTTTTAGAGAATGATTTGGAAACCAGTGCCCGTATCAAATCAGCTACCCGCTACCCCAAGATGGTCATGGGAGCTTTGATCGGGGCCTTCCTTTTTGCCATCTATTTTATTATCCCCAATTTTATGGGATTATTCAAAAGTATTAAAACAACCCTGCCCCTTCCCACCCGAATGATGCTGGGCTTACATTTCATCTTTTCCAATTATTGGTATCTGATATTCGGGGTTTTGGGGGCGGTTATCGGTGGGTTTCAATGGTACGTTCGAACCGAATCCGGTCTTTTTCAATGGGATTTGTTGAAAATCCGGCTTCCGGTTATGGGGCCGGTTTTTTTACGCATTTTCATGTCTCGCTTCACGCGCATGTTCGTCACTTTGAATCGTAGCGGCCTGCCGATGCTGGAAACCCTCGAGATTTCCGCTTCCACCATTGGCAATGTTTATATCTCCAGTATTATTATGAAGATGCGACAATCGGTCAAGGATGGGGGGACCTTATCGGAGAAAATGAGAGACAAGTCCATATTCCCGCCATTGGTCTATCAGATGTTCGCCGTGGGGGAGTCTTCCGGGACCCTGGACGAAATCGTCGAAAAGGTTTCGGAGTTTTACGATAAGGAAGTGGACAAAGCCGTAAAAAATCTTTCTTCCCTGATTGAACCCATTATGATCCTTTTTATGGGGGCTATGATGCTTTTTCTGGCCCTGGCCGTTTTTATGCCTATGTGGGATATGGGCAAAATGGTCAAAGGGGGATAGGGAAATGGTCTAATATTTTGATTGCTTTGATCTTTAAATCTGTTATAATTTTATCAATAAAAATATTAGTAATTGAACTTACAGCATAAAATAGAATAAAGGGAAGTCATATTTTCCAGGGGTCAGCATAAAACAGAGGAGGTGAAAAGATGATTAAGGATCAGAAAGGTTTTACCCTGATTGAGTTGATTATTGTTATTGTGATCATCGGTATTCTGGCGGCTGTAGCCATTCCCCGGTATATTGATATGCGGTCTCAGGCCCGGGTGGCTGCCGTGGGAGGTTTGACGGGAAATTTGCGGGCCGCCGCCGCTATTGCATATGCCGACTATGCCGTTAATAATTCCGGGACGGCCATCACTCCGACCATTGTTCGAAACAGCTATATGTCCGACAGCGGTGGCATCGAAATATCCGGGGCCAATACCTTCCAGGCCACCATCAGCGGCGTGAGTTATACCTGGAGTTTCACGGCTCCGAACCTTGTTTCCACCCACTCTCCAACCACCTAAAGCTTCAGGGAGGTATGAAAAAGGCCGTATATCCCGTATGCGGCCTTTTTTTTAATGAAAAAAGAATTCCTGACCAGGTCCATCCTCTTAATTTCCTTCTTGGCTCTGATCGTCCTATATTTCTGGGAAGCCCTGGTCCAGTCCAGTTTGTTAGTCGAACGGGACCTGCCGATTTTCTTCTTTCCAAACCTCAAGCTCTGGGTGGATGCCCTCAAGGCCGGGGACCTGCCCTTGTGGAACCCTTATTCCTTTTGCGGTCAACCCCTATTTGCTTCTTTGCAGACCAGTGTCCTCTATCCGCCTAATATTCTACTCCTGATTTTACCCCTCAATTTTGCCTTCAATCTTACCATTGTGCTGCATTTTTTCCTGTCCGGCTGGTTTGTTTATCTGTTGACCCGGGAATTAGGGGGCAGCCGGCAAGCGGGAATATTGTCCTGTCTTTCCTTTACCCTGGGGGGGTTTCTTCTTTCTATCCATAATGTTTTAAATACCCTGCAATCGGCTACCTGGGCTCCCCTGATATTTTTTTTCTTTCTGCGGGCCCTGCGGGAGCGGTCTTGGAAATATCCCCTGCTTTCGGTTATCACCATTCTGGTCCAATTTCTGGGAGGAGGGATTGAGGCCTTTCTCCTGACCCAGGCCATGATTCTTTTTTTAACCTGTTTCCCCCAGTCTCTTTTGCCCGGGCAACCCTATCATTCCTGGAAATGGCGCCTTCCCCTGATGGGGATAATATTTCTTCTGTTTGCCGGCTTAGGTGCCGTTCAGATCATTCCTTTCTGGGAAATGACCAGAAATTCCATGCGGTATATCGGGTTTTCTTACCAGGAAGCAACGCGGTGGTCTTTGGGGTGGATGGACTTGTTGTATGTTTTTTTGCCGGATTTTTTTTGGAGAGGAATCGAATATTATAAGACCGATCAAAACTACCTTAAGAGCATCTATCTGGGAGTAATCCCTTTCATGATGGTCCTTTTCTTCTTTTTAGGGAAAGACCGGAGAAAAGGGTGGTTCGGATTTTTCCTGTTATTTTCATTACTCCTGGCTCTGGGCAGGAATACTCCCTTGTACCACTGGCTCTATAGTCTTGTTCCCGGCGTCCAGATGATCCGTTATCCGGTCAAATTCTTTTTTATTACCAATCTGTTTATTTGCCTGTTGACCGGTTTGGGCTGGGATGCCTTGACTTCCCGCCTGCAGGAGGATCCGCAAAAAAAACTATTAACCCTTAAAAAAGTCTCTTTGGTCCTGGCCTTTTTCCTGGTTTTGATCCTGCTGATCCTTTTTCTTTTTAGATCGTCCCTGGTTGTTTTTTTAGAGGCCTCTTTCCCGGTCAGTGAGGCCCGTCCCTGGGGGTTGAATCTTCATAACCTGGAGCGGTTCTCCCTCTTTGCTTTACTGACCTTTCTATTTTTTGTTTTTTTAGCCGACCGAAAGATCTCTATCAAAAAGGGACAAACCATTTTGGCCCTCCTTCTGATACTGGATCTTTTTCTGGCCAACTGGGGTTTTTATCGCCGGGTTGACCCCCAGGCCTTTTATTCGCTTAGCCCCAATCTGGAAGTCATCCTTTCCGATTCTGAAAAGGGCCGCATTTATGTGGACCCCACTATGAATAAGACGGAACTCCCCCGAAAGGTGGAGATGGACGGTTTGATCTATTATATTTTAAAAGAAAATTTATATTTTGAGTATCCTCTGGTCCATAGAATTTTTAATACCTCGGGCTTCGGGATCATGACCTATCATCCTTACCAGGACCTCCTGACCGTTCTTAATGAGAATGACTCCCATCCCGGGGCCACGGATATCTTAAGATTGATGAACGTCAAATATATCCTTTGGCACAAGGCCGTCCCCGATCCGGACTTGAGACTTATTCGCAGAGGGGAATCCTATGTAATGCCGATCGGCCCGGCTCAAAATAACCCCCGCCGTCCCAGGACGTATCAAACGATTGTCGCCCATCTTTATGAAAATAAGGCCTTGCTGCCCAGGGCCTTTCTGGCCTCCCATTATCTGGTGGTCCCTAATGGAAAAGAGAGGATCGATTTATTCAGGAGAAAAGGTTTTGATCCGGTGAAAACCGTGATTTTAGAAGAAACCCCTTCGCCTCCTCCTCCGGGCAAGGGGTTGGTGCCGGATCAGGAGAAGGTCAGGATCATTGACCGTCGGTTGAATCAGATAGTCATCGAAGCCAATGCCACCGGTCCCCGTATTCTTTTCTTGGGTGAAACCTTTTATCCCGGCTGGAAGGTGCGGGTTGATGGGGAGGATGGAAAAATTTTGCGAGCCAACCATGCCTTCCGGGCCATTGCTTTGGGACCGGGATATCATACCATCCGTTTTTATTACAATCCCTTTTCCCTAAAAATAGGCCTGGCTATCACCCTGATAACCTTGATCGGCATGTTTTGTTTTTTCTTTTATTTGATAAAAAGAAAAAAAACGGGAAAACCATGATGCCCGAACTTTCGGTCGTTTTCCCCGTTTTTAATGAAGAAACCATTTTAAAGAACAATCTCCTTCAAGTGGTACAAACGCTTGATCTGGCGGCTGTTGACTTTGAGATCATCCTGGTCGATGATGGAAGCCATGATCATACCTCCCATATTGCTGCTGGTATGGCTCGACAGGATTCTCGCCTCCTCTTGCGGACCCTGGCAAAAAATCAGGGGAAAGGCGGGGCTTTGAAAGAGGGGGTGAGCCACAGCCGGGGCCGGATAATCCTTTTTTCCGATATGGACCTCTCGGTTTCTTTTCAAGAATTGGAGACATTTTTGAAGGCCTTAGACCGGGGCTGTGATCTGGCCATTGGATCCCGAAAAGTCCCCGGGGCCAGAGTTCTGGTCCATCAACCAGTAACCCGTGAGGTCCTGGGACGAGGTTTTGCCGCCCTTTCCCGTTGGATACTTGATTTGGACGTTTCTGATTTCACTTGCGGATTTAAGGCGTTTAAAGGTCCGGCGGCCAAGGACCTGTTCTCCCGGCTGACCCTTGCGGACTGGAGCTTTGATGCCGAACTCCTTTATTTGGCCGATCGTTTGGGATATCGCCGGGTCGAGATCCCGGTGAACTGGAGTAACCGGGAAGAAACCCGGGTCCGTTTAAGGAAGGATTTATTGAACAGTTTTTTGGGGCTTATAAAGATACGCTGGAGGCACAGAAGGTTAAAATCATAAGGTGAGGGAACCGGATACCGGATAAAAACAAAAGAGATCACGGATTAACCTGAGGGGAGATGCCGGAAGTCAGGCGAGGCCTGAAGGTGGAAAATGAGAAGGTTAGGATGTTCAGCGCGGATCAGGCATCGGGAATCGGATAACAAAAAAACAAAGAAATGTCACAAAAAATTGCGCTTCTATTATTTTTGAGTGTTGTCGGAATTCTGGTCAACGCCACTTCTCCTCACTATGGGATCACCTGGGATGAACCGGCCTATTTTAAGGCTACGGCCCTGCACCTGGAATGGATCGGTCAGGTTTTTCGAGGAGCCTGGGCCGGGAAGGCCGTGACCTGGCTTCAAGATCCGGTTATTTCTCAATTCTGGCATTGGGACCCCTATCATGTCCCTCATCCCCCCTTATCCCGAATCCTTTCCGGATTGACCTGGGTCGGAACCGGAAATTTTCTGGGTGATATTAGAGGGTTTCGTCTTTCAACCACCCTGTTTTTCCTGGTCCTTCTCTGGGTGGTCTGGTCCTGGACCAGGGCCTTGACCAATACCACCTCGGCTTGGGTGGCCATGCTCAGTGCTCTGGCCATGCCGCATCTTTTCGGACATGCCCACTTTGCCATGACCGATATCCCCCTGACCGCCTTATGGATGGCTACGGCTTATGCTTTTTGGCGGGGGCTGGAAAAGACCGCCTGGAGTGTGGCCTTCGGCCTCTTTTGGGGTTTGGCCATGGCGACCAAATTTCCCGGATTTTTGATACCTCTTCCTCTGATCCTCTGGTCTTTTTTATACCGGAATAACCGGTCTCGTATTTATAAAAATTTTTTTGCGGCCGTTTTTTTATCTCCCCTTGTTTTCGTCCTGGTTGACCCCTATCTTTGGCATTCCACCCTTCCGCGTATTCTGGAGTTTATTAATGCCAGTATTACCCGGCCTTCTTTTGGGACTCTTTTTTTTAATAAAATTTATTCTACCTCCCAATTGCCCTGGTATTACTCTTTTTTTATGTTAGGGGTCAGTATTCCCCTGTCGATTCTTTTGGCAGTGGTGGTCGGGATCCTGGCCTCTATCCCAAGATTCCGTTCCTCCCCGGAGCAAACCCTGCCTGTTTTTTGTGCCTTCTTTCCCTTGATTCTTCCTCTCCTGCCGGGAGCGGTTATCCATGACGGCGTTCGGCTCCTGATGCCGGT
>CAZSTT010000115.1:0-4726 GCA_964609705.1 uncultured Thermodesulfobacteriota bacterium
TTGGTGGAGATGGGGGGGATCGAACCCCCGGCCTGTACATTGCGAACGTACCGCTCTCCCATCTGAGCTACATCCCCACTTAACTAAAACGGTCTTTCAATTTCCACTATATCAAAATAATTTGACAAATCATTAAAAAAATACTATGGTTTCCTTTTTATTTTATTTCTTTAAGGAGGTTCCTTTGGCTAATCATCCATCGGCCCTAAAAAGGGCCAAACAAAACAAAGTTCGTCGTTTACGAAATGCCAGCATGAAATCCAAGATAAAAACAAAAGTTAAGCAATACCTTAAAGTTTTGGATGCTTCCTCAAAAGAATCAGCGTCTCCCGCCCTGATTGAGGCTGTTTCTTTAATTAATCGAGCCGGGTCCAAAGGCATTTTGCATCCGCGGACAGCCTCACGAAAGATTTCCAGACTTTCAAAAAAGATCAATAAACTATCCGGACAACCCGCTGCCCAGGCTTAAAAATTTTCCAGAATTGAGTTATGGATCCGTTCTGAGAGGTCTTGGGCAATTTTCTTGATCACCTCTTCTTTATTCCGCTGGGTCTGATTGGGATCGGTAGTTATCCGATAAACCTCATATCTTGATAAGCCCTTGTTCTGCCATAGAATCTTTTGATTGTCGGATCGCCGGAAGGTAACTTCCAGGATAACAGTCACTTTTCTTTCCACAGCCTGAGTCAAGTTGGTATAAATAACCGGATCTATGGCAATGGATCTTATTTTTCCGTCGATTTGGGCTTGGGCCTCTGCTTCCGAAACCACCTGAAGGACTCGACTCCGGTTAAACTCATAAATCAAGGCATTGGCAAAAATAACTTCCACCCCGGGTTCGATACTTTCATTTGTAAAAACAGGGATAGATACTGATTTAATATCGGAGGGCAGATTGTTAACGGTGCCTCGGAAACCGTATCCGCCGCATCCGGAGATGATCCATAAGAAGGATAACCAGGCGATTAACCGACAAACCTTCAGACAAGTCCTTCCCACAGATAGTCTCCTTTAAAAGAAATGGTATAAGGTTTAAGGTTTAAGGTTTAAGGAAAAACCGGGTACTTTAATTTCTTGTCCCACCCAGGACCTTATACCTTGGACCTTTCCTTTATTTAACCACAATATTCACTAATTTTCTCTGAATGACAATCGTCTTGACCCATTCTTTGCCTTGCAGCCACTCCTGAATCCGCGGCTGTTCCCAGGCCAGTCTCTTGATTTCTTCCTCGGAAACCGAAGGGCCGACGGTAATCCTGGAACGAACCTTGCCGTTAACCTGAATAACCACCACTTGTTCTTCTTCCGTTAAGGCATTGGGATCCCAATCCGGCCAGGGTTGTTCGTGAATGCTCCCCGTTTTACCCAGCAACTGCCAGAGTTCTTCGCAGACATGGGGAACGATCGGGGATAACAGGATCAGGCTGGTTTCCACCGCTCTGGCCATGAGTGAATTTTTCATCGAATCCCCGGTCTGGTCGGCCTGAAACAAATAAAGGGCATTGACTAATTCCATCACGGCGCTGATGGCCGTATTGAAATGAAACCGGTCGTCAACATCTTCGGTAACCTTTTTGATGGTCTGATTCAATTTGACATACAGACTGCGTCCCCGATCGCCGGCCGGGATATTCTTGCGAGAAAAAGAGTGCCCCTGAATTTCTTCCCGACAGTCTAAAACCAGATTCCAGAATCTTTGGAGAAAACGGAAAGAACCCTCAACCCCTTGATCGCTCCATTCCAAATCCCTGTCCGGCGGAGAGGCGAACAAACAAAAAAGACGCACGGTATCGGCCCCATATTTTTGGATCAAGGCATCGGGGTCGACGACATTGCCCTTGGATTTCGACATCTTGGCCCCGTCTTTAATCACCATCCCCTGGGTGAGCAGATTGATGAAAGGCTCATCCACTTTCAGAAATCCCAAATCCCGGAGTACCTTGGTAAAAAAACGAGAGTATAATAAATGAAGGACGGCATGCTCGATACCGCCGATATATTGATCCACCGGCATCCAGTAGTCGACCCGGCCTGGCTCCAGAGGTCCTTCCGAATAATCCGGACAGGCGTAGCGATCAAAATACCAGGAAGACTCCACAAAAGTATCCATGGTATCGGTTTCCCGCCGTCCCGGCCCGTTACACTTTGGACAGGTGGTCTCAATAAATTCCTTAAGCAAAGGCAAAGGCGATCCGCCGGCCGGGGTGATCTCGGCATCCAGAGGAAGAAGAACCGGCAGGTGATCCTCTCTTTCCGGGACTATCCCGCATCGGTCACAATAAATCATCGGGATGGGCGCACCCCAGTACCTTTGTCTGGAAACCCCCCAGTCCCGTAAGCGGTATTGAACTTTTTCCCGGCCCTGCCCTTTTTCTTCCAGATGCCGGGTAATCGCTTTTTTGGCCTCTTCATTATCCTGCCCGTTAAAGAGGCCGGAATTGACCAGTTTTCCCGGTCCCTCATAGGCCCCGGCCATGGTTTCCGGGGTTAAAAGTTCTTCTCCCTCAGGCTGAATAACCACCCTGAGCGGTAACCCATACTTGCGGGAAAATTCAAAATCCCGTTGGTCATGAGTGGGAACGGCCATCACCGCTCCGGTCCCGTATCCCATCAGGACAAAGTTAGCTACAAAAATGGGCATCTTTTCCCGGGTCATCGGATTGATACAAAAGGAGCCGGTAAAAACCCCTTCCTTTTCCAAATCGACATCCGAATCCGGGCGTCGGTTCAATCCTTGTACCTTTTTCACGAAGGCCTTGACCGGTTCTTCCTGGGAGGTATTCTGCGAGAGCTTCTGCACTAAGGGATGTTCCACGGCCAGACTCATGAAAGTGGCCCCGAAAAGGGTATCCGGGCGGGTGGTAAAAACCGTCAATTTCCCGGAACCATCCTCCAGAGGAAAATCAATTTCCGTTCCGAAACTCTTCCCGATCCAATTGCGTTGCATGATCAGGACCTTTTCCGGCCAGCCCGGCAGTTTCTCGCACCAGTCCAGGAGCTCCTCAGCATATTGAGTGATGCGGAAAAACCACTGCTCCAATTCTTTCCCTTGAACCGGCTGGTCGCAACGCCAGCATCGCCCATCCCCGACTACCTGTTCATTAGCCAGCACGGTCTGACACTGGGCGCACCAGTTGACCAAAGACTTTCGACGATAGACCAGCCCTTTTTCCCACATCTTCAGGAAAAAAAGCTGTTCCCATTTATAATAGGTCGGATCACAGGTGGCCAGTTCGCGGTCCCAGTCATAGCTGAAGCCCAATTTTTTCAATTGGGTCCTCATATAATCAATATTGTCATAGGTCCATCGGGCCGGATGAACCTTGTTGGCGATGGCCGCATTCTCCGCGGGCATCCCAAAGGCATCCCAACCCATGGGGTGCAGGACATTAAACCCTTTCATCCTTTTATATCGGGCTACCACATCGCCGATGGTATAATTCCGCACATGCCCCATATGGATCCTTCCCGAAGGATAAGGGAACATCTCCAGGAGATAATATTTCTTCCGGCCCGGATCCTCGGCAACTTTGAAGGCCTTGATCTGCTCCCAGTGGGCCTGCCATTTGGCCTCGATAGCGTGGGGATTATATTTAATATTCATAAGTAAAATTGATCCTGCTGTTCATAGTGATGGACTCGAAAAAAATAGCTGGAAGCCCGAATTCGTCATCAGATCCCGCCGCAGGCGGGGTTAAGTCCCGGCATCAGGCTCTGATTTTAGAGGATCGAGCTTTTCTCCTTCGGCCTCGGACTTTCCGTATCTTTCCAAAAAGATGCTGTCCAGGATACCGTTGATAAAAGCCCCGGACTCTTCAGTTCCGTATAATTTTCCCAGATCAATGGCCTCATTAATGGCTACCCGGGGAGGAATGTCGTTACAAAAGACCAGTTCAAAAACAGCGATCCTCAAAATATTTCTATCCACTCCGGACATCCGTTCTATCCGCCAATTTTCGGCATAATCCCTGATAAGACGATCGATGGCTTCCCTTTGTTCCCCAACCCCAAGGACAAGACGAGAAAAATAAGGTTGAGATCCTTTTTTTACCGGAAAGTTCTCTGAAAAAACAGCCAGGGACAATTCGACAGGATTAGTCGGATTCATCTCAATCAGAAACAGGGCCTGAAGGGCCGCCTCTCGCGATTTTCTTCGGCTTCCTTTGGACCCGGTTTTCGGATCAGGAGGTTGAGATAGGTCCGAAGCCTCGGCTTCCCCCTTGGTGACAGGTAAAGTACTATTCATTTATTTTTTTGAGCAAATCCACCATTTCAATGGCTGCCAGGGCTGCACTCCAGCCTTTATTTCCGGCTTTGGAACCGGCCCGTTCTATGGCCTGCTCCAGGGTATCGGTGGTCAGCACCCCAAACGACATAGGGACCCCGGTTTCCAGAGAGGCATTGGCGATACCCTTGGACATCTCGGCACTGACATATTCAAAATGAGGGGTCGACCCTCGGATGACCGCTCCCAGACAGATAATAGCATCGTATTTTTTTTTCAAAGCCAATTGCTTGGCCACCAGGGGAATTTCAAAGGCCCCCGGCACCTTGTAGACCGCCACATCTTCCTCTCTGGCGCCGTTCCGATTCAAGGCATCCAAGGCCCCTCCAACCAGATGTTCGCCGATAAAATCATTGAACCGGCTTACCACCAGGGCAAATTTCATTCCTTCGGCTTGTAATTTTCCTTCAAAGATCCTGGCCATCGACCGTCCTCCTTTAA
>CAZSTT010000115.1:4826-11382 GCA_964609705.1 uncultured Thermodesulfobacteriota bacterium
CCGCTGGTGCCCAAATCAAGCAGGTGGCCCATTTTCTGCCGTTTGGTTTTCAGGTAATTGATATTCTCTTTCTTTGGAGTAATTTCAATGGACACCCGTTCGGTTACCTGGAGGCCGTACCCTTCCAATCCAATTATTTTCTTGGGATTATTGGTCATCAGGCGCATCCTCCGGACCCCCAGGTCGGCCAGGATCTGGGCTCCGATCCCATAATCCCTCAAATCAGGCTTAAATCCCAGGGCTTCATTGGCCTCAACCGTATCTTTCCCCTGATCCTGCAGCATATAGGCCCGGAGTTTGTTGACCAGTCCGATCCCCCGCCCTTCCTGATGGATGTACAACAAAACCCCGCTTCCCTCTTTTTGAATCATTTTTAAGGCGGCTTTGAGCTGTTCACCGCAGTCGCAACGTAAAGAGCCGAAGACATCTCCGGTCAGACATTCAGAATGGACCCGGACCAGGATCTCCTGTTTAGGGTTTATTTCCCCTTTAACCAGGGCCAGGTGCTGATGTTCGTCCACATCGTTTTCATAGACGATGGCCTTAAAGGTGCCATAGGGAGTCGGCAAAACGGTCTCCGCTCGACGATGGACAAAGGATTCGTTCTGGAAACGGTATTCGATCAGATCCTGGATGGTAATGATTTTAAGGTTGTGCTCCCGGGAAAAAGACTCCAGGTCCGGCATCCGGGCCATGGTCCCGTCATCCTTCATGATCTCACAAATGACCCCATAGGGCTTTAAACCGGCCAGACGGGACAGGTCCACGGACCCTTCGGTTTGACCGGTGCGGACCAAAACCCCCCCTCTCCGGGACCTCAAAGGAAAGATATGACCCGGACTGACCAGGTCTTCCGGCTGGGCATTGTCATCAATGGCCGCTAAAATAGTCGTAGCCCTGTCGGCGGCGGAAATCCCGGTGGTCACACCTTTGCGAGCTTCAACGGATACGGTAAAGGCCGTTTTAAGGTTAGAGGTATTGTGACGGACCATCATCGGCAATTGTAACTGTTCCACCTTTTCGGGTGTCAGAGAGAGGCAAATAAGACCCCGTCCGAATCGGGCCATGAAATTGATGGCTTCCGGAGTGACCTTTTCGGCCGCCATGGTCAAATCCCCTTCATTTTCCCGGTCTTCATCATCAACCAGGATGATCATCCTACCGGCCCTGATATCCTCCAGGGCGTCTTCTATTGTCGAAATCGGCATTTTATGAACTCCTTCGAAAAAAGCTCATAGCTCACAGCTCATAGCAAAAAATAACAGATTTTCCTGTCAGCTATCAGCTATGAGCTTATAAAAACCCATGTTCTCTCAAAAAATTCTCGTTCACCTTTGACTTTAATAACCCTTCCCCTTTTGGGCGGGATAAAAACTGATAGACATATTTGCCGATCAGGTCGGTCTCCAGGTTTACTTCGTCTCCGACTTTTTTCCCCGTCAGGGTGGTTTGGGCTCCGGTATGGGGAATAATGGTCAATTCAAGATCCTTCTCACCAACCCTATTTACCGTTAAACTGACCCCGTCGACGGCGATAGATCCTTTTTCTACTATGAAGGGTCTTAAGGATTCCGGAACGGCAATGACCAGTCTGAAGAAATTCTCTTGAAATTCTTTGTGAAAAATCCTTCCGGTTCCATCAATATGGCCGGTAACCCAGTGCCCCCCCAGCCGGTCGGACAATCGCAAGGCCCTTTCCAGATTGACTTGATCACCAACCTTGAATTTCCCCAGGTTGGAACGGGTCAGGGTTTCTTCCGAGACATCAGCCGAGAAGGAGTTTCCGGTCCAGGCCGAGGCCGTCAGACAGACTCCGTTCACGGCCACACTTTCTCCCAGATTCCTTTCTTCCCAGGGGAATTCCGGTTTGATCGAAAAAAGGGCTTTATCCCTTCTTTTCTCAATTCGGAGAACGACCCCCGGCCCTTCGATTAATCCGGTAAACATAAAAAACCTTCAAAAAAGGATTCAAGGAGTCAAGGGTTCAAGGGTTCAAAGAGTTAAGGATTCTGGGGTTCCCGGTTTTCACTTGAATCCTTGAATCCTGGACCCCTTGACTCCTGCATTATTTTGTTATTATCTCATGTTTCGGGATAGGCTTCCACTAAAATATCCCCGGACCACGGTTTAACGCTCATCTCTTTTAGTCGAATAGCCTCGGTCATCCGGGTTATCCCTGCCCCTCCGATCATTCCTATGGCCTTTCGACCTCCGATAAGACAAGGGGCGATAAAAACAAACAGTTTGTCCACCAGACGTTCTTTCAGGAAAGAACCGTAAACCTCAGCCCCGCCTTCAACCACAAGGCTGGTAATCCCCCTCCGTCCCAGGCGGATCAGCAGTTTTTTGATTGAGATCTGTCCGCCCCGGTCCGGCAATGTGAGGATCTCCACCCCCTTTTGTTCCAGGGTCCTCCTCTTTGGGTTCCGGATCTTGGTCCCGCTGACTATCAGGGTCCTGGCCGGGCCCTCCAGGATTCGTGCTTTCGGGGGAATCCTCAATTGGGGGTCGAGGACGATCCGCAGGGGATCTTTGATCTTTCCCCGAGGTAACCTGACGGTCAGCAGTGGATCATCGGTAATCACGGTCCTGATGCCCACCAAAACCCCATCCGCCTGGTTTCGGAGCTGATGAACCAAAAGCCGGGAACGTTCGTTGCTGATCCATTTTGAATCACCGGTCCGGGTGGCAATCCGACCGTCGAGGCTGACCGCCGCTTTCAAGATGACAAAAGGAAGACCGGTGGTAATCCATTTTATATAAACCTCGTTCAGACGCCGGCAATCTTCTTCCAGGACCCCCCGAACCACCTCGATCCCCCGGGACCGAAGCCAATCACCCCCGCCCCCTTTGACCCCCGGATTGGGATCGGACAATCCGAAAACCACTTTTTTTATTCCGCTTTCGATAATGGCCTGAGTGCAGGGAGGCGTTCGGCCGAAATGATTGCAGGGTTCCAGGTTCACATACAGGGTGGCCCCTTTAGCCTCTTTTCCCGCCTGAGCGATGGCCCTCGGTTCGGCATGGGGACCGCCGGCCTTTTGATGAAATCCCTGCCCGACCACCCTCTCTTTCCGGACCACTACCGATCCGACCATCGGATTTGGAGAAGTTCTCCCCAGACCTTTTCGGGCCAGACGCAGGGCCATTTTCATATAGAAGATATCTTTGGCTGTAGGCGAGGGCATAGGGAATGGCGCGAAACGGGGAACGAGTAACGAGCAACGATAATCCCTTATCCCCGTCACCCGCGACCAGTTACTTTTTATTTTTTTTATTTTCTTTCTTTTTACGGCTCTCCAGGAGTTCCTTCAATTCCAGCACAAAGTCACCCGGGTCTTTAAATTGACGGTAAACAGAGGCAAACCGTACGTAAGCCACATCATCCCATTCATGGAGCTTGGCCATAACCATCTCTCCGATTTCCGAGGTGGCAATTTCCTTTCGTCCGGAGTCTTGAAAAGATTGCTCTATAAAATCTATGAATTCTTCAACGTCCTCAACGCTGATCGGACGCTTTTTGCAAGCCACCTGAATCCCTTCAACGATCTTATCCCGTTGAAAAGGCTCCCGCCGTCCGTCTTTTTTGATCACTACCGGATGGATCTCCTCCACCTTCTCATAGGTGGTAAACCGACGCTGACAGGCGTCACATTCCCGCCGCCGCCGGATCATGATCCCTTCCCGGCTGAGCCTTGAATCAACCACTTTGTTATTAAAAGAACCGCAATAAGGGCACTTCATGGATCATTCCTTTCCGGAAAATTGAATCAACGGAACCTGGGCGGCTTTCAATAAGGCTTCAGAAAGGGAATCGGCATACCCTTCCCTGTAATAAATCTCCCTTATCCCGGCATTGATCAGCATCTTGGAGCAAATAATACAAGGTAGATTGGTACAATACAAAGTCGCTCCCTCGATAGATACGCCGTGATGAGCCGCCTGAATAATCACATTCTGTTCGGCATGGATACCCCGGCATAATTCATGCCGTTCTCCGGAGGGGATCCCTTCCTGCTCCCTAAGGCACCCGATATCCAGACAATGGGGAATCCCGGAAGGCGCCCCATTATATCCTGTGGCCAGTATTCTTTTCCCTTTGACCGCAATAGCCCCCACCCGGCGTCGCAGGCAGGTCGAACGTCGGGCCACCAAATCGGCAATATCCATAAAATAGACCGGCCAAGGAGGACGTTGGGGTATGCTCATAATAGTTTTAAAGTTTAAATCTGAGAATTTATTTTTAACTTTTATGAATTACTTCCAATTCGTTGCTTGTTGCTGGTTGCTCGTAAAAACGATTAACCAGTAACAAAGAAATTTCAAATCTGTTTGGTTGGGTCTTCATCCATTTTCCGGATTCTTCTCAAATGCCTCCCTTTTTCAAAAGGGGTCTCCAAAAAAGTCAATACGATCTCTTGGGCCAACCCGGGTCCGACCACCCGACTCCCCAAAGCAAGGATATTGGCGTTATTGTGGGCTCTGGCCATCCGGACGGTATAGAGATCATTGCAGAGAGCGGCCCGTACCCCCGGCAGCCTATTGGCTGTAATGGACATCCCGATTCCGGTCCCGCAAATCAGGATGCCTTTTTTTACCCGGCCGGTTGAGACCGCCCGGGCCACACGGAAGGCAAAATCCGTGTAATCCACCGATTCGTCGTTAAAGGTCCCCACATCTTCCCAACAGATCCCTTTGGCTGTAAGCGTATCCAGGAGGCATTTCTTTAAATCAAAACCGGCATGATCGGATCCGATCATCAGTTCAACTTTCCTGTTTTTCTTTAGCATGATGGACTCCGAAAATTCTTATATTTATAAAAGGACGACAGGGTGAAACTCTCCTGCCAAAGTCGGGACCAAGGGAGACAAAAGGGACGCCCTGCCGGAGGGAAGGGCTTGAGCGTTATCTTCAAGGTAAAGGGATGGGGAGGCCAATGGCGTGGCAAGAGACCTGCCGCCATAACCGTAGAAGCAGCAGAATCCCGTAGACCGAAGGGCCGATGGACTTTCCCCCAAGTCCTCAGTCATATTTTTTAAAGAGTAATACGGCATTGGTGCCCCCAAAGCCGAAAGAATTAGTTATGGCGACCTTCACCTCGGCCTTCCGGGCCTGGTGGGGCACATAGTCCAGATCGCATTGGGGGTCCGGATTATCCAAGTTAATCGTCGGCGGAATCAGATCTTCCAGGATCGTCAGTACCGTAAGAACCGATTCCACCCCGCCGGCACCACCCAGCATGTGCCCGGTCATGGACTTGGTGGAGCTGACGGCCAGCTTGGTGCTGTGGTCCTTAAAAACAGCTTTAATGGCCAAGGTCTCGGCCACATCATTTAAGTCCGTTGAAGTCCCATGAGCATTGATGTATTGGACCTGATCCGGTCTCATCCCCGCGTCATCCAGGGCCATCTGCATGCATCGGATAGCCCCGTCTCCGTCAGGAGATGGGGCGGTCATATGATAGGCATCCCCGGTCAATCCGTAACCCGCGATTTCCCCCAGGATCGGAGCGCCCCGTTCCAGGGCAAACTCCAAATCTTCCAGGATCATGATGCCGCTGCCTTCGGCCATAACAAAGCCATCCCGCTCCTTGTCAAAGGGTCGGGAAGCCTTTTCCGGTTCCCCATTCCTTGTGGAAAGGGCACGCATGGCATTAAATCCGCCAACGGCCAGGGGGGTGATCACTGCTTCAACCCCGCCGCAGATCATGGCCTTGGCCGCCCCTCTCTGGATCAGTTTAAAGGAATCTCCGATGGCGTGGTTGCCGGCTGCACAAGCGGTCTCGATAGATAAATTAGGCCCTTTGGCCCCATATTCGATGGCAATCTGGCCAGGAGCCATATTGGCGATCAACATGGGGATAAAAAAAGGACTGATTCGATCCGGACCACGATTGAGCAAAAGGGTGTGCATGTCTTCAATGGTCCGGAGCCCCCCCAATCCGCAACCTGTCATGACCCCGACCTGGGGAGCCAGTTCGGGGGTAATTTTCAATTTGGCCTGTTCCATGGCCATTCGAGCCGCAGCCAGGGCATAATGGACAAAGACGTCAAGCCGTTTGATCATTTTCTGGGGAACGAAGTCCTCAGCCCTAAACCCTTTGATCTCACCGGCTATCCGGGTACGAAACTTACTGGCATCAAAACGAGTAATCGGTCCGATCCCCGATTTGCCCTGGCACAGGTTTTCCCAGGTTTCCTTCACCCCCACTCCCACTGGAGTTACCAGGCCCAGGCCTGTAACCACAACTCTTTTTCCCAAAACCTTGCCTCCTGAAAAAAGGAATTCACCCCTCTTTATTGGGTGTTGGCCTGAATATAGTTAATAGCATCCTGAACGGTTTTGATATTTTCGGCATCTTCATCGGCAATGGAAATATTAAAGGCCTCTTCCATGGCCATAATCATCTCCACCAGGTCCAAAGAATCAGCTCCCAGATCATCTACGAAAGAGGCCTTGGGAACCACGTCCTCTTCGGCGACGCTCAGCTGCTCACAAATAATGGCCTTCACTTTTTCTTCAATATTCATGGGTAAATACTCTCCTTTCGGTATTG
>CAZSTT010000116.1:0-4609 GCA_964609705.1 uncultured Thermodesulfobacteriota bacterium
GAGCCTTGGTACGGAGTGGCTTCACCTGAAGACAGTGATGGCGATATCACCCAAAAGCCGGGTATTTTATCTCTGGAAGCAGGCCAAAAGTTTCACTGTGGTTATAGAATTATTATAGCCTAACCCGGACAAGCCGGAATTTGAAAATGCAAATTGGAAATTGCAAAGTGCAAATTCAAGGAAAACGGCTGATCCAAAATAATCCATTGATCCTCTAATGAAATGGGGATATTGAACAATAATACCTGTTGGGAAAAAATAGCTCCCGGTCCTTAGGACGCTTTTCACAAACAAGCGATATAGAACAGTTAAGATTCCTCTTTGATTAGATGGTTTTCGTAAAAGGAATAACCCTTCAATAGGAAATAAAAGAAAGCGAAAGCAAGGATCAGTGTGCAGGATAGATAGGTATATCCAAGAGTGATTCGCTCGCTTAGAAATCCCAGCAAAATAGATCCCGAACCGATACCCAGATCAAAAGCCGTAATAACGGTGGCATTGGCGGCACCCCGCCGGTGTTTTTCGACTACGTTATTAGCCATGGCCATTAGAGTAGGCATGAGAATTCCAGTTCCCAGACCGATGAAAAAAGCGGAGGAATAATAACCTCCCATATTTTTAACCAGAGAGAGAATAAAAAATCCGGCTATTAATAGGATAATCCCGGAAAGGACCAGGTATTTGGGACCCTTCCGATCAAATATTTTTCCGGACCAGAGCCGGGCAATGAAAATACCGGCGGCAAAAATAAAGAAAAAAGGGCTGGCCTGTCGAATCTCGATTTCTTTTGCATAAAGCGTAATAAAAGAAACGACACCGCCATAGGTGGCACCGAAAAGAAGTTGAACCAGGGCGATGGGAAGCGTTCTCCTCTCCAGTATGTTTCGGAAGGTAAAAGGGTCCTTGTTTTTTGTTTCGAAACGGGGATATCTGACAAAAATAAGAATAATAAAACCAACTAAGGCGACGAACATGGATGAAAAAAACATGGTGTTATAATGGTCTTTACCCATAATGATCAATGCCAGAACCGGACCTATGGCCATGGCAATGGTCATCGATAAACCATAGATACCGATTCCTTGCCCCCTTCTGGCAGGAGGAATTACATCCACAATCAGGGTGGCACCGGACGTACCGGTAATTCCCCACAGGAAACCATGAAAAAACCGGATAAAAAGTAATAACATAAAAGTTGAGGCCAAGGGATACGTGCCCAAGGTGAAAGCAAATAGAAGAAACGAAGTGATAAAGATCCACTTTCGTCCGGCCCTGTCAATGACATACCCGGTAAAAGGACGGATAATAAGGGCGGAGAGTGTATAGGCAGCCAGCACGTAACCGACTTCTCCTTTGCTGGCCTGCAACTGGTCAACAACATAGATCGGCAAAGTCGGCATCAGAAAATAAAAGCCGATGGACATGAGCAGGTTGGCCAGCCCAAGGAGGATGAAGTCTTTGGTCCAGAGTTTATCCGGGTTCATGGTCTTTGGTATTTCCTTGTTCTTTTGTTTTTTCGACCTTTCACTTTAACGAAGGCGAAGGCACCTCCCCCTTCAGATGGTCAAGATAGGATTTCTCCTCCGGGGATCATCCTCCTATCCGGATACTTTTTTAAGCAGCCAGGCCATCCTCTGCCCCAGAGTCTTTACCATCTGGATCCCTTCTTCATCTTTTTCCACTTCCCCGATATTCCGGCCGATGCCGATCCCTCGTCCGACAATGATCATTTGTCCGGCCAGGAAAAAGTGGTTCATGGAATCAATGGTGTATATGCCGCCGGTCCGACGCAAGGCCGCCACGGAGGCCCCCACCTTATTTCTATAAAGACCGTTGTTGGCTAGGGAAACAAAACCGGCCCGATCGATCAGGGCCTTCATTTCGGCAGTGACATCGGCAAAATAAACGGGGGAGCCCAGAATAATCCCATCGGCCTTGATCATCTTTTCGATGCATTCGTTGGCAAAATCGTCTTTTACTGAACAACGCTGATCCTTGTTTTCAAAACACTTGTAACAGGCAATACAACCATGAATTTTCTTGCCGGAGAACTGGACCAGTTCCGCTTCCAGCCCTTCTTTTTCCAGTTCATGGAATAAATGATTGATTAAAATGGCCGTATTGCCATCCTTCCTGGGGCTGCCGTTAAAAGCCACAACTTTCATTTTTTTGCGTCCTTTCTGAGTTGTTAATGTAGTTAAGGGGACATTGTTAAGTTGTTAAGTTTATAATAAAAGAATTCCTTTCGTCTCTGCGATCCTACGACCGCCCCGGCCAAAGACCATGATTTGGAAACATCGGCTTGTCATATCTGGCTATACCCCGTCCCCTTGATCTCGATGCCGCGCCCTTCGGCTTTTTCAATCCAGCCGAACTCTTTCAGGATGGCCTGACTGTAGGTGACCCGGCCGGTGATCTTATCCCGGGGCTCGGTAGCCAGAAGGAGAATGGCCCGGGCCATCACAGCGGGCGGCTCTCCGCGCGGATCATCATAGCCGGTCACCAGTTTGTGATAAACCGTACCGGGAGTGGGAACCACTTTGGATGGGGAAAGGCAGGTTACCGATATCCCATATGGATAGACTTCCTGGGCCAATCCCTGAGTAAACCGCTCCAGAGCCGCTTTGGTGGCCCCATACATGGTTCCTCCGGTGCCGGGACTTTGATAGGGCCCGCGGCCGGGACCAATGGCCGCTCCGGAGGAGACGTTGACAATAGCCCCCTGACCGCGCTCGATCATGTCCGGCAAAACCTTTTGCGACAACATAAATGGTCCATGGACATTGACGGCAAAGGCCCTGACCCAGCGCTGAACCGGGTAATCCTTTATCGGGATATAATAGTTCAAAGCGGCATTATTCACCAACACATCCACCGGACCGAACTCTGCATGGGCGGCATTCACTAAATTCTCACAGCTGCTCTCGGAAGATACATCGGTTTGAACCCCTATGGCCTCTCCGCCGGACTTTCGAATTTCGGCAACGGTTTCATTGATGGACCCGCCCAGCTTATGTTCCCCTTCTCCAAGGGTACGGGCGGCGCAAACCACCTTGGCCCCTTCGGCGGCAAAAAGGGTGCTGATTGCCTTACCGATACCGCGGCTGGCGCCGGTAATCACGGCCACTTTTCCATCCAACTTGCCCATAGTAACCTCCATATAATAATAGACTTGATTCCTTGCGGCCTATTTTCCGCTTTTTTATAATAAAAAGTCAACGGGCGAATTATCCTTGACCACCTTCGTCGCTTATTTTATACTTTTTTTTCAATAGCAAAAAATGAAGCATTTTTCAAAGTTCTCTCTCTATCACTCCCAATGGGGATTCAATCATGCACGGCTTTAAATCCAGACTGAAAGTTTTCCTTATTATCTTTTGCGTTCTGATGATCCTGGGAACTTTCGGGTTTATGGCTATTGAAGGCCGTTCTCTGATCGACTCTTTTTATTACGTCATTGTCACGATCGCTACGGTGGGCTATGGGGACGTCCACCCGGTAACCACGACGGGTAAAATATTCACTATCGCCCTCATCGTTATGGGTGTGGGCACCTTTCTCGGTGTCATCGGCAACATCACCGAACTCATGCTGGCCAAGCGGGAATTCGAAACTCGCATGGAAAAGCTGAATATGGTTATCGGCGTCTTTTACAGCGAGGCCGGTTTGGGACTACTAGGACATTTTTCACGATACGATCCCGATTTTGACAGTATAAGGCCTGACCTCCTGGTCAGGGCCAAATGGAGTGAAAGAGATTTTAATAAGGCCGCGACAGATTCTCTTCATCATCAATACGGCGTGGACATGACCAAGGTGGATCTGGCCTTGCTTAAAAGTCTTCTTCTCGATAAAAGGGACTTTCTCTTACGGCTCCTTGAGAATCCGGTCCTTCTTGAACACCAATCCTTCACCGATCTTCTCCGGGCCGTGTTTCATCTCACCGAGGAACTGGCTTACCGCAGCTCTTTGGTCAATTTACCCAAAGCCGATACCGACCACCTGGCCGGCGATATCAAAAGGGCTTACCATTTGATCGTAAGCGAGTGGGTTTCCTATATGAAATACCTGAAGAACAACTACCCCTTTCTTTTTTCTCTGGCAATAAGGACCAATCCTTTTGATCCGACGGCAACGGTGGTCATTGCCGACCATCAAAGGGTCGATCAGGGTCTTTAAAAAAAGAATTCCCTCCTGAGCGGTGTCCTGTCCGGTGCCCCAATGAGGATACCGCCCCATCCTGATTCTTGTTGACAAGGTTTTTGAGTTTTGACAGAATTAACCAATCCTTCCCCAGGTCAGGGAAAAAGAGGACTGATCCAGAAGGACAACCATTTACGATGAGGAGGAGAAAAATGAAAAGCCTAATGGAATGGAAGCATCTGAAATATGGATTGGTGTTTTTCCTGACAGGATTCATCGGGCTGTTCTTCAGCATAGGGGGCATTCCGGTCTATGCCCAGACCGAAAAAACCTTGATCGACTTGAACACGGCTTCACAGAAAGACCTCGAGACCCTCAAGGGTATCGGTCCGGCAACGGCCAAGAAAATCATAGACGGCCGTCCCTATAAAAACGTGGAAGAGCTTAAAAAGGCCGGTGTTTCCGA
>CAZSTT010000116.1:4709-9491 GCA_964609705.1 uncultured Thermodesulfobacteriota bacterium
CCACCTAAACCTGCCGCCGATACGAAGGCTGCTACCGCCCCAACGGCTGAAAAGGCGAAGCCCAAAGCCGCTACCCCGGCCCCGGCCAAGCTGGCTCCGGGACAGAAGGTGAACCTCAACACGGCCACTAAAGAACAGATTGAAGCCCTGCCGGAAATCGGACCGGTGAAGGCGCAGGCGATCATCGATGGGAGGCCTTACAAGAAACCTGAAGATGTTATGAAGGTCAAGGGCATCAAGGAGGGGACTTTTAACAAGATTAAGGACTTTATTATAGTTCAGTAAGTGGAGTTGTTTTCAGACCGCTTTTTATAACATCATTCTAATTTGAAAGGAGGAAGTTCAAGATGAAGAAATTGCTTTTGGTGGTTGCCGCGATAATGATCTGTTCCTCGTTGGTTTTTGCAGCCAGTACGAAGACCTATCAGGTAACCGGACCGGTGCTGGAGATGAAGGATGGTATGATCATCGTTCAGAAGGGGCAGGAAAAATGGGAGATCGCCAGGGATGCCGCTACCAAGGTGACCGGAGATCTTAAGGTCGGCGCTAAGGTAACCATTGAGTACACGATGAAAGCTGTGACCATTGAGGTCAAGGACACCGGGAAGAAGGCAGAACCCAAAAAGGCGGAACCGGCCAAGAAATAAGGCAACTTGCCGGGAATATCTGAGAATAATGGCCCAAACCGTTTAACGGAAGGGCCATTATTTTTTTAGGTTCCGGAAAGACTGGGGCCGAAAGGAGGAGACCAATATGGGAATTTTAAATGAGATCATCAAAGGCGTGGGAAGCAAGGTCCTGGGTGGGAAAGAACAGAGCGGTTTGCTTGAGCAGGTACTGGGATTGGTCGATAATCCTCAGACGGGTGGATTGTCAGGTCTGGTCGACCAATTCACCAGTAAAGGTTTGGGAGGTCTGGTCAATTCCTGGATTGGTACAGGAGAAAATCAGTCTGTCTCAGGGGAACAGATAGAACAGACCTTCGGCAGCGATAAAATTCAAGAGATCGCCCAAAGGCTGGGAATTTCCGGAACCGAAGCTTCCGGAGGGCTGGCCGCCCTTCTTCCCCAAATAGTCGACAAGCTGACCCCTGACGGAAAACTGCCCGAAGGCGGTTTACTTAACCAGGGACTTGATTTTTTGAAGAAAAGTCTTTCCAACGACTGAGCGGCTTTACCTTCAGATGGGTAGGGGATCTCTTCGACCGGAGACGGCCGGAAGGTGATTTCCGGTTTTCCTTTGAGAAGGATTTGTATTTGAATCTAAAACGAATCAGCGATATCAGCCTCAAATGGAAGTTGATTATTCCTTTTCTTTTCCTGACGGCTATGGGGGCGGTTACCCTGTTTCTGGTTTCCTACCGATTTCAAACCAGCCTGATAAACGTTAATGAAGATCAGCGCCTCAGAAATCTGTACCAGGCTTTCCTGAATACTATCAGTTTTAAGAAAGATATGGCCATGAGTCTGGCCTATCTGACGGCCCGGAATCCGGAGGTGGCTGCGGCTCTGGCCCGCAGGGATCGCCATAGACTGATTGCCCTTCTTGCTCCAGCGTATAAGACGCTGGAAGGGGATTTCGGGGTCCGGCAGTTTCATTTGCACGTGCCGCCGGCCACTTCCTTCCTCAGACTCCATGCCCCCGGACAATATGGGGAAAAAATGGAAGCCTACCGGCCGACCATCAACCAGGCCCGGGAGACCGGTCTGGGCGCGGGGGGGATAGAAATGGGGGTTCTGGGCCTGAGTATCCGCAGCGTGGTCCCTGTTTTTCACCAGGGCCGCCAGGCAGGTACTGTGGAATTCGGTTTATCTCTGGAAAAACATCTACTGGAAGAATTTAAAAAAAATTACAGCGCGGAAGTGGGTCTTTATCTGCCGGGGAGTAGCGATCTGAAAATTCCCCGGGTATTTGCCGCCACCATAGAACAGCCTCTGCCCCCGGGGATATTATTTCAGAGCCTTTTTCGTTCAGGAGAGGTGATGATCCGACCGGAAAACCTGGGCACTCGGAAAATGACCGCAATTTTTGGCCCGGTTCGAGATTTTTCAGGGAAGATCATCGGACTGATTAAAATCAGTATAGATCGCAGCCCCGCCCAGGCCCTGCTCCAGCGGTATGCCCTGGTGACCGCCGCCTGGGGGTTGGGAGGTCTCGTAGTCTCTATCGTCTTTGTCTGGTTCATTTCCGTTATCTTTACCCGGCGCATCGAGGAGGTCATAAAGGGGGCCGATGAAATTGCTTCCGGCCGTCGTGATACCCGATTGCCGGTAAAAAGTGGAGATGAACTGGATGTCATGGCCCGGGCCATCAATCAGATGTTACGGTCTCTGGATGCCTCACAGCTTCGTCTCAAAGAGTATGCCCAGAATCTGGAGCTGATGGTGGAACAGCGGACCCGGAGCCTCAAGGAATCCGAACAGACCTATCGCACTCTGGTGGAAAACGTTCCCTCGATTGTTTATATGGTCGAGCCTGACGGGAACACCCTGTTTTTAAACCGAGCATCGGAATTGATGATCGGCCTGCCTCCGGAACAGTTGAGCGGGCCCATTGAAAATTGGTCCAGTCATATTCACCCTGATGACCGGGACAGGGTCTTAAGCCTGCGCGCGGAAAGTCTGAAAAGGAAGCAGGAACTCCGTGTGGACTATCGGCTGGTTCACCGCGACGGAACCTTGATTTACTGCTTTGATCATGTCGTTCCGATTTTTAAGGAAGATCGGGATTTTTATCGGATGGAAGGCCTCATCATTGATGTAAGCGTCCAGAAGGAACTCCAGGAGAAAAGTCTGCAAGCCCTGGAACTGGAAACACTGGGGCAGATTTCAACCCGTCTGGCTCATGAACTACGCAATCCCTTGGCTTCCATCGGGGGGTTGGCCCGTCGGATCGTCAAATCTTTTGAAGCTTCAGACAGCCGGGCGGAAAAAAGTCAGATGATTCTGGACCAGGTGCAGAAACTGGAAAAGATCCTTAATATGATGCTGGCTTTTATCTCCCCCCAGGCGATCAACCTGAAACCGGTCCATATCAATCGACTGATTCTGCAAGGGATCCAAGAAATGCAAAGAAAATTTCAAGCCACTGATTTTTCCATCAATGTCAGGGTGGACCCGGAGCTGGGATTGATTCCGCTGGATGAAGACCTGTTTGAAAGGGCCTTAATGGATCTGATGGAAAATGCCTGGGATCGGATGGGAAGGAAAGGGGGGCTGGATCTGATCACCCATAAAACCGGAGAGTTCGCCACCATAACACTGACCTACCAGGTTCCTTTTATTTCTCCGGGCGACCTTGAGGATTATTTCTACCCTTTTACCCTCGACTATTCATCGATGAAAAAAAACTTCGACTCGGACTCGCCGGATGTCTCTATTTCCAAAGTGATCATCCACAAACACGGCGGGACGATCAATGTCACCCAAGAGGATGGCCATCGTATAATAATTATTATTACCTTGCCGCTTCAATAGGTCCTTCTTTATTTCAATCCCTCCTCTATCTTTTCGTAATATATCCCTCTGGGCGTAAAGAAAGTTCCCGTCTGCTGGAAATATCTTTTACGACCTGTCCATATTCATGATCGATAAAAGTGAAAATTTGGTTTGAATACTATGGCCTGTTCGTTTTTCGAATGTCAGAAGGCCTTGATATAAATGAATAAATTTAACAAACATCCGATAAATGTTTTTTTCCTAAAAACCGGAAATAACTTTTTTGGGGGTTGGTATTAATATTGCGAATAAATAAAGACATGAGCCGGGATACAAAAAGGAACTGGATACCATGAAGAAAAAAATTGTTGATGATAAATGGATTTTGATTGTAGATGAAAATCCGGATATCCTTAATTTTTTGGAGAAAGAAACCCGGGAAACCGGCCTCAACTATCAATTTGATAAGGCCGACAACTTTTCTATGGCTATCGATTCATTATTCTCCAGAAGGTATGACCTGGTGATGTTAGATTTTCCAGGAATTCGAGGCCCATATTTATTAAATTTAGCCTCCCTGCGAGAAATACCGGTTGTTTTACTGGTTACTAATGATTATCCCCCTTTTGAAGCGCTTTGCTTTCCCGAAAAAGGAATCAAGGGGCTTCTACCCAAAGATAAAATAACGGAAATTATTCCGGCTCTTGAAAATCTTTTTTCTTTATCGAGCTAGACCGCCCCGTTTGGCAGTCTCTCTGGAATGATCTCTGCCATCGAGTCTGCCGGAGGCCGGGACATGAAAATGGATTAAACCCTCATCCCCCCTTGGGACGTCACGAAATGTGAAAATGACCCCTAGGGGCGGATTTGAAACCCGCCCCCACAAGGCCCTACCTGAAGCTAAGGACGTTGAAACCCCTATTCTCGTATTGAAAGGATTAGAGACCGGTGAAGATGAAAAAAAGAAGCGGATTTACCTTGTTGGAATTGATTATCGCCCTCGGGATTCTCAGTATCGGGTTTCTATCTCTTTCCAATTTGTCGATCGCCTTGTTGAAGGCCAATAAGTACAGTCAGAATAAGACCGCAGCCCTTCAACTGGCCCAGGAGAAGATGGAGTCGATAAAAAACCTTTCTTTTTCCGAATTGCAAGGGGAGGTGGAAACCGACTTGACGATCGGCACTGTGGGAACCCTTTTTCAACGGGAAACCATCGTTCAAAAAGATTCTTCTTCGGCGGACATAAGGGTTCGGGTCCTTTGGCCCAGTATTGCCAGTCCGGCCCGTTCCCATACCATGGAATTAAATACCCGGATTGCCGGTTGAATGGAATTCAATCCATCCG
>CAZSTT010000116.1:9591-11368 GCA_964609705.1 uncultured Thermodesulfobacteriota bacterium
TATTTATATCCAATTGACACTTTCCGCTATATAAGTGAAAATGCAATTAACCAGCCATGGCCCGCTAGGGGCGTGACACCATCAAACATGAAAACAGAGTTCGATGGACGCCAAAATCTATTTTCGAACTAAAGTCTAAAATCCATTAGTCTTCAGGAAGGAGTCCCTTTCTCATGCCGAGGTCAGTCCCCGCCAAACCCGGAAAAGCCGGAGCTCAAAAATCACCCGCACCCCTTCCTAAAAAAAATGACTCGCAATACCGGCAAGCCATCGAAAAATTGCAGTTGTCTGAAAAGCTTCTGAAGGCTTCCGAACGGAAGTACCGTTCTTTAATCGAAAGTATTCCCGATATCATCTTTGCCCTTGAGTTGGACGGTTCGATAGCCTATATAGGGCCCCGGTGGAAAAAAATATTGGGACACGATGAAGCCGAGGTTCTCGGAAAATATTTTATCCATTTTATCCCGGCTGAGGAACATGCCTTCATGGTCCAGGTTTTTAAGGAGGTTCGGAACCAAAAAAAGAGCGTTGAAAACATCCAGGTCCCCTTTCGGCAAAAGGATGGGCCATTACGTTATTTTTCAGCCAGCGCCGCCCCGCTTCTGGATGAACAGGGGCGGGTGGTAGGGACCATGGGGATTGCCCGGGACATTACCGAATGGAGAAAACTCGAGGAACAGCTTCGTCAAGCCCAAAAGATGGAGTCCATTGGAAATCTGGCCGGTGGGATTGCCCATGACTTTAATAATCTTTTGAGCGGGATTTTGGGATATGCTTCTTTTGCCAAGAAAAAAATGTCTGTCAAAGACCCTTTGTATCATTCCATGAACAGTATCGAACGATCGGCCATTCAGGCGGCTGAATTAACCAAACAGCTCTTGGGTTTTGCCCGTCGCGGAAAATACCAGGTCAAGCCCATCAATTGTAATGCCCTAATTCAAGACCTGACCCAGTTTTTGAAACGGACGATTGATAAACGGATCAAGCTGGAAGTGGCGTTGGATCCCCGACTTCATTTGATTGAAGGGGATGAGATGCAACTGCAACAATCGCTGATCAATATCTGTTTAAATGCCCGGGATGCCATGCCTTCGGGCGGAACCCTGAAAATTCGCACCAGTAACCAGACCCGCTCCAAGAATATTGATGAAAAACAAAGGAGATGGAAAGAAGGAGATTATGTCCGGATCACCCTCTCGGATACCGGCCTTGGCATGACCCCGGAGGTCCGTTCTCAGATTTTTGAACCCTTTTTTACAACCAAAGAACCGGGCCGAGGGACAGGATTGGGGCTGTCCATGGTCTACGGGATTATTCAAAATCATGGAGGATATATTGAGTTGAGAAGTGACCCCGGGCAAGGGACCTCTTTTGAAATTTTATTGCCGGCCTCAAGGGAGTTGACGATTGAGGATGGCCCCCCTTTTTCCTCCTGTCAGGAACTGCCCAAGGGTTCGGAAACCATTCTGATCGTTGATGATGAAGAACTCATCCGGGAGTTAGGGGCTGATATCCTTGAAGACGGCGGTTATAAAATTTTGCTGGCCTCTAACGGGGAAGAGGCCATTCATATTTACCGGAAGAAACGGGGAAAAATCGCTTTAGTGATCCTGGATATGATCATGCCCGGCTTAGGAGGAAAAGAAACCTTCCTCAAATTAAAGGCCATCAATCCAAAAATAAAAGTGCTTTTATCTTCGGGTTACAGCACCAATGAAGGGGTGGGGGAAACCCTTAGGGAAGGGGTGGGTGGATTCATTCAAAAACCTTATCGGGA
>CAZSTT010000117.1:0-11292 GCA_964609705.1 uncultured Thermodesulfobacteriota bacterium
GCGAAATAAATCAGGGCCATGGCGGTTACAAATTCGAAAAAAGTGGGGGGTTCTTCCTGGTCGGCTTTTTCCCGAATCTCCCTGATAAGATCAAGCGTCCGTGATTTGGAGATAAGGCGCCCGTTGATTTGAAACCGTTCCCGAAAATCGACCAGATGGGGTGAAGTAAACAAACCGATCCTATAACCGGCCCGGCTGTAAATGGAAGCCAGCATGGCCGCTACCGACCCCTTGCCGTTAGAACCGGCGATATGCAGGCAGTTCAATTCCCGATGAGGATTATGGAAGGCCTTCAGGAGATTTTCGGTTTGGGATAGACCGAACTTGATCCCGAATTTCTGCAGATTATACAAATAGGCCAGGGCCTGATCATATTCCCGGTCATAGCTCAACCGCTCAAAAGGCTGACCTGCCATCAGAACACCCCCTCTATAGTGCAAAAATAGGGTTCAAGGATTCAAGGGTTCCAGGGTTTTAATTTCCACGCCTTTCACGACTCGGCTGAGCTCGCCGCAAGCCTTGAATCCTTGACCCCTTGAATCCTTGAACCCTTAGAATACGTTTCATACTTCGTTGTGCGCCAGGGACAGGTCTGAGCGGTTAATATCCATTACTCATTATCCGCGTTCCAAGCGGGCATAATCCAAGTGCAGCACCTTGGACCCATACCGTTTAAAAAGAACCCGGACTTTTCTCTCCTGGGGAGGCTCCTGGATCACCCCGTTGCCGAAGAGCGGATGGAAAACCTTCGTCCCTTTTGAAAAACCCTCATCATCCTCTTTGGGAATCGGACGGTAATTGGACGCCGGGATCTGCAATGAATGGTTAACCGGTTTACCCTTTCTGGGCAGCAGATCTTCGGAGATATCGGCTACAAAATGACACAGATCATTCTTTTGCCAGCCTCCGCCTCTGTTGGAGAGGGATTCAGGGTAAGTCAAAAAAAGCCTCTCTTTAGCCCGGGTGATGGCCACATAGAGCAACCGTCTTTCTTCTTCCATTTCCTCCGGGTTCATCATGGATTGGGAAGAAGGGAATCGGCCTTCGGTGAGCCAGATGATGAAAACGATCTTCCATTCCAATCCCTTGGCCGAATGGACCGTGGACAGGATCAACTGGTCTTTCTGGGAGTCGTCCGATTCTTCATAGACCTCCAGACTCAAATCCCCCAGTAAATCCTCCGTCTCGGTGTAATTATAGCTGACTCGAATAATTTCTTCGATCTCTTTTTGTCTTCGCTGCGGTTCTTCATATAAACCGGGCAGAAGATTCTTGTAATAGTCCCAGATCATCTCCAGGGCCTGAGTGGGGGTCGAAAGGGGTTGATCGATCAACCTCTGGAAAAGAGCTGAAAATTCATCCAGTTGGGATTTCAAACGGGGATACCCCGTTAGGCACTCCAACCGGGTTGCCCAATCCGGGCAGGTGGTCATTCGTTCGACAATCGCCTGGGCCCTTTTGGGACCCAATCCTTCCAGAAGTCTAAGAATTCTTTCCCAGGCCAGGACATCCAGGGGATTATGGATCACCTTTAAGTAGGAAAGTAAATCCTTAATATGGGCCCCTTCGACAAAACGGCGGCCCCCGTACTTCTTAAAAGGAATGCCTTCCTTCTGAAGAAAGACCTCCAGGTTAAAGGAATGATGACCCGCCCGGAAAAGGACGGCCATTTCCTGCCAGGGGATCCCCCGACTATGAAATTCCTGAAGCTGCCGGGCCACATATTGAGACTGGGATTCTTCGTAGGGAAGTTCGACCAAATAAGGAGGCTCCCCCTTCTTGAATCGGGTAAAGAGGCATTTGCTGTACCGTTCCTTGGAATAACTGATCATCCGGTTGGCCAGATTCAGAATCGGCTGGGAGCTTCGAAAATTTTCCTCTAATTTGATCACCCTGGTCCCGGGAAACTGGAGTGGAAAGTCGAGAATGTTTTTAAAGTGGGCCCCGCGAAACCCGTAGATGGACTGGGAATCATCACCCACCACCATGATGTTCTCCCGGGCCAGGTGACGGACGATCTCCGCCTGGAGCAGGTTGGTATCCTGATATTCATCCACCAGAACATACTGATAATAAGAGGATAATTTCCGAGCGATTTCTGGTTCCTGGCGGAAAAGATGGAGGCAGTGACTCAGGAGGTCATCATAATCCAGCAGGCCGTGCTCTCTTTTTAATGTTTCATAAGCCAGATTGACTTCTTTGAGCTTGGCCGGAGAAATTCCGTTTTCAAAAAAAGAGTTGGAAAGCCCTTCTTCGAAGGTCAGTCCCCGGTTGACAAACCGGCTCAGCAGTTCCAAGAATTCCTTTTTATCCGGAACATCTCGGTCTTTTTCCCAGTGTTTGGCTTTAATGATTTTTCCTGCCAGCTCTTCACTATCTTTGCGATCCATTACGGTCAAGGGCCGCTTAAGGCCGATAGCCGATCCATAAATCCTCAGGAATTTATAGGCCAGTGAATGAAAGGTTCCTCCGGCCACTTCCCGGCAGGATCGGTTAAGCATCTCTTCCACCCGATGAAGCATTTCCTGGGAAGCCTTGCGGGTAAAAGTCAGAAGCAGGATCCTTTCCGGTGGGATCCCCTTTTCCACCAGCCAGGTCACCCGATAAACCAGGGTTCGGGTCTTTCCGCTGCCCGCCCCGGCGATGATCAGGGTCGGCCCATCGGGAGAAAAAACCGCCTCCAGTTGGGCCGGGTTCAGATTATTTTGATAATCAATTTTTCCCATAAATTTTAATTCCGAAATCCGAAATCCACCATTAAGTTATTTGACGAAGTTGTATCCTCTTACTAAAAAAAGGAGGGGCTGTAAACCCTGAAATAAACCTTATGGAATCCTCTTCCTTGGGGATCCATCATTATGTTCCAACATTATGTTTGACATCCGTTAGTTAGCATCTTATATTTTATTAGGATTTTTTATAATCCAACGTAACCGGGTTGAGACCTTTGAAAAATGTTCAATTTTGTTCAAGATCAAGGATGACGAAAATTTTAACCACAGGAATACATTTAGTATTTCGAGGATTAAAATTTGAGTCAGACGCAGAGATTGGGCAAAAGGGGGCATTTTTCAAAGGTCTCGGGTTATCAAACTATCGGAGTTGATTATAAAACCTTTAACCTCCCCTCCCTGATGCCGAAGGGACGGCCTGACCATGCCTGTCGGCAACCAGTCCGGGGTGAAAATGATGGGAGACGTTTTTATGGCTGAAAAACTGGGGATATTTATTTCCTCCAATAAAAACCTCCGGCATGTGATCGGGATCTGCAAAGCCGCTGAAGCTGCCGGTAAAGAAGTGATTCTCTTTTTTTCCCACAAAGGGGTCTTGCTTACTCAGGAACCGGAGTTTAAAGAGCTGATCGACTGTGGGAAAAAATCCTTATGTCATGTTGGTTTTGATGCCAATAAACTAACCGGGAAACCGGTTCCGGGGATGACCGAGAAAGACTACACTTCTCAGATGTTTCATGTGGAAATGCTGGAACAAGTGGACCGCTATATCGTCTTGTAGGGAAAAACTATGAAAAACATCGCTTTTTTAGTTAAGGATCCGGAAGAAGACTGGGAAGGGCTTCGATCGGCCCTTGGTTTGGCCGTAGGGAATAATACCATGTATCTTTTTGTTCTGGATCATGAAGTGGAAATGACCGAACCCTATCGGGAAAACCTGGATTGGATCCTGGATATGGAGGGGGAGTTATACTCCAATGTTCAGGCCAATGTTGAGAAACATGGTTTTAAGCCCGTGACTTATGAACAGTTGGGGCAGAAGTTAAAAGAGATGGATATTATTATTCCTTTTTAACCGTGACATTCTTTTTCTGCCGGCAGTAGCCACCGGTTACAACAGGACTCTGCCGGGTGAGCTCGTCCGAGTCGTGAAGGGGTGGAAGTTAAATCGCTTGAACCCTTGAATCCTTGAATCCTCGAACCCTAATACCGAATTAAAATGAGAGTCCAATGAAACTGCTACATATTTTTCGTTCAAAACCCCCGGATGAAGTATTACAATTAACTAAAATCCTTTCCGAAGAAAACGAAACCACCCAATTCCTCCTGTATGAAGGAGCCGTGGATTATGACCGGTTGGTAGAACAGATTTTTTCTCATGATAAGGTAATCAGTTGGTGGTAATTAAAGCCGACCCGGAAGACCGGAGGCCTTTTTCCAATGAGAATATTTTGAAGGAAAGGATCGGCGGGAAGGTAACCTTTTTAGTGGTCAGCCTCCTGGGTTCGCTTTATCTGCTGCTGGAAGGAGGGCTGCAGATTTTCGGGAGGAGCGTTTGCGTCTCCCAGGGATGCGAGTTAGTCGGCCGGATAACCCGATTCGGGGATCTCTCATTGACCCTCATCGGTTTTATCGCACTAGGACTTTTGACCTTGTTATCCGGCCTGAACCTGCGCCGGCAAAACGGGTGGCCTGACTCGGTTATCAACCTCATCCTCATCGCCGCCCTGGCCGCCGAAGGCTTTTTCGTCGGTTACCAGATATCCTGGCTGTCGCAGGTATGCCTGTTTTGTCTGAGCGTTTTGGGATTCTTTCTCATCCTTGGACTCCTGAGGCTTTTTTCGGATTGGAAAGCGGCAACAGCCGGCTTCGCCGCCTTCGGGGTCGTTCTGTTTTCAGTCGGACTCATCCTGCCGCCGCCGGGCACGGCCCTGCCCCCCGACCCCAAAATGATTCTGTTCTATAGCGAGGATTGCAGACACTGCACCGAGATCAAAAAAGAGATCGAAAAAAACAAGCTGGATATCAGGCCGGTGCTCGTTAAGGATTATACGGCCACTCTCAGGAGTTTGGGCGTTGACCGTGTACCCACCCTTTTGGTAAATGGCCATTCCCAAAAACTCATACTGACCGGAAAGGAGGCCATCCGCGCTTATCTGGATACCTGTCAATCATCGGAGAAGACGATTCCTTCCGGTTCGAACCCCCTGAGTTTTAAAAATAAAACTCCTTTTGAATCCGGAGTTTCCAAATCGGTATCGCTCCATCCCTCCCTGGAGGCATCCAATCCCGTCTTTAAACCTTCCAATGACGAGGGCGCTTGTAAAGAAGAGCAGAAGTGTGATTGACGTTTTCTGGAATCCCCTCATTTCAGGGATGGCCGATACAGGAATTTTGATGGTCGGGTTTCTTCTTAAGGCCTTTTTATAAAATAAATTCTTGACACCCCCCCAGGAAAATCTTAACTTTAAACAGAGGTTAACTATGACTAAATCCGGGAAAATTAACCCTAAGATCCTGGAGGGCCAGGCTTCGATTCTCAAAGCCCTGGGGCAGCCCACGCGTTTGCAGATTTTATCCCTGCTTAAAGATGGCGAACGCTGCGTTTGTGAAATATTCCCGGCCATCGATCAGGAACAGGCCAACGTCTCCAAACACCTTTCCATTTTAAAACAAAGTGGTATCCTGGAATCACGAAAGGACGGCTTGCGTATCCTTTACCGGATTAAAACACCCGAAGTTTTTAATCTGCTGGACGGGATCTCCAGACTCTTAAAAGCCCAGGCCAGCGAACAACATCGTTTAATGAATCACTTGTAATTTATTATTTTTTCTATTTATTTTTGAAAAACGGTACTTCATGGAATCTCCTAAACATCGTCCGGAAACCTCCTGGGGGAAACGTCTATTTGTCACCATGGTGATGAACCTGATCATCCCCGCTGTTCAGATCGTAGTCGGAATAATGGCCGGCAGCATGGCCCTGATCAGCGACGCCCTGCATAACTTGAGCGATTTTGTCTCCCTTCTGATCAGCTATATGGCCTTGAAAGTCGGCAAACGGGGACCCTCCCTTTCACAGACCTTCGGCTATCGTCGAGTGGAAGTCCTGGCCGCTGTTTTTAATGTGGCCATCCTCTTTGGGGCCGGCCTTTATATCTCCATTGAAGGCTGGAGGCGACTGAACCACCCGGTCAACATTCAAGGGAATTTGGTCATCGGAGTGGCCCTGTTGGCTTTTCTGGCCAACGGACTTTCCTCCTGGATGCTTCATGCCGGCGCCAAAGCCAATATCAATATGCGGGGGGCCTTCCTCCATATGTTAACCGATGCCCTGACTTCCTTAGGGGTGGCCTTGTTGGGAGTCCTCTGGTTGTTTCGTCCCTGGTATTGGCTGGACCCAATCGTTTCCTGGGCCATCGTGATCTTGATCCTGTATAATGGCTGGGGGATATTGAAAGAGGCCCTTCAAATATTAATGAACGCCGTTCCCTCCGGAATTGATCTGGAAAGTATCCAACGGGAGGTCGAGTCCCTGCAGGATATCGAAGGACTGCATCAACTCCATGTCTGGAATCCCTCCTCCGGGACTATCGCCCTGGCCGCTCACGTGATTGTGCCGGATCAGATGCTGGGGCAAGTGGATGATCTGGCCAAAAAGGTCAGGGCTTTGCTTTTATCCAAATTCAATATTGATCATCCCATTTTGCAGTTTGAAACCAGGGCGTATGGATCAAAGGATTTGCTATGTACCTTATGCCGGGATAATCATTTTTCAGAAATGGATGTTCCATGAGGAGGAAGTTCTTTGAATATTAAAGTCCTCGAGTCCGGATGTCCTTTAGGTCAGCAAAGGGAGAAGATCGTCAAAGAAGCGGTGGCTGAAACCGGGATAGAAGTCCGGGTCGAAAAAATTACCGACCTTATAAAAATCATGACCTTGGGATTTTCCAGAATAGCGTTGCTCCTTTTATTCGTTTCCATAGGTTTCCTGAGTCCTGTCCTATTTTCGGTTCAGGCGGCCGATAAAACCTTTGAAGATCTCTATCCCGGTCTGGCTTCCGGGGCGCTTAAGGCGGCGACTTTGTCCGCACTCCCCCAGGGGACTCTATTGATTGCCGGCGATCTGGTTGTTAAAGAATCGGAAATCACCAAAATGATCCGCCTGTCGGAAAGGGCCGTCCGCAAACAATTAACCCAAAATGCCTTTTTTTTGCTTGAAAATATGGCCACCAAACGGATGCTTCTTCAAGAGGCCTCCCGGGCCGGTTTTAAAGGAGAAGATGAAGACCAGGCGATCATGGACTTTCTTTCCAAGAAAATAAAGATCGCTGCCGTTACCGAAGAAGAGTTGAGTAATTTCTATAACCAGAATAAGGAAATGTTTGGGAACCCCCGTCTTGAAGAAGTCCGGGAGATGTTGAAGGAATATCTGACCCGGCCTAAAAGAGAAGATGCCGTTCGGTTATATATCCAGACCCTTGGGAAAAGAACACCGATCCGGGTGAATGAAGTGTGGATAAAAAAATACAGCAGCCTGGCCCTGAATAATCCGGTTGATCGTCTCCGGTTGTCCGGCAAACCGACCCTGGTCGAATTTGGTGCCCCAGGGTGCCCTCCCTGTGATATGATGAAACCCGTCCTGGGCAACCTGAAAAAGAAATTTTCGGCCAAACTGAATGTGCTTTCCGTCCATGTGGGGAAGGAACAGATTTTGGGAAATCGTTTCGGAATTGAAGCCATCCCGGTCCAGGTTATCTTTGACAAAAAAGGACTGGAGATTTTCAGACATACCGGTTTTTTCCCCCAGGCGGAGATTGAAAGCAAAATAACCCAGTTGGGCTTGTTATAGAAAGGGAAGAAATGAAGAAGATAAATATTAAAATCAGTCTGGCGCTTTGGATAGGAATTTCTCTGCTTTTCTGGGGAATAACGGCCCAATCGGCCGCGGTGAAAGAAATCCCGGTCAAAGGTCAGGTTAACCTGGTCGATATGGGGTCCGATTATTGCCTGCCCTGTAAATTGATGGTCCCGGTCCTGACCAAGGTGGAAAAAAATTTTCAAGGGAAAGCCGCCGTCGTTTATATCGATGTCGATAAAGCACCGGATCAGGTCAAGCGATTCGGTATCCGGGTCATACCGACCCAAATCTTTTTTGACCAAAAAGGAAAAGAAGTATATCGGCACGAAGGCTTTTTAAGCGAAAAAGAAATCATGGCCCAATTTAAAAAGATGGGAGTGGAATGATCCAATGCTGGAATATATTTTTCTGACCGTTAATGACTGGCTGGTTGGAGGAACCGTTGCAGCCGCCCTGGGGGCCTTGGTCTGGGGTATGATCAGCGTGGTCTTCAGCCCTTGTAATCTGGCTTCCCTCCCTTTGATCGTCGCCTATGTGGGCGGACAGGAGAAGATGATCCAATCCCGTCAGGCCGGTTTTTATTCTCTGGCCTTTACCTTCGGTCTTTTTATTACCATCGCTCTCATTGGGATTGTCTGTGCCCTCCTGGGCTGGATGTTGGGTGATATAGGCAACTACTGGCAAATCCTGGTCGGGCTGGTTCTGATCTACCTGGCCTTAGGCATGCTGGGGGTTGAGAAATGTTCCATGTCGGGAGGTTATCTGTCCCGTCTCAATATTAAGGGGATATTCGGGGCCTTTATTCTTGGTCTGGTTTACGGGGTCCTTTCCGGGTCCTGCACCTTCGGATTTATTGCCCCCATCCTGGCCGTCATCACCATTCAAAAAATGTTGGTCCACGGGATCATTCTGATCCTGCTCTTCGCTCTGGGCCAATGTATCCCCATTTTTATTGCCGCCAATTCCACGGCCGCGGTCCGCAAGTTGATCGAAAAACAGTCCTTTCAAAAAGGGAGCCAATGGTTCCGCCGCGGGGCCGGAGTACTTATCGGCCTGTTGGGCCTTTATTTCATAGCTAATCCGTTTTTATCGCGCTGATCATTATTAGTAACTAAAGAATAGAAATCTTCGCAAAATGGATAGAATATTTTCAAGAAAATCATAAACACACTATAAATAGAGGATCAATTGATTATTTTTAATCAGCCGTTTTCCATAAATTTGCACTTTGCAATTTCCAATTTGCATTTTCAAATTCCGGCTTGTACGGGTTAGGATTAGGCCTCTTTTTTTCTTGACATCTCAGATACTTCTTTTTATATCTCTCTCGTCTATATCCAAAACAGTGTTCCAATGTGCATCTATCCAATTGCCGGCTAAAACCCAGATCAATGATTTTTAAATATTAAATGGTAAAACCCCGTAAATGGAATTGGGGATGGAGTCCCCCTTATAACCGCCCGGGCCGGGTTGATGACTCCTACCGTGCAAGGCTCGGAACCGGTTATGGGAGTTATTCATTGGCAACCCAAGCGTTTTTTTTTGGCCTGTGCCCAATAAGAAAGAAGGGGGTTTCCATTATGGAACCGATTTTCACCATCGCCGCCCTCTGGCTGGGATTAGCCGTCTTCTCTGCGGTAGTCGCCTACCACCTGCGAATATCCATTGCCCTGATTGAAATCTGTGTTGGGGTGATCGCGGCCGCCGTCGCCGGGTATTTTGGAAAAACCGAAGCCTTGGGTTCCAATCAGGAATGGTTGCGGTTTCTGGCCGCTTCGGGGGCCGTCCTGCTCACTTTTTTGGCCGGGGCCGAGCTTGAACCGGAGGTATTACGCAGTAAACTAAAAGAGGTGACCATCGTTGGCCTGGTCGGCTTCTTTGCGCCATTTCTGGGGTGCGCGGCTATTGCCAATTTTGTCCTGGGGTGGAACCCACAAGCCAGTCTGCTTTGCGGCGTGGCCCTTTCCACCACCTCCATGGCCGTAGTCTACGCGGTTATGCTGGAAACAGGTTTCAACAAAACCGACTTCGGCAAAGGTATTTTGGGCGCCTGCTTCATCAACGATCTCGGCACGGTGATCGCCTTGGGGTTGCTGTTCGCTCCCTTCACTTACAAGACCGTCATTTTCATTGCCGGGACCACCCTGGTGCTGGCGGTCCTTCCTTTCACCAGCCGCTGGTTGACCCGTATCTACGGCCATCGAACAGCCGCAATAAGGACCAAATGGGTTATTCTTGTTCTTTTCGGGCTGGGTGCTCTTGCGCTTTGGTCGGGGAGTGAAGCGGTCCTTCCTGCTTATATCGTCGGTATGGTCCTGGCCGAGTTTTCCAATAAAGACACCTTCTGGATCCGTCGTCTTCGGACTTTGACCGTAGGATTTCTGACTCCCTTCTATTTTTTGCGTGCCGGCACTTTTGTTTCCTTGCCGGCCCTGCTTTCCGCCCCGTTTGTTTTTCTGGTTTTGCTGGCCGGGAAGGTGCTGTCTAAGATATTCGGCCTTTTTCCGGTCATTAGCCGCTTTCGCCGCCAAAGGAATGAGCGCTGGTATTATACCCTGCTCATGTCCACCGGGCTGACCTTTGGGACGATCTCGGCGCTATACGGTTTTTCCCATGGCATCGTCACCCAGGGGCAATACTCCTTCCTGGTGGCTGTAGTTATCGGCAGTGCCGTGATCCCCACTCTGATCGCCGGACTTGCTTTCCTGCCCCGTCATCTTCTGCCGGAAAACCAACAGAAGGTTAAACTGATGCCCCGGGAAGAGGATTCGGGCGAGGAAGGATAAGGCCCAAACCGCGTCAGGACAGCCCTGCTATGGTATGCCGAGGGTTGGGATTTTGCCGAGGCCCTTCATCTGACAGCTTCCCAGGATTGCCGGGTATTCTACACCTTTGATCAATAACTAGTCCGTAAAGCTCAAAAGAGGGTCCCGTGTAGGGTGAAGGAACCATAGAACCAGTCGCTCTTTCCCAACTTGAAATCTAACTTGCTTTAACCTTTAAGAGAACCAAGGCGTCCTTCTCGACCATTAAATCAGGAAGCTCAAAAGGGACTTTAACTTTTTCCCGGTTCTTAACCACCTCCCGGCATTCCTCCCAAAATTCCTTTTTTAATCCCCCAAGAAACCGGTTCAGGTCTTCTCCTTTCATCCAAATCCCCTTGGCCAATAAAGGAGGTCCCAGTTCCGGCACTAGCAGGTTGAAGAGCTTTAAGATGATCCGGCCTTCTATTTGAACGATAGCCTGGCCACCTTCCGAAAAAGTAATCGCCCGGCGTAAAGAGGCAAAGGCCCCCCCGCGGCGTAGGGTGGCGCCCACAAGACCCGGCATGGCCGCGGAAAGGGCCAGGGTGGATCCGTCCCGGACCACCGCTTCTCCTGGATTATCAACGGCTTTACCGTCCAGAAAGATGGTTTGAATCCTGTTTTCCAGGTAGTCGGGAGGTATTTCCAATTGAAGAGAGAGTAAATCCTGAATACTTCCGCCGACCAAGGCTTTTATACTGACTCCTTGCTGGAATAAAGGGAAAAAATAAGGCAACGCACTTTCTTTCAGAATCAGATTAAGGGTCTGCTCCATAAGTCTCCAAAATAAAAAAGGGAGGTCCCAGAAAGACCTCCCTTAAAGGTTAAAAAGAACCCCGATTACCAGTTAAAAACCTGATCCAACTCCTCATCCTTAACCTGAAAGGTGACATTG
>CAZSTT010000118.1:0-1555 GCA_964609705.1 uncultured Thermodesulfobacteriota bacterium
AAATTGGCCTCCCTTTTTATTGAAGAAAATTTAAAACTGCGGGAACAACAAGCCCAGGGAACGGTTGATTTTCTGGAAAATGAAGTGAAAACGATCAAAGGAGTCATGGATGAACAGGAAAAAAGACTCACCAATTTTAAAAAGCAGCACCTGAACGAACTCCCTGAACAACAGCAAGCCAATCTTCAGGTCTTGGCCCAGTTGCAGGTCAATTCTCAAAGAATCAATGAAAGCCTGAAATCGGCGGAAGACCGAAGGCTGATTATCCAAAACCGGTTAGCCGATATTCAGCTTCAGGGTTCCTCGAGTATCTATGCCGACCCTTCCCCGGGAAGATCAGGCGGGGCGCCGGCCCCGGTCTTGAATCCCAGGGAGCAGCAGCTTGCCCAATTTAGAGCACAATTGGTGGAATTGCAGGCAAGGTACACCGAAAACCATCCCGATATCGTTTCAACTAAAAAGAAGATGTCCGATTTGGAAAAGAAGATCAGGGAAGATGCCGCCAAAAAAGCAAGGGGTGAAAAAACGGACGAAGGGAACACCGGTTTTATTTATGAGCAGATGAAAAGCCAGTTGATCCCGATTGATCTGGAGATAAAAAGGCTCAGGGAGGAAGAGGCCAGGAATAAGGCCATGATCGCCAATTATCGGGTTCGAATCGAAAATACCCCGGTTCGGGAGATTTCTTTAAGTCAATTGATGCAGGAATACAACCAATCCAAGGAGGGTTATCAAACCCTGCTAAAGAAGAAGGAAGAGGCCCAGCAGGCGGAAAACCTGGAACGCAGGCAGAAAGGGGAACAGTTCAAGGTGATCGACCCGGCCCGGGTTCCTGAAAAGCCCTTTAAACCGAACATCCAACAGATCCTTTTAATCGGCCTGGCGGCAGGGTTGGGGGCCGGCTTTGGATTGGCCTTCCTTCGGGAACAGATGGATCGTTCCTTCCGGGACGGCGAAGACGTGGAGGCGACTTTGGGCTTCAGAGTTTTGGCTAACATACCGAAAATAGATATGGAAGCCACTTAATAGCTCATAGCTCATAGCTCGTAGCTCATAGGAAAAGATAAATCAGTTTCAGGTTTTCAGCTATGAACTATCAGCTATGAGCTATCTAACGCTCATAGGGAAAGAGAAATTCATGGGGTTTGCATTTGAGGATTTGCTCGTTTATCAGAGAGCGTTAGAATTCTCAGTTTCAATTATCGATATGATTGATAGAGTTGAAACATCAAGGAGACATTATCGTTTGATTGAACAGCTTGAGGCCTCAAGTACTTCAATAGCCATGAATATTGCTGAAGGGAAAGGACGATATTCAAAAAAGGAGTTCAAACATTTTTTATTTATTGCCAGAGGTTCATTGTATGAAACAATAACCATGTTGCAAATATTAATGAAAAAGAATTCAAAAATCTATATAGCGAATCTGAAGAAATCAACAAAATGCTTTCGGGCCTGATCAATTCTATAAAATAAAAATATGAACCATGGCCTATAAAACTACGACCTATGACCTATGAGCTATCAGCTATGAGCTACGAGCTAAAGTATGTAC
>CAZSTT010000118.1:1655-3892 GCA_964609705.1 uncultured Thermodesulfobacteriota bacterium
CTACGACCTATGACCTATGAGCTATCAGCTATGAGCTACGAGCTAAAGTATGTACACCGATTTTTATAATTTAAAAGAAAGACCCTTCGAGATCAATCCCGATCCGGACTTCCTCTTTTTAAGTGAAAGTCACCGGGAGGCCTTGGCCCATTTGATTTATGCGGCCAAAGAACGGAAAGGGTTCACCGTGATCACCGGGGAAGTGGGAACAGGGAAAACAACCCTGGTCCATTCCTTTTTAAACCAGCTCAATGGAAAGGCTAAGACCGCTTATATATTTAATCCCAATTTGACTTCCATAGATTTCCTACGCTACATCTGTGAAGATTTCGGGATAAAAGAAGAAAAACATTCCAAAGGACAATATATCGCCCTACTTCATAATTGGTTGTTGGACCGGTACAGCCGGAACGAACAGGTGATTTTGATTATTGATGAGGCTCATTGCCTTCCTCCGGCCTTATTGGAGGAAGTTCGTTTGCTGACCAACCTGGAAACCTCCAAAGGTAAGCTGTTGCAGGTGATGCTGATCGGACAGCCCGAACTCAATACAGTCTTGCAAAGTTATTCCTTTAGGCAATTAAAACAACGCGTCAGCCTTCGCTATCACTTGCAGCCTTTTAATGAGGAGGATAGCAACAAATACATTCAAAAAAGGCTGTCCAAGGCCGGGGCACTTGACCCCCATCTTTTTACGACCAAGGCCCTCCGGGAGATTTATGCCTATTCAAAGGGGATCCCCCGGCTTATCAATGTTGTCTGTGATAATGCCCTTGTCGCCGGTTATGCTTCAACTCAAAAAGTCATCGGGCACAAGATTATTAAAGAAGTTATTCAAAAGCTGGAAGGCCTGTCTGGTCTTCAAAAAAAGAAAAACAGACGGGTCCTTTTATGGATATTTTTCTTGGTATTGATAGCCGTCTTGATTGTGATCTATTTTTTGTTTGTACACCGAACAGATGAAATAACCATTCGATTTTAATATTATAGAAGGAAAAAATTCACTTTTCACCGGTTTTTCAGCAACCTAATTAATTAAAGGAAATAAAGAAACAACCCCATGATTATTAGAAAGAGACCTTTGAAAAATGATCAATTTTGTCCAAGGTCAAGGAAGACGAAAATTTCAACCACAGGAATACATGTAGTATTTCGAGGATTAAAATCTGATGAACTCGTACAAACCTATCAAATTTCAGCCTGATGCTTGCTTTTCACAGGTTGTTCAAAAAGGTTCAGATACAAGGCGCCCGAAATCCGGTGGAATGAGGTGTACATTGAAGTACATCGCAATGACGCGGGATGAGGGCAACGCCGTAGATGGGCCTTTTTCAGCAACCGTTAAGGAATTATTATGAGTCACATCTACGAAGCCCTGGAAAAAGCCGAACAAAAAAGGAATGACTATAAAATAGAAAGGGAAGAGAAATCCCTGGGAATTAGAAAAGAATTGTTAAGCCTCCCTTCCCGGGATTTCGATGTCCCTTCTTTCCCTCTTTTTCAAACAGGATCCCTGGCCGCGGAACAATTCCGGAAGCTCCGGACCACCCTGGTCAAAATGCAGTCCTTGAAAACGATCATGGTAACCAGTGCCCTCCAGGGAGAAGGGAAGACCTTTGTTTCCGCTAATCTGGCCGTGGGAATTGCCTTTGATCTCGACCTGCATGCCTTGCTGGTTGATGGGGACCTTCGCAAACCCTCCTTGCCCGGTCATTTTGGACTGGCTGACGGAAAAGGACTTTCAGATTATTTGAAAGGAACGGATACCATTCCCGATCTGCTGAATAAAACCAGGCTGGAGAAATTGACCCTTTTACAGGGCGGGGGTATCACGGAAAATCCTGCTGAACTGATGAGTTCGAACAGGATGGAGGTCTTGATCGAGGAAATGAAGACCCGTTATAGCGACCGTTATGTCATATTCGACACCACCCCTGTTCTGGTAACCTCCGAGGCCGAGGTTCTATCCAAAATGGTGGATGGAATCATTCTGGTTATTCGGGCAGGGAAAACATCCCGGGAAACCGTGCAAAAAACCATCAAGACCCTGGGTAAGGAGAAAATTATCGGGATAGTCCTCAACCAGATAGAATTTAAATCTTCCGCCCTTTTCTCCTATTATTTCGGTTCCAATGGTTATTATTCCCATTATGGGTATGGTAAGCACGGCTATGGAAAACAGGATCAGGAAAAAAGGAAGTGGTGGGATAGGATCATAAAAAGAAATAGGGGAAATT
>CAZSTT010000118.1:3992-8077 GCA_964609705.1 uncultured Thermodesulfobacteriota bacterium
GTGTTTTTAGAGATTTTTAACTTATATATTCCTTTTCGCAAGCTGTTGTTTTTCTTGCTGGAGGCATTATTTATCCTGACCATGATCTTTGTGGGTATTTACCTGCGGTTCTGGGGGGAAGCCTCTGCTATTTACCTGTCGGAGTACTTTTTTCTGAAATGCCTGCTTGTTGTGGCTGCCGTCCAGATCTCTCTTTATTATTTTGATCTTTACAATCTTAAAATATTCCACAACAACCTGGAATTTCTAATCCGGCTTTTTCAGGCCCTGGGTGTTGCCTCAATCCTCCTGGCCTCCTTCTATTATTTCCTTCCCCAACTGATTATCGGAAGAGGGATTTTCATCCTCAGCCTTGGTTTCATGATGGCGGTTATTTTCTTATGGCGGGTTTTTTATAACTATATAGTAAGAAAAAAACAAATGGATCAAAAAACCCTGATCATTGGAACCGGCTCGCTGGCCAAGGAGATAGCCGCAACCATTCTGGAACGAATGGATACAGGCTTCAAAGTGATCGGGTTTATTACGGATGATCCCGAAAAGGTCGGAGAACCATTGGTCAATCCCTCGATTATCGGGGATTATTCCCAAATCCTGGAATTGATAAAAACAGAAAAGCCGGATCGAATCATTGTGGCCCTGGAGGAGCGCCGGGGGAAGTTTCCCCTTTCACAATTATTGGATTGTAAAATGATGGGTATGGTCATAGAAGACGGGGTAAATTTTTATGAACACCTGACCGGTCGGCTGCTCCTGGAAAATTTAAGACCCAGCGCCCTGATCTTTTCCGAGGGATTCAAAAAACCGAAACTCTCCATGTGGATTAAAAGAATTACCGAGTTATTCATTTCGCTGATCAGTTTAATGCTGCTTTCCCCCCTGATTATTATTATTGCCTTGGCAATTAAACTTACGTCCAAAGGTCCTGTCTTTTACCGGCAGGAACGCATTGGAGCCAATGGCCGGGTATTTAATCTGTTGAAATTCAGATCCATGAATGAAAACGCCGAAGAAAATGGGCCGGTCTGGGCCCAAAAAGAAGATAATCGGGTTACCCCGGTCGGTATCTGGTTGAGGAAATTGCGTTTGGATGAGATCCCGCAGATGATTAATGTCCTGAAGGGTGATATGTCCTTTGTGGGGCCTCGCCCGGAACGTCCTTTTTTTGTGGAACAACTGAAAAAAGAGATACCTTATTATGATCAACGCCATACCATCAAACCGGGTATCACGGGTTGGGCTCAGATTAAATATCCTTATGGAGACTGCCAGAAGGATGCCATAGAAAAATTAAAATATGACCTTTATTATATTAAGAATTTATCCTATTTGTTCGATTTGCTCATTATCTTTGAAACAATAAGAGTGGTCTTGTTTGGCAAAGGGGCAAGGTGAAGAATGAGAGCAGAAGCCAGAAGTCAGGAGACAGAAGCCAGAAGCTAGAATAGAAGGCAAAGACAGGATAGGTTGGGTATGACAGAAAAAGAATCGGCTAAAAGTTTCCAGGAATTAATAGCTTGGCAAAAAGCCCATAAGTTTGTCTTGGAAGTTTATAGGCTTACGAATAGGTTTCCACAAGTTGAGATTTACGGACTCACTGTCCAGTTGCGTAGGGCGGCCGTTTCGATCCCTGCAAACATCGCTGAAGGATTTGCTAAACGGAGCAAACCAGATAAAGCCAGATTTATGAATATCGCCCAGGGTTCGGTAGAAGAATGTCGATATTATCTAATTCTGGCCAATGATCTTGGATATGGAAACAGTAGCAACCTGACCAAACAAATTGAAGAAGTCAGTAAATTACTCGATAGCTATACTCGTGCAATAAGAACGTCGATCTATTAATTTTTAGGTTTCTGTCCCTTGGCAATTTCTGGTTTCTGACTTCTGACTTCTTATCTTCGGTTAACGAATTGTAATCGAAAGGGCGGTAGCTCGCCCTTTTTCCCTCACAATTTAAAAAAACTCTTTATTGAAACGCTATTTAATAATCCTGGTTCCAATTTTCCTAATCCTGTTTATCCTCAAGGCCTATTACGATACCAATACCATTGAGATAAAACATTACAGCATTAATAACTCGCCCCTCGGAGAAGTCCTCAGCGGCCTTAAAGTAGCCCATCTCTCAGATCTGCATATTAAAGAGGTGGGGGTCCGGGGAAAAAAAATACTGGAAATCCTCAAAAAAGAAAAACCGGCCCTGATCCTGCTGACCGGAGATTACATTGGCTTTAAAGGTTCATATACCCCGGTAATGGAATTTTTTAAGGAGTTACAGGCGCCTCTTGGCGTTTACGCGGTTATGGGAAATACGGAATACTATAATCAAAATGGCTCCTGCGTTCTTTGCCATAAAGAGAAATCCAAGAATTTAAAGGAATCCCCCCCTTTCTTCGTAAGAAATGGGGCTGTCGAATTAAAAGTAAATGAAAAAACCTTTACCTTGGCCGGAGTGGATGATCCGGTTAATAAGAAATCGAAGTTAACACAAGCACTAATGTCGGTAAACAAGGAACAGTCCTGTATCCTCCTTGCCCACTCGCCGGAATTATTTGAAGAGGCCTCTTCCAAAGGAGTGGACCTGGTGTTGTCAGGTCATACCCATGGAGGGCAGATTATCGGCGTTAAGTTACTCCAAAAGTTTTTCCCTCTCGAACCGGCTATGGACATGCTGGAAGGCTTTTTCCAAAAAGGCAGGACCCTGATGTATGTCACGCGTGGAATTGGCACAAGTTTTTTGCCTTTCCGTTTGGGAATTAAACCGGAGATTACTTTTTTCACATTTGCGCAATCTTCACCGACATCCTTTTCGAACGGCGCACCGGAAATTTCAAACAGTGCTTCGAAAACAGAATTTAGCGGTTTCTCCATGGCCAGCCTTTCGGAAACTGTGAATATTTTTGATTTGTTCAAAAATAAATATAATTCAAGGAATGTTTCCACTTCAAAAAGAATGTTTGATTTTGAATCCGATCAAGAATTGGAAAATTTAGATTGGGAATGTCATAAATGGTTTGAAAGATCTCCCAAGAACGCCACATCAGGCCAATACAGCCTTAAGACTTCCCTCCCGCCCGGTCAGTATCCCGGAATCAATTTTAATAATTTCAGAAAAGATTGGTCGGGATTCAAGACCTTAACAATGGATGTTTATAACCCTTCCCAGGAGAACATCCGATTCCATATCCGGATCGACGACCATAAAAGCGGCTGGGAATACTCTGATCGATTTGATAAAACCTTTTCCCTGGCCCAAGGCAGGAATAACCTGGAAATTCCTTTGGACAAACTTAAGACCAACCTCAAACCCCGTCCCCTGAATTTGAATAAAATTGAAAGAATGATGGTCTTTTTGCCCGGAAACCAAAAAAAACGTGAGCTTTTTATCGATAATATCCGGCTGGAATAAAATGAGTCTATTCAGTCTATCTGGTCTTTTCGGTCTGTTCAGTATCTTAAATCGGTTCTTCAAAAACTAAGAGTAAAAATAGCGTATAAGGATCAATTAAACAGGATTTATAGGTATTATGAAAATCACCCGCTTTGAGGATCTTGAGTGTTGGCAGGAGGCGCGAAAATTAGTACGGGAAATTTATAAAATTACTAAAAAGATGGATTTTCGTAAGGACTTTAGGTTGGTCGGGCAAATTCAAGGGGCTGCAATATCCGTTATGGCAAACATCCCTGAGGGTTTTATTAGAAAATCAGATAAAGAATTTTTACAATTTCTTTTTATTTCCATGTCTTCAGCAGCAGAAGTTCAAAGCCATCTGTATGTGGCGGTGGACCAGATTTATATAAATCAAAACGAATTTGATCAGTTATATGAACAGGCAGGTAAAACAGCGAAAATGATTTCCGGATTAATCAAGTATCTCCGAAAAAAGTAAAACAGACCAAACAGACCGAACAGACCAAATGGACCAAACAGACCAAACAGACCAAAAGCATTTTCTTTTGACTTTCGATGTTGAAGACTGGTTCCAGGTTGAAAACCTGAAATCCGCCATCCCCTTTTCTGCCTGGGAATCCAGTGAGCTCCGGGTTGAAAAAAACGTCCATCAAATCCTTGATCTGCTTGATTC
>CAZSTT010000118.1:8177-11284 GCA_964609705.1 uncultured Thermodesulfobacteriota bacterium
CTGGTCCGGGAAATAGTCCAAAGGGGGCATGAAATTGCCTCCCACGGATACAGTCATCAACTATGTCATCTCCATTCAACAGAGTTGTTAAGAGAAGATTTGGTTAACAGCAAAAACCTCCTCGAAGATCTGATTGGAAGCCCTGTAACCGGATATCGTGCTCCCAGCTTTTCCATCAATCCCGAGGTAATCAATGTACTAAGGGAAAGCGGATATCAGTATGATTCCAGTTTCAATTCTTTTGGGATGAACAGCCGTTATGGTAAATTAACACTCAATGGTCATGAAAATATCGGTATTGCTTTTCTCCTTTCCGAGGGCTTTTTTGAGCTTCCAGTCAGTAACTTAGTCTTGGGGAACAAGGTTCTTCCTTTGGGAGGGGGGGGTTACTTTCGATTGATTCCTTTCCCATTTTTCCGAGAGGGGGTAAAGGCCATCTTTAAAAAAAAACCAGCTTATCTTTTTTACCTTCATCCTTGGGAATTGGATCCTGATCAGCCCAGGGTGGAAGGGGTCTCCCGTTTGTCTCAATTTCGGCATTATCTTAACCTGAATAAAACCGCCTCAAGATTGTCTAAACTAATAAACGCTTTCCAAGATTGCCGTTTCGTCACTTGCAGCCAATATTTGGAAGAAATAAATAACGTGAGAGCGTAAGTCGCGAGCGCGTAAGGGGAAAAAAGGGTGAGGCAGGAGGCGGAAGGCAAGAGGCCGGGGGTTAATGCCTCAAGCATCACGCCTTACGATTATTAAAAAAGAGGTAAATATTGATGAATACAGAAATAACAACAACCATCCATTCCTTTATCCTCGAAAATTTTCTGTTCGGGGATTCCGGCAACGGTTTGAAGGATACTGATTCATTCCTTGAAAACGGCATCATCGATTCCACCGGGGTGTTGGAGCTGGTCTCTTTTCTTGAGGAAAAGTTCGGCATTGAAGTTGATGACGAAGAGCTCATTCCCGAAAACCTGGATTCTATTGTCAATGTGGTCTCCTATCTGGAAAAGAAGTTGAATCGTGAGGCTCGACATTTGAAGTCGTCACCTTAACAGAGATTTTTCGAAGACAGAATCTCTTTTCAAAAAAAGATTCCGAAGAAATTCGAACCCGTTGCGAACAAATTGTCCGAAAAATAAATGGATTAATAAATTCCCTCCGCGGATCCCGATCCCCCGTTAAAATTAATGAAATTAACAATTAGATTATATTTGTTGCCTGAGGCCTCAAGCGAAGCGGTCCTCACGCCTCTTGCCCTTTTAGATCATGTGCGGAATATCCGGAATAATCGATTATAACACCCCCCCTTCCGAGTCTCTCCTCCGCCGGATGATAGGTTTTCTCCGTCACCGCGGCCCGGATGCCTTTGGCCTTTATCTGGACCACACCGCCGGCCTGGCCCATGCTCGTCTGAGTATCATTGATCTCAGCGGGGGAGATCAACCGATCCACAATGAGGACAAGACTCTGTGGATCGTTTATAACGGCGAGGTCTTCAACTATCCCGAGCTTCGTCAGGATTTAATCGCCCGGGGCCATCAGTTCTATACCCGTTCCGACACCGAAATTCTGGTTCATCTCTATGAGGAATACGGACCGGGAATGCTTTCTAAACTGAACGGCCAATTCGCCCTCGCTCTCTGGGATCAGCAGAATAAAGAATTATTCCTGGCCCGTGACCGTATGGGCATTCGGCCTTTGTTTTATAAACAGGAGAGCGGCCGTCTTGTCTTCGCTTCCGAGATAAAATCAATTTTTGCCGACCCGGAAATTCAACGGACCCTCGACCCAATAACTCTTTCTGATATTTTTACCTGCTGGTCTCCTTTGGGGGCGGAAACGGCCTTCAAAGGGATCAATCAAATCCCACCCGGTCATTACGGCATGTTTTCCACCAAAGGATTATCGGTTAATTCCTATTGGAAACTGCCTTATTCTTCTTCCGTCAATGAAGAACGGAAGCTGTCGGAATGGACCGAGGAGTTAAAGGAACTTCTTTACGATGCCACCCGGATTCGTCTTCGGGCCGATGTCCCGGTTGGGGCCTACCTGAGCGGAGGGTTGGACAGCACCTATACTACCTCGCTGGTTAAGCATTTTTTTAATAACGAATTGCGTACCTTTTCGGTGAGTTTCACGGATGAAAGGTTCGATGAGGCCCAATACCAGGATAAGGCCGTTAATTCTCTCCGGACCAATCACAGCACTATCCGCTGTACCGAAAATGATATCGGGGTGAGTTTTCCGGAGGTTATTTGGCATACGGAGGTTCCCATTCTGCGGACCGCCCCGGCCCCCATGTATCGACTGGCCCGATTGGTCCGGGAAAACCAATTCAAGGTAGTCCTGACCGGTGAAGGCTCGGATGAGATCTTCGGCGGCTATGATATCTTCAAGGAAGACAAAATCAGACGATTCTGGGCCCGCAGTCCCGAATCGGACATGCGCCCCCGTCTTTTCAGCCGTCTTTATCCCGATATCTTTACCGGTGAAGGAGCCCGGGCGCTGTCTTTTGTCAAAGGTTTTTTTCAAAAGAATTTGAAAGAGGTCGATTCCCCTTTCTATTCCCATCTGATTCGGTGGGAAAACACCGCCCAAATCAAGAACTTTTTTTCTGAAAGTTTAAAGGAGGAGCTAAAAAATTCCTCCCCTTTCCCTATGCGCTATGCTGCATTACTCCCTCCCGATTTTCCCTCCTGGGACCCCCTGTCCAGGGCTCAATTTACGGAAATGGAACTTTTTCTTTCCAATTATCTCCTTTCCTCACAGGGAGATCGCATGGCCATGGCCCATTCGGTGGAGGGACGTTTTCCGTTCCTTGATTACCGGGTTGTGGAATTCGCCTGCCGGGTCCCGCCCCGGTTTCGAATGAACGGCCTAAAGGAAAAGTTCCTTCTCCGTCGGGCCGCCGCCGGCTTGATCCCCCAAGAATTGGCCCAAAGGCCCAAACAGCCCTACCGGGCCCCGATCAGCCGCTGTTTTTTAGGAAAGGCAGCCCCGGAATATGCCAATGAATTATTGTCCGAGCCAAATATTCGCGAAGCCGGATACTTCGATCCGATTAAGGTGCAGCGCTTGATCCAAAAAGGTGAAAACCAAAAAGGATT
>CAZSTT010000119.1:0-11197 GCA_964609705.1 uncultured Thermodesulfobacteriota bacterium
GCCCTTTTTCTTTGTCGGAATAACTTAATACTCCGGAAGTTATTTAACTTACGGCATCTCAGGGAATCTCCGGAATGAAATCCATCCCGATGTGTCCATCCTTCTCCAGTCGGGCGTATTCTTCATCGGAAACCCCGATAATTTTTTTATAAACATATTCATTATGCTCACCCAGTCGGCAGGGGGGCAAACGCAAGGCGTTTGGGGTCTTGGAGGCCTTCCAGTCCAGGCCGTGATAGAGGTGAGTACCGCAATCCTCCTGGGTTAAAGGTTCGAAGAATCCCCGTTCGCGGAGATGAGGATCAGCATAAGCGTCTTTGGCATTTAAGACGGCCCCGGCCGGGACTCCGGCTTCCTGGAGCCGGTTCATCAGGATAATGTTATCATACTGAACAGTCCATTCCTCTATTAACTGGTCCAGTATTTCCTGATTCTTGACCCGGATTTCGCTATTGACAAAACGTTCATCCTGCGTCCAGGCAGGCGAGCCCATGACCTGGCAGAGGGCCGCCCATTCCTCCTCTGAGGTTACGGTGATATTGATCCAGCGGTCCTCACCCCGGCAACGGTAGCAGTTATGAGGAGCCTGGGATAGGGATGGATCCCAGTTGCCGACCGTGCCTTGAACCCGGCCGTTCATAGTATAATCCATGATAGATTGGCCCAACTGGGGGATCATGCTTTCAATCTGAGGGATTTCGATCAGCTGACCCTTACCGGTTCGATCCCGCTGTCTCAAGGCCATCATTGCGGCAAAGGCCGCTGTCCCTCCCGATACGGCATCACAGTGAAAGGCGCTGGTCAGTGATGTAGGCGGCAGGTCCCGATACCCTCGTATATGGCTGTGCCCGCAGGTATGCTCCATATGGGAGCCAAAGGCTCGATAATTCGTATAAGGCCCGGATAGTCCATAACCAGGCATCCGGATCATAATGATATCCTGTTTTTGTTCCCGAAGCATTTCATAACTGATCCCCATTTTTTCCAGGGTACCCGGGGAATTGTTTTCAATAAGCAGATCCGATTTTTTGATCAGCCTTTGGAATATCTCCAGGCCTTCGTCTCTTGTAAAATCCACGGTCATGGAGAGCTTATTTCGGGCATGGGTATTGAACCAGGGGAAGCGGTTCCAGGAACGGGGATGAGCCTTCCATTCGGGATATCCCCCAATCCAGGGTAGAGAGGTTTCTCGACTGATGGTTTTCTGGGCCGGTCTGGCCTGGGTGCCCCGGGTATGGACCATCCAGTGCTGACAAGATTCAACCCGAATAACCTCGGCACCCCAATCCGCCAAGATCTGAGTGGCATAGGGGCCGGACCAGACCACGGTGATATCCACCACCCTGATTCCTTCAAGAGGTAATCCCGCCATCGTTCTTCCTTCTTTCATGATTTTTATTTTTTTTAAATAATCCCATCCTCTTTTAATTTTATAACTTCTTCTTCCGAATAACCCAAGGCACAGAAAACTTCCATATTATGCTGCCCAAGGAGAGGGGCGGGCCTTCGAATTTCCCAGGACATGCCTTCGGCACGATAAGGGGCCCCGGGGTAAAGAAGCTTCCCCGTTGCGGGATGATCTATTTCCTGCCAATAGTCTCTTTCACGGTAATGACCATCCTCCAACAGATCCTTGGAGTTTAAAATGGGCCCGCTGAGAATATTGGCTTTCTGGGCGGCCTCCCAGAGCTCTTTTCGGGTCCGTTCTGAAACCCAGGGCTGGAATATCTCAGACAGGAATTCTTCTCGATGTTGGGCGTTATTCTGTCCCTCGTTGGTCCCATAACGGCTGTCTTTACTTAACTCAGGTCGGCCCAGCATACGGGCCACCCTGGGAAAGAACACAACCCCGCTCCCGGAAAGGTCAAAATAACCGTCCTTGCAGGGAAAAACACCCGAGGGATATTGGACCGAACTGGAGGCCCGCCGAACATCATAGTCTCCACAATACTGATAGGCCGTCAGATCGGTGGAAGCCCGGTCTATATCTCCCCGGGTAACCTCATAAGCCGAGACATCAATATGCTCGCCAAACCCTCTTTTCTCTGCCTGATAAAGGGCCAGGAGGGCTGCGGTGGCCGCCATGACGCCCACCTGGTAAGAGGTCACGGTTCCGCCGAGCCGCAGGGGTTCCCGCTCCGGAAGCCCTGTCCAGAACATGGCCCCGCCCATTCCATATATAATCATGTCCGTGGCCTTAAATTCTTTATACGGCCCGCTCTGACCGAAACTGGTGATGGAAACCAGGACCAGCCTGGGATTAATTTTTTCCAATTCTTCATACCCAAGGCCTAATCCCGGCAGCACATGGGGGCGGAAGCTTTCCACCAAAAGATCCGTTTGTTCCACCAGCTTTTTGAAAATCTCGCGACCTTTTTCGGTCTTGAGGTTGAGGGTGATCCCCTGCTTATTGGTATTCAGATGCAGAAAAAGACCGCTTTTGTCCGGATGTGGGTCGTCCTTGAAAAAGGGAGGTTGGAGTCTGGAAGGATCTCCGGTCCCGGGCTGTTCCACTTTAATCACCTCGGCCCCGGAATCAGCTAAATATTTGGTGCAGTAAGGCCCGGCGATATGCCAGGTGAGATCCAGTACCTTTACATCGGAAAGCCCTTGTTCTGTCATCGGTTCCCCCTCATTATGTTTAACTTCCTAAAAGGGTCTGGTGATCTGTTTTCGAACTAAATCTTAATGCTTCTACCGGGGCGCCATGAATTATGAAAATGACCCGTGGGGGCGGGTTTGTAACCCGCCCCGACTAGGCCCCAGTTGAGGTTAGGGCGTCAAAATCCTATTTTCGCACTAAACCACCCCGTTCTTCTGAAGCTCTTTTAATTCTTCCGGTGTCAACCCCAACAAATCACAATACACCTTCTGATTTTCCGACCCCTTGGCGCCCCCAGTGAATTGTACGGCCCCGGGGGTCCGGGAAAATTTGGCAAAAACATTGGGCAGTTTTATCGGTCCGAAATCTTCATCCTCTACTTCTATCAAAGATTCCCTGGCCTTTAAGTGCTCGTCCTCAAAGAGTTGGTCCATTTCATATACCGGACCGACCACGGCCTGGGCCTTTAAAAAAATAGCCATCACCTCTTCCAGTGAATGTTCCCCGATCCACTGGCCGATGATGGCGTCTAGTTCTTCGACATGTTTCACCCGACTGGGGTTATCACAAAATCTCGGATCATCAATCAACTCCGGCCGGCCGATGGCCCTAAAAACATTTTCGGCAATGGGCTGGGCGCTTCCCGATAGACTGACCCAACGACCACCCTTAGTTTGATAGAGATTGCGCGGGGCGGCCGAGGCGATTCGGCTGCCCATTCGTTTCGATTGCAGACCAAGAACGGAATAATCCAACAGATTGGCTTCCAACAAACGCATCAAGGGCTCATAAAGGGAGATATCGATGATCTGGCCTTTCCCGCTTCCCAGGACATTTCTCTCATACAGAGCGATCATGATCGCCAGGGCTCCAAAGATACTGCAGGCGCCGTCGGCCAGGGGATTGGGAGGCAAGGTGGGCGGAGAATCCGGATAGCCGTTCAGGGCGGCAAATCCGCACATGCCTTCCGCTACGGTTCCGAATCCCCCTCGGGCCGCATAGGGTCCATCCTGGCCAAATCCGGACACCCGAAGCCAGATGAGTGCGGGGTTGGCCGCACTGAGCACGTCCCAACCGAGCCCCCATTTTTCCATGGTTCCGGGCCTGAAATTCTCGATCAGCACATCAGCCCATTGCACCAGCTTGAGAAAAACCGTCTGTCCTCGTTTAACATCCAGGGTAATGCATCGTTTATTCCTGGACAAGGTTTTCCAAAAGACCGCCTTCCCGTCTTTTAAGGCCCCGAACTTTCTCATGGTGTCTCCGGTGACCGGATGTTCCACCTTGATGACTTCCGCCCCAAAATCGCCCAAATAAGAGGCGGCCCAGGGGGCCGCCATCATAGTCGCCATATCAATTACTTTTAACCCCTGCAGAGGGAGAGTCTTTTCATTCACCATTATTCTTTTCTTTCATTTCAAAATCTTTGCTAATTATTGAGGGATCGAAGTTCCCTCTTGAGAACCTTTCCTGTTGCACTTCGAGGGAGGCTGGGAATAAATTCGACGAATTTCGGTCGCTTAAACCGGGCCAGATGGTCCATACAAAAAGTTATGATTTCTTCCGCCGTGGCCTCCTGCCCCGGGGTACAGACCACAAAGGCCTTGACGGTTTCCCCCCATTTCGGATCCGGAATCCCTATGACCGCCGCCTCTTTGATCTTGGGATGGATCAGCAGGACTGCTTCGACTTCGGCCGAGTAGATATTTTCCCCACCGCTGACAATCATATCTTTCTTACGGTCCACGACATAGATAAACCCTTCTTCATCCCGGCGCACCAGATCTCCGCTGTGAAACCAACCACCTTCAAAGGCCTTTTGGGTTTCTTTTGGATTTTTATAATACCCTTTGAAAAGACCAGGGCCCCGGTAGACGATCTCCCCGACCTCATGGACCCCTACCTCCTTCATCTGATCATCGACCACCCGTATTTCCACATTGAAAAATGGTTGACCCACCGAACCTTCCTTGCGCAAGGCATCCTGATGCTTCATACAAACCGCGGTGGCCGTCATCTCGGTCTGTCCGAAGGCCTCGTATAATGCGGCATTCGGAAAGTGTTCCAAGATTCTTTCCTTCAAGGCATTCGGCGTAATATCGGCTCCGTAGGCGGCAGTCCTCAAAGAACCGACATCATAATTCTTGAAATCAGGGTGATTCATAACCATCTGCCACATGGCCGGGACCAGGAAGAGATAGGTGGCTTTTTCCTGCTCAATGGCGCTCAATAATACAACCGGATCGAAATCGATGATAATCATGGGCGTTGAGGTCAGGATGTTTTTGACGACGCTTACAATCCCGGCAATATGGAAGAAAGGGGTTATGGAAATGATTTTGGAGGGTAAAACAGGCAGATCCGTTCGGCGGGGAAGGGCGGAAAAAGACTCCAGGTGGATGGTCAGGGCATTGAGAATCATATTTTTGTGGGTGAGTTCAGCGCCCTTGGGTCTCCCGGTGGTTCCTGCGGTATAAATAATAAAGACCGTATCATCATCCTCGATCCGAACCTCCGGGCGAAGCGTTGATCCCTCGGCCAAAAAAACTTCATAACCCTTCAGACCCTCAGTCGATGGTCTTCCGGTAAGGACATAGGTCTTGACTAAGGGAAGCTCCTCTTTAATTCCTTCGACCATCTCCAAAAAAGAATTCCCCAGAAAGAGGAGCTTAACCTCCGCATTATTTAAAATATAGATTATTTCCCGGGGGGAAAGCCGGATATTCACCGGTACGCTGATCGCCCCTATCTTGGCCGCGGCAAAAAATATTTCCGGCATTTCATAACTGTTGGGCATGAGGAGACCCACGGTCTCTCCTTTTTTTAAACCCCTTAAAAGCAGGGCATTCGCCAGGCGATTGACCCGTTGATCAAACTCCCGGTTGGTTATTCTCTTATCCCGAAAGATCGTGGCCTCAGAATCCGGCCATTTCCGGGCATTCCGGGCCAGCATCTCGCCCAGCAGCAATTTTCTGGAATTTTCAATTTCAAATCCCGGATCTATTACCTGTTCCATAGGTTTCAATCCCCCCCCGAATACCGCATTCCTCATTTTCAAAGGCCCGGATAAGCCTTTTTGACCTGTTCATCTTCCATAAGCGACCCACTGGGACCTTCATGAGAAATTGGGCCGATTTCCAGTACGTACCCGCGGGACGCCAGTTCAAGGGCCATAAGAGCATTTTGCTCCACCAACAGAATGGTCCCGCCTTGCCCGCTGATCTCCTGGATGGTCTTGGCGATTTCTCCGACCATCAAGGGACTTAGGCCCAACGTCGGCTCATCCAACAGGTATAATTGGGGATCGCTCATGATGGCTCGGCCCATAGCCAGCATCTGGCGCTCTCCTCCGCTTAATTGTCCACCCAGTTGACTTTTTCTTTCTTGTAAAATTGGAAAAAGTTGAAAGACCTTTTCATAGCGACCCCTGAGATTATCCCTTGAACGCCTATGGAGACTTTCTGCTTATCCCGTTCAATAAACGTGTCAGCCGGAATTATTAGACTTTGCAGAGGACCGTTGATTCCTCATCCCGGCGGCTGCCGTTATATCCCAATCTCGTTGGCAATCACCAAATGCTGGATTTCTGAAGTCCCCTCAGTTACCGTAAACAAGCGGCCGTCACGCCAGAAGCGCTGGATGGGATATTCCATCATATAACCGTACCCGCCGTGAATCTGCATGGCGTCGTTTAATATTTTCTGCAGAATTTCAGCGGTAAACAATTTGACCATGGAGGATTCTTTGCGGACCTTATGGCCCTGGTCGTAAAGCCGGGCGACTCGATAAGTGTAGCTGCGCATCACATCCAGATGCATGGCCATCTCGGCAATACGGAAACGGTTGATTTGATGCTGGCTGATCGGCTTTCCGAATTGAATCCTTTCCTTGGCGTACTTGGCTGTCAATTCATAAGCGGCCTGACCGGTGCCGGTACAGCGGGCCCCGTAAGTAATTCGGCCGGAAATCAGAGTGTCGGCCAACTGGGCAAATCCGCCTCCTTCTTTCTCCCCGATCATATTATTAGCCGGCACCCGGCAATCTTCGAAAACCAATTCCCCGGTTTCGGCCGAGCAATTACCCACCTTGTCCAGTTTTCTGGAAACCGTAAATCCCGGGGTCCCTTTTTCTACAATGAATAAATTGATCCCCTCCCCCCGACGGGTCGGATCGGTATAGGCGGCCACGACAACATAATCACAGATGGGTCCGTTGGTTATGAACATTTTGGTTCCGTTTATAATGTAGTCCCCACCGTCCCGGACCGCCTTAGTCTTGATGGACGCAGAATCGGAACCCACGTCCGGTTCGGTCAGTCCAAAGGCCCCGATAATCTCTCCTCTAATCGCTGGTAAGAGAAACCGTTCTTTTTGTTCCTCCGTACCATGCCGGTAAACAGGGTCCGTGGCCAAGCCGCTCTGGACCATCAGGCTGCCGGCGATCCCGACATTGACCCGGCAGAGTTCTTCGACCATGATACATTCGGTTATTTTATCTCCGCCGCCGCCGCCCATCTCCAGTGGATAGCGGGGGCACAAAAAGGCCTGTTCCCCCATTTTTTTGAATAACTGCTTTGGAAAAGTATGAGTGGCCTCGGCTTCATCCACCAACGGTACGATTTCCCGTTCGGCAAATTCCCGGATGGCCTCGCGGAACATGCGGTTTTCTTCGCTTATTTCAAAATCCATAGGCGTTTTCCCTCCTGATTGGTTCAAGATTATGTGGAACAGGCGCCCTCGCCTGTCATTAGTGGTCACCGCCTCGCGAAACGCGGGGCGGTGCTATATCTTAAATCTCCTTACTCCTAACTCTGAACTTTCTTTGTATGTATCCTTTTTCATTTTCCAATGAATTTAAACCTTGCCTCCCATGAACGGCCCACCCCCTGACGCGTGAAAAATAAGAAACGCAGATCAGGACCCGAAAGGGGGTAGTATTGTCGACAGTCGGCAGATATGGCTAAAATGGCATTGGAGAATTCACAGCATTACCGGCCAAGGTTCGTTCCCCTCCAAGGGGAGCAGGCCCCAACCTGCGGCGACCAGGTTTCGGTTGAAGCGATATATAGGCAGAACCGGCACCTAAGGCAATTCCAACTTCGGTCATGCCTTTTCTCCTTCTGTTTTGAAAAAGAGTACGCTGGTATTTTTCCAACGGATTCCCTTTTCCCTTTAAAGAAAATCCACCATTATTTTTGGGAGGCCAGAAACTGAATAAATCGGTCTAAAGCAATCAATATATGATCTTTAACTAAGCTTTCCAGATGATCAGCGTCTTTTTTGATAAAATAATCCAGGATCTTTCTATGAACCTTGATCGCATATTCGTAGGCTTCCTGAACATAAAGATAGGAATAACGAAACCAAATGGCTTGATTGCGCAGATTGTCTAAAATTTCGATCAGGGTATCATTCCCGCTGGCGTGGATAAAAATTTCGTGATATTGGGTGTGATATTTAAGATAGGACTTAAAGTCATTATTTTTGGCCGCCTCAGTCATCCTGGAAAATGCGGATTCCATTTTTTCGAGATCCTGAGGCTGAAGATGGGACAGGGACAACCGGGCCGCCAGACTTTCCAGATTAGCGCGGACCGGGAAGTTTTCCTCAATATCCTTTTGGGTGATTTTACGAACATACGTTCCCTTCCTGGGAACATTATTAACCAAGCCCTTTTTTTCTAAGACTCGAAAGGACTCCCGAATGGGGGATCGACTGACCCCAAACCGTCGCTGCAGCTCATTTTCGACCAACCGTTCTCCACTTTCAAACTGGCCGTCCATAATGGCCTGGGTCAAAAATTCAGTGATCTGTTCCACTAAAGGAATAGAATATTGGGGACTGAATTCTCTTCGTCTGATTTTGGGGGTGGTCATGGCTTTTTCTCTTGATTATTGTAGACTGTCGACCGGATACAACAAATATTCTATTCCAATTTACTTGTCAAGTTTTTTATTTTTGTCAATTAAAACGGAAAACATCTCCAGGAATTTTTTGGTCTCAAAGAGGGGATTTTTTTGATCTACTTAGTTTTCATCCGAAAATCCGAATTTCCGGATGAGAACTATCTTATTTTTTCCGATGTCAGGAACCCAAATAACTCTTCTTTACTTCTTCATCCTCCAATAACTCACGGCTGGGCCCCTCGCGGAAAATATGGCCGATCTCCAAAACGTAACTCCGCTTGGAGATCTTCAGGGCCATGCGCGCATTCTGCTCCACCAGGAGAATGGTTCCGCCCTGATGACTTATTTCCTTAATAATTCTTGCTATCTGACTCACCATGACGGGACTCAGGCCCAGGGTTGGCTCATCCAGCAGGTACAATTGCGGACTGCTCATCATCGCGCGTCCGATGGCCAGCATCTGACGTTCCCCGCCGCTCAGCAGGCTGCCCAGCTGGGTTTTTCGCTCCTTCAATATGGGGAAAAGGTTGAAGACCTTCTTAAACCTGCTTTCTTTATCCTCTGTGGTGCGGGTGGCTGCGGCGCCAAGCTCCAGGTTCTCCAGGACGGTCATCTTTCCGAAGATTCCCCCGCGCTCCGGTACATGGGAGATGCCCTTCATGGCGATCTGTGCCGCCTTCAAGCCGCGAAGGGATTGATGGTTAAAGGTAATGTCGCCTCCACCCCAGGGAATCAAGCCGGAAATCGCCTTCAGGACGGTCGTCTTCCCCGCACCGTTGGCGCCGATGAGGGCTACGATCTCTCCGGGATGCACGGAGAGCGAGATTTCATGCAGGGCCTGTGATTTCCCGTAAAAAACATCTACTTTATTCAGCTGAATCATCTTCATCATACCCCAGATAGGCTTCGATCACGCGAGGATCCCGGGCGATCGCCTCCGGTTCCCCCTCCATGAGTTTCTGCCCGAAGTTCAAGACCATCATGCGATCGCAGATCTGCTGCATGACCTTCATATTGTGATCGATGACGAAAACGGTCATGCCGTTTTCCCGAATACTGCGAATCAGTCCGATCATCTCGGTGATTTCGTCGGTGTTCATACCTGCAAACGGTTCGTCCAGTAGAATCAGCCGCGGTTCGGCGGCCAGGGCGGTCGCCAGCATGAGCCTCTTCTGCTGCGCCCAGCTCAGACTCTCCGCCAAGTTTTCTTCGAGGCCCTTCAGGTCGGCAAATTCGATTAATTCCTGCGCCCGCTTCCGGGAGGCGACTTCTTCACTACGGAAAAAGGGGGTACGCAGAGAGGCGCCCCACATCGTCGATCTTGTCCGGCAATTCAGGCCGTTCATGATATGGACCAGCACGGGCACTTTCGGGAAAATGGTGGCCGCCTGAAAGATTCTGACAACCCCCTGCAAGGCGATCAGATAGGGTTTCAGACCGCGAAGATTCTTGCCGTCGAAATGAACATCTCCCCCACTCCAGGGGACCGTATTGGTGATAGCGTTGAAAACGGTCGTTTTCCCCGCGCCATTGGGTCCGATGAGGCCGAAAATCTCTCCATGATAAATGGAGAAATCGATTTCGTCGACGGCCTTAAGGGCTCCGAATTTGACGAATAATTTTTCCGCCCTCAATAGAGGGACCGGGGGCGATGAAATCATGGAATCCATTTGGCCATCCTCGGGTGAAGTTCTCTCAACTTGCCTGCAATTCCTGTGGGCATTAAAATGATGACGACAATTAGGATGAGACCGAAGAAGAGGGGGCGATAGGTTTGGGCCGCCTCGAGAAACTCCGGAACAAACCAGAGTAGAAGGGGCCCGATAATCGTTCCCGCGATCGTTCTCGTACCACCGACGACGATCATGACCAGGAGATTGAATGACATATGCGCCCCGGCGATTTCCGGTTCGATGGCCCCCATGTAGTTGGCGTAAAGCCCACCGGTGAAGGCTGCGATGGTGCTTGCCGTGACAAACGACCTAAGCTTGTAGCGAGAAACGTTTATGCCGAGCGCTTCCGCCAGGTCTTCATTTTCCCTTATCGAGGCGAAGGCCCGGCCGGTGCGGGAATTGACAAGACGGCGAATCAGGATCTGGGTCAGGACGAGGACGACGAGGATCACATAGTAGAAAGCCTTCTTCGAGGTGAAATCGATCGTCATCCCCATCACGGTCACTACAGGGAGCATGGGAATGCCTGACAGGCTGACCCCTCCGGTCAGTCTGTCCCAGTTATGAATGATGATCGAGACGGCTATCCCAATGGCAAGCGTTCCCAGGACGAAATAAGGCCCCCGGATGCGCAGCATCGGCCAGCCGATAACGGCGGCAAGGCACGCCGTTATCAGCGTGCCCGCGATGAGGGCCGGTATCAGAGGGACACCCAACTTGACCTGCAGGATGGCGGAACTGTAAGCGCCGATGCCGAAAAAAGCGGCATGGGCCAGGGAAACCAGGCCCGTGTATCCATAGACCAGATCGAGACTGCTGACCAGGATCATATAAATCCCGACCATGGTGAACATGTAAATCCAGTAATCGGAGGGGAGCAGAAAAGGAAGCAAAAGAACTAACAGTCCGAAAAGAAGGGTACCAACAGATTTCGATCGCATATAGTATACCTATTCCTTCTTGTTAACGGCGGTACAATCCATTGGGCAACAAGAGGAGAACCACGACGAAAAGCCC
>CAZSTT010000120.1:0-2346 GCA_964609705.1 uncultured Thermodesulfobacteriota bacterium
GGCGTTCAATCGGTCAAAAGCAGGCTCTGGGGATACTACTACGACCCGATTGTCGGGGCCAACTATACCTTGATGGTCCCGGAAAATTCCGATCTCGGGGCCGGCAAAATTGTCATCGGCCAGGGTGTCTCCCGGGCCAGGGTGGCCTTTGCGGGCGATGTCTTGGAATTCAAATCTCATGAGGGAACGGTCTTAAACCTGACAGTTAAAAGCCTCTTTTCTCCGGAATCCGAACTGGTCTCGGCCGATCTGATCCTGGTTTCGGAAGAGGATTTCAGGAAGCTCTTCGGGGGATCGAAGACCCTGGCCACCGACCTAACCCTTCAAGTCCGGAATCCCAAGGAGCTTTCCACCATTGCCCAAAAAGTGGCCGAACAGCTCCCGGACACCAGAGTCATCCTGAGGGATGAGATCCTGAGGACCTATGACGCCATCTTCAATTGGCGCGGAGGGATCCTGATTGTAATTCTTATGGGCGCTTTGCTGGCCTTCATTATCTTTGTCTGGGATAAGGCCTCGGGACTCAGTCTGGAGGAGAGGAAAGAGATCGGTATTCTCAAGGCCATTGGCTGGGAGACCTCCGATGTAATTCTGATGAAGTTCTGGGAAGGAATGTTGATTTCTCTTTCCTCCTTTCTCCTCGGAACCCTGTTGGCTTACCTCCATGTTTTCCTGGCCTCGGCCGCCCTTTTTGAACCGGTTCTCAAAGGTTGGGCGGTTCTTTACCCCCAATTCAGGATTACCCCGTTTATTGACGCCTCTCAGTTGGCCACCCTTTTCTTCCTTACCGTAGTGCCCTATACGATAGCCACCATAATCCCCTCCTGGAGAGCGGCAACGGTTGATCCGGATTCTGTTATGAGGTAACGAGAAGATATGATCGAGCTTTTAAATGTGAGCAAAACCTTCAATGGCGGTAAATCCAATGAATTTACGGCTGTTCAGGGAGTAACGCTTTCCATCGATTTTAACCAAGTAACCGTCTTCCGGGGGCCGAGCGGGTCGGGAAAGACGACCTTATTGGGTTTGATCGGCTGCATGGCCAGGCCCACCTCCGGAAGGATAACGCTTTCAGGGCGGGAGATCACCAGTCTCCCCGAGCGGTTTCTGACTGAGATCAGGCAAAAGACCTTCGGATTTATCTTTCAACAGTTCAATCTGATTAAGGGGGTGACGGCTCTGGAGAATGCCATGCTGCCGGCTTATCCTTCGGGAGAAAAGTACCCGTCCTTGAAAAAGAGGGCGCTCCATCTCTTCGATCTGTTAAACCTCTCGGCCAAGGCCACTTCCAAGGTTGAGTGGCTTTCGGGCGGAGAGGCCCAGAGAGTCACTATTGCCAGAGCCCTGATTAATGATCCTTCCATCATCATTGCCGATGAACCTACAGCCCATCTCGATACCAAACTTTCCCGGGAGTTCATGGAAGTTATTGCCGGATTTAAGGAAGATCGAAAGACCGTTTTAATCGCCAGTCATGACCCCCTGGTTTATGAATCCCCTGTTATTGATCGGGTGATTAAGGTCCGGGACGGCAGGGTGGAAGGGCCGCCGGTCGGATGATCTTTCATCCTTCCATTCTGGCCCTCTATGTGGCCTCGATTCTGATCTGTTTTATGGTTCTTTATTCCGCTTTTTACGGTTTGCAGATCCTGCGCCGGTGGGATATCCGGAGCGGAAGTGAAGGACAGCTGATCCTGGAGAGAAAAACCTATCTCATCTCCACCCTGCTTTCCTACCTTTTCAGTCTGGAGATCATTTCCCTTTTTTTCTTTATTTTCACGGTCGACCAATTGCATACCTTCTTTGTCGGGGCCATGTGCGCGGCAGGCGCCCTTTACGTCAACAGTTATGGTTACCCCGTCCTGATCCTGAAAGTATTCAATTTTTTACTCGCCGGTCTCTGGCTTATTATCAATTATGCCGATAACCGAGGATACGATTACCCCCTGATCAAAAAAAAATACGTATTCCTGCTGATCCTGACCCCCCTGATTATTGCGGAAACGGTCCTTCAGGCCAACTATTTTCTCCGCCTCGATCCGCATATCATCACTTCCTGCTGCGGGAGCCTTTTCAGCACCGGAGAAAAGAGTTTGACCTCTGAGGTCAGCGCCTTTCCGATCTTTCCCAGGGTGGTCCTCTTTTACCTCCCGAATATCATCACCTCCTGCTGTGGAAGTCTTTTCATCGTCGGAGAGAAGAGTTTGACTTCTGAGGACAGCGCCTTTCTGATTTTTCCCATGGAGGCCCTTTTTTACCTCTCCATGGCTTTAACTGTCGCTTTCGCGCTTTTTTTTCTTCTCAGAAGAAAAGGAGGTTATTGGTTGGCCAGTTTTTCCGGGTGGA
>CAZSTT010000120.1:2446-9265 GCA_964609705.1 uncultured Thermodesulfobacteriota bacterium
GTATTTTCTTTAAATCCCTCTTTACCCCGATGGCAGTTCCTTGCCGGCAGCCTGAGCATAGGTTTGAAAGGCCTGGTTTCCAAAGAGGACAAATCCGACCCTGTCGAATACGGGATGCTGACGAAGATAGTCGGCCACGGTTTTTACGGCGATCCGGGCGGCTTCTTCTACGGGATAGCCGTAAGCCCCGGTGCTGAGGGAGGGAAAGGCCAGGGAGCGGATGCCTTTTTTATGGGCCAGCTTCAGACTTTCATGATAAGCGCTGGCCAGCAGTCGAGCCTCCCCTTGGTTTCCTCCCTGATAAATGGGACCCACGGTGTGGATGACATATTGGGCCTTGAGGTTGCCGCCGCTGGTGATCACCGCCTGCCCGGTGGGACAGCCGCCGATCTTTCGGGATTCCTCCATGATAACCGGTCCCCCGGCCCGGTGGATCGCCCCATCCACTCCGCCGCCACCGGCCAAACGGGAATTGGCGGCATTGACAATGGCTTCGGTTTCCTGAAGGGTGAGGTCGCCTTCTTCTAAAAAGAAAACGGTTTGACCGACATTAAATTCCATGATGGTTTCTCCTTTCAAAAAGTCCGCCTAAAAGAAAAATTGACGGTAAAATCAGGCGCTCCTGAAGTGTTCAGATCTTCGGTCAGGGAAAGTTCGAAATGATTCCGATCCAGATAATATCTTCCGCCGAGGGTCATGACCAGGGCCGGATTATCAATAAAATCAAACCCGGTTTCCGGGAAGGGGGAGGTTTGGGCCGAGATTTGACCTATGAGCGAAATCCTTTTCCACGGTTTCGCTTCCAGGCCGATCCCCCCGAACCAATAGTTCCTGAGTTCGATCGTCGTCTGAGCCTTTAAATTACCGGGGAAGACCCCCCCTAAATTTCCAGTGACTTGAAGATACCGGGTTAATTTTTTTTCCACCTGGACCAGGAGACCCAGATCGAGGCTCCCGTTCCCAAAGCCTGTATCCGGATCACCGGTAGGCAGTTCGGCGGCCGCTTTAACACTTAAGAAAGGTTGGTCGTCCAACTTCAGCAGCACTTTTTTGGCAGAAATTTTCAGATCTCCGAATCCCCATTTCCCACTTTCTCCGGCAATGACCGGGCGGTCATCCTTTTTGACCTGGTATAAGAATTGATTGGCCGGGCGGGTCCTGCGGCCGTAGTCCTGGAAGCCGAAGGTCGTATGATACCAATCCAACCCGTTATCCATAAAACCGCTATTAAAGGAAAGAAGGGGCAGTTCCAGGGTTATTTCCAGAAAGCTGAACAGGGTTTTCTGGTATTTCAGGTTGAGCTCGGCCCACTCCATATCCAGATAAACCGACCAGCGGGGGTTGTCTCTCACGAAAAAAATGCTGGAATAGGAGCATTGAACCGAGAAGGAGTCCTGAACAGCGGCTGATTCCAATACCGGCCTATTAAGAGGCAGAAATAGAGGGAATTGGTTTTTTATTTCCAGGGGACCGGCCAAAGGATCCGACCAGCCGAGGAAAGGATGGATTAATTCGATAAAAAAGAGGATAATGATAACCGTGACCGATTTCATCCGCTGAAGATAACGGATTCCAGGAGAATTTTCAATCTATTTTGGATATTAATTAACCAGTTACATCTATCTTTGTGTTTGACAAACCGTCTGGGATATTTTAAGATTAATAAATTATAGTTTATGGAGTTGATTATGGAAAAGAGAGACGAAGAATTAATCGAACGACTCATTTCTGAAAACGAGGAACTTCGCCAATTGGTTACTGAACACAAGGAATTTGAATCCCAGTTGGATGAATTGAAAAAAAGGCTTTATCTTTCCGATGAAGAAAATCGGGAAAAGAAACGGGTTCAAAAGCTGAAACTGGCCGGACGGGACCGGATTGAACAAATTTTAAAAGACTACCGGGACAAGAGGTAACCCCTTGCGACTAAGTGGAGCTGAAATTGTCATTGAAAGTTTGATCCAGGAAGAGGTGACCACTATTTTTGGCTACCCCGGAGGGGTGATTACCGATATTTATGACTGCCTGGAAAAAAGCCCAATCCGCCATTATCTGGTGCGTCATGAGCAGGGGGCCGTCCATATGGCCGACGGGTACGCCCGAAGCTCCGGGAAGGTGGGGGTCTGCCTGGTCACTTCCGGTCCCGGGGCTACCAACACGGTTACCGGAATCGCGGCCGCCTTTATGGATTCCATTCCGGTAGTAGTCTTCACCGGCCAGGTCCCGACTCCTTTGATAGGCAACGATGCCTTTCAGGAAGTGGACATTGTCGGCATTACCCGGCCTTGTACCAAACATAATTACCTGGTTAAAAAGGTCGAATACCTGGCCGGGATTGTTAAAGAGGCCTTTTTCCTGGCCCGTTCCGGTCGACCCGGTCCGGTCCTGGTCGATTTGCCCAAAGATGTGCTTCAGAATAAAACGGAATTCAGGTATCCCAAAAAGGTGGAGATGCGCAGTTACCGGCCCACCTACAGCGCTCATGAGGGCCAGATCAAAAAAGCGGCCTCTCAGATATTGAAGTCCAAGCGGCCGGTTATTTACGCCGGGGGCGGGGTGGTATCCTCCCGTTCTTCCCAGGAGCTCAAGACCCTGGCCGAGAATCTAACCATCCCGGTGACCACGACCCTGATGGGACTCGGCGGTTTTCCCGGCCGGCACCCCTTATGGCTGGGGATGCTGGGTATGCATGGTACCTACTGGGCCAACATGGCGGTGGCTCAATGCGATTTGTTGATTGCCGTGGGAGCCCGATTTGACGACCGGGTAACCGGGAAGGTGGAACTTTTTGCACCCGAGGCCAAGATCATTCATATTGACATTGATCCTACTTCGATCCGAAAGAATGTCTCGGTGGATATTCCGATTGTCGGCGATTGCCGGGATGCCTTGGGAAAGTTAAACCAGACGCTGCCCAAACAAGGGAAATCGGAATGGCGTAAAGTCCGTCAGCCCTGGATGGATCAGATCAAAGAATGGAAAGAGACCCATCCTCTCAGCTACGAACAGAGCCAAGATGAGATCAAACCCCAGTATGTGGTCGAGATGATTTATGAGGTCACCAGGGGAAAGGCCATCATTGCCACCGAAGTAGGGCAAAACCAAATGTGGGCCGCCCAATTTTACCATTTTGATCAGCCCAATTCGTTCATCACTTCCGGAGGGCTGGGGGTCATGGGCTATGGGTTTCCGGCCGCTATCGGGGCCCAGGTGGCCTGTCCCGACCGTATCGTCATTGATATTGCCGGAGACGGAAGCATTCAGATGAACATACAGGAAATGGCTACGGCTGTAGCCAATCAGATACCGGTCAAGATAGCCATTTTAAATAACGGTTATCTGGGCATGGTCCGTCAATTTCAGGAACTTTTTTATGAAAAACGGTATTCCCAGACCTTTCTTAAAGGAAATCCTGATTTTGTAAAGCTGGCCGAAGCCTATGGGGCTGCGGGGCTTCGCGCTACCCGGCCCGAAGAGGTGGTTCCGGTCATTGAAAAAGCCCTGGCGATCAAAGGCCCGGTGATCATGGACTTTGTTGTCTGTCCCGAAGAATGTGTGGCCCCCATGGTTCCGGCCGGCAAGGGCATGACGGAGATGCTGTTGATATAAAACCAGGATTCAAGGGGTCCAGGGGTCGAGGTTTCAAGTGAACGGCTTGGAATTGAAAACCCTTGGACCCTTGGACCCTTGAAACCTTGAACCCTCGAACGCTTGGTTTTTAATTATGGAAAATCACGATCAAAAGCATACTATTTCCGCCCTGGTGGACAACGAACCGGGGGTTCTGTCCCGAGTGACGGGTTTATTCAGCGGCCGTGGGTTTAACATTGAAAGCCTTTGTGTGGCCGAAACCATGGATCCCCTGGTTTCCCGGATGACCCTGGTGACCCGCGGAAATGATCAAATCATCGAGCAGATTACCAAGCAGCTGAACAAGCTGGTCAATATAATCAAGGTCATGGATTTCACCAATACGGAATTCGTTGAAAGGGAAATGGCCTTGATCAAAGTTCGGGCCGAGGCCCAGACGCGGGCTGAAATTTTGCGGATTGTCGATATCTTCCGCTGCAAGGTGGTGGATGTGAGTCCACAGTTTTATACCATTGAGGTCACCGGGAACGACAGTAAGATCACCGCCATCCTGGATCTGCTCAATCATCTCGGAATCAAGGAGATAGCCAGGACCGGGGCCATTGCCATGGCCAGGAGTAAAAAAGAACCGCCGGGGAAAACAGAAAAAAAGATTCCCCCTGAGATTCGGTAATGAAAATGATGCAAAGGTTAGAGGTTCGAGGATTAAGGTGTAAGGTTCAGGGAAAACCTTACACCTTTGACCTTGTACCTTATACCTGTTTTTTATGATGCGGATACCGATCGCTAAGCAGGGTTATCCTTTTATTGCCATGGGGCTGTTCGGGGTGGTTCTTTTCTTCTGGTTGGACTTCCCGGTGGGTTGGGTCCTATTCAGCCTGGTAACCCTTTTTGTCATCTCTTTTTTTCGGGATCCCGAACGGCGGTCTCCTCTGGATGAAAAAGCCGTATTATCTCCGGCGGATGGCCGGGTCCTGCTGATTGAGGAAAAGGAGACGACCCCTTTTTCCACCGGACAGGCGATTAAGATCAGCGTTTTTATGTCGGTTTTTAACTGTCATGTTAACAGAACTCCCAGGAGCGGAAGAATAGAAGAAATTGTTTACCGGCCCGGGAAATTTTACTCGGCCAATCAAGATCGCGCTTCGTCCCAGAATGAACAAAACGCCCTGCTCCTGCGCACCCCGGAAGGACTGGAAATCAGTTTTGTCCAAATAGCCGGTCTGATTGCCCGCAGGATTGTCTGCTGGGTAAAACCGGGGTCTATTTTGAAACGAGGGGAACGATTCGGATTGATTCGTTTTGGTTCGCGGGTAGATGTTTATTTGCCGGCTTCGACCCGGATTCGAATTCAACGGGGAGACAAGGTTAAAGCCGGTTTAACCATCATAGGAGAATTGCCATGAGGATCAAAAATAGGAGGAATAAAAATCGGGAGGATCGGAGAAGAGGTATTTATGTGTTACCGAACCTGGTGACTACGGCCGGTCTCTTTTGCGGGTTTTATGCCATTATTGCCTCTATTTCCGGTAATTTTTATCAAGCCGCTCTTTCAATTCTGATTGCCGCCGTCCTGGACGGGCTGGATGGCCGTATTGCCCGTCTGACCCAGACGACCAGCGCCTTCGGGGTCCAATATGATTCTCTGTCCGATCTGATCGCCTTCGGGCTGGCTCCGGGAATTATGGTTTTTTTATGGGCCTTAAAACCATTCAACCGTTTCGGATGGATGGCCGCCTTTCTCTATGTGGTTTGCGGGGCCCTGCGATTGGCCCGTTTTAATGTTCAAACCGGGATTATCAGCAACAAATATTTTGTCGGTCTGCCCATTCCGGCATCGGCCAGCATTGTGGCCACCACCATATTATTCATCTACCAGATCGGCGGGACCGGATCGACGGGTTACCTGGCAGTGTTGATTTTGATTTATGTCCTTTCTTTCCTCATGGTCAGCAATATTCCCTATCCCAGTTTCAAAGGGATGAAACTGGCGGAAAGACGATCGTTCAACTTCCTGGTGGCGGTGGTCCTGATATTCGTCTTGGTGGCCCTGGAACCTTTTGTTATGTTGTCCGTGGGGATCCTGGGGTATGTGTTGTCAGGCCCGGTTCTGGCTTTGTACCGGTTAAAAAAGAAGCCGGTGCCTGAAGCGGTGGAAAGAACGGTTTAAAGAAAGTTGCTCGTTGCTGGTTGCTGGTTAGGGGTTGATAGTCTATCAAAAGGTCGTCACCCGGTGAATCCCGAATCAGAGCTTGCCCCGGACTTGATCCGGGGTCCGGGACAGGCACCGGGGTCCAGATTTTTTGTAACAGGATGAATTTCCCGGATTCCGACTTTCGCTCGACCTCCTCGGGAGGTCTCTTAATAGAGGTCGGTGAAACCGACCGACCGGAATGACAAAAACGACTCAACGGGCAACCAGAAACCAGCAACGAGCAACAAGAAACGAGGATGAACGATCATGGCTGAGCGGATCATTATTTTTGACACGACATTAAGGGATGGAGAACAATCCCCCGGGGCCAGTATGAATAAAGCTGAAAAATTGCGACTGGCCCGGCAATTGGAGAAATTGAAGGTTGATGTCATCGAGGCCGGCTTTCCGATTACCTCTCAAGGTGATTTTGAGGCTGTTTCCCTGATCTCCAAAGAGGTCCGGGGATTGACGGTTGCCGCCCTGGCCAGGGCGGAAAAAGTGGATATCGACCGGGCCTGGGAGGCCATCAAAGAGGCGGCCAGCCCGCGGATTCATATTGTTATCGCTACTTCGGACCTGCACTTAAAGTATAAATTACGCAAAACCCGGCGGGAGGTTCTGGAAATCATTCAACGGGCTGTTTCTCACGCCCGCCGCTATACTACGAATATTGAGTTTTCCGCCGAAGACGGATCCCGTACCGATCCTGATTATCTGGCCCGGGCTGCTCAAACGGCTATCAAGGCCGGGGCTACGACCATCAATATTCCCGATACCGTGGGCTATGCCTTGCCGCAGGAATTCGGGGAATTGATACGGAAAGTTCGGGAAAAGGTATCGGCCGATGACCGGGTAGTTTGGAGTGTCCACGTTCATAATGATCTGGGGTTGGCCGTGGCTAATTCTTTGGCGGCCGTTCAGCAGGGGGCTCGCCAGGTGGAAGTGACCATCAATGGCATTGGGGAAAGGGCCGGCAATACCTCGTTGGAAGAGCTGGTCATGGCCCTTCACACCCGAAGGGATTTAATGCC
>CAZSTT010000120.1:9365-11185 GCA_964609705.1 uncultured Thermodesulfobacteriota bacterium
GTCTTTGATCGGTTCAAGGAACTGGCCGACAAGAAAAAAGATGTGGTCAATGAAGATATTGAAGCCTTGATTGCCGACGAAATTTTGATGATCCCCGATACCTATAAATTAATTTATCTGAGCGTCATCAGCGGCAATATGGCGGTCCCTACGGCCACGGTCAAGATCGAGGTTAACGGGGAAATCATCCAGAAGGCCGGATTCGGGGTCGGCCCTATTGACGCCACTTTCAACACCATCAATAAAATCATTCAAACCTGCACCAAGGCCTGCAAACTCATAAGTTTTTCGGTTAATGCCATCACCGGCGGGATGGATGCTCAGGGCCAGGTCAATGTCCGGGTGGAGCGGGATGGAAAAATCGTCCTGGGCAAAGGATCGGATTCCGATATCATCACCGCCAGCGCCAAGGCCTATTTGAATGCCCTGAACCGGTTGGAATATCTAAAGAAGAATCCGATAAAAAAACTATCATAAAGAACGTTAAGCGTTAGGCGTTAAGCGTTCGTCGACTTCCTTAGTTACGCCGAACGACGAACTCCGAACGGCATACGTCCTTTTATCGAGGAGATTATGTCTCAAACCATTACAGAAAAAATCATTGCGGCCCATGCCGGGGTGAAGACCGTTCATCCCGGGCAACTGGTTGAGGCCAGAGTGGACCTGGCCCTGGCCAACGACATCACGGCACCGATTGCCATAGACGTTTTTTATGAAGCCGGGGCCAGAAAAGTCTTTGACCCCAAAAAGGTGGTGCTCGTTCCCGATCATTTTGTACCCAACAAAGATATCGCCGCTGCCGAGCAATGTCGGAAAATGCGCCTTTTTGCCCAGGAGCAAAAACTGCCCTATTATTTTGAGTTGGGTGAAATGGGCATTGAGCACGCCCTCCTCCCTGAAAAAGGACTGGTTCTGCCCGGCGATCTGGTGATCGGCGCGGACAGCCATACCTGTACCTATGGAGCCCTGGGAGCCTTTGCCAGCGGTGTGGGGAGTACGGACCTGGGTGCGGCCATGGTGACCGGCCGGACCTGGTTGAAAGTCCCAGAAACCATAAAACTGGTCTATCAGGGAAAACTCAGGCCCTGGGTCTCAGGCAAGGATCTGATTCTTTATACCATCGGCGATCTCGGGGTGGATGGGGCGAGATACCAGGCCCTGGAATTCACCGGTCCGGCTTTGGCGGGATTATCGATGGCCGATCGCTTCACCATGGCCAATATGGCTATTGAAGCAGGGGCCAAGAACGGTATCTTCGAGGCTGACGAAAAAACCCTGGCCTATGTCCGGGAACGTTCCAAGAAGAAAGGGAAGGTCTACCACTCCGATCCCGGGGCGGTCTACCGGGAAATCCGGCACTATAATCTGGGGGAAATAGAACCCCAGGTGGCTTTCCCCCATCTCCCGGAAAATGCCCGGCCCATATCCAAGGTGGGAAGGGTCCCCATTGATCAGGCGGTGATCGGATCCTGCACCAATGGCCGGTTGGAAGACTTGCGTATTGCCGCCAAGGTGCTTAAGGGGCAAAAAATTGCCAAGGGCGTCCGGCTGATCATTATCCCGGCTACCCCCTGGATTTATCGTCAGGCCATGGCCGAGGGATTATTTGATATCTTCCTGGAGGCCGGCGGCGTGATCAGCACCCCGACCTGCGGTCCCTGTCTGGGCGGGTATATGGGGATTTTGGCCCAGGGAGAACGGGCCATTGCCACGACCAATCGTAATTTTGTCGGCCGGATGGGGCACCCCGCCAGTGAGGTCTATCTGGCCGGTCCGGCCATCACCGCCGCCTCGGCCGTGTTGGGGGTTATCGGTCCGGT
>CAZSTT010000121.1:0-11152 GCA_964609705.1 uncultured Thermodesulfobacteriota bacterium
GGGCCTCTTGAGGAGCTCGGCGAAGCCGAGCGGACCGAGCGGGAGGTTTCTGGCCGACAGTTGTCTTACTCTCCTTATCCGGTGGGAATTTAATTGTTTCAAGGCCTTATTCCCTACCATAATCCTTTCAGATCGAAAATAATGCCTATTGGTGGAAAAACCCTTTGGAATTAAGGGTAAAATTCATTATCAGGAAGTAAAAAAGGTTTGTCAAGATTTTTTGTGAGATTTTTTATTTAAGACAAATGGTTAGGCGGGTATTTGAAAGAAGGGGAGAACAAGATATGAAACTGATCTTCGGGGTGAAAACAATCTTGGCCGTGCATCCTTTCTCGAATCAACGACACCAAAGGACTTTATCTAAGGACGAACATTAGAGATAGATACGACACAAACCGCATTATTTACCGCTGCTTCCTTCCGGACCTGACGGGGTTCATAACCGTTTGTTGCGTACCGTCCAATCCCGACCTTAGAAAAAGGGACCTTTACTCCCGCTACAACCCTCAAAAGGAAATTCAGCCCCGCATGGGCGGATTTCGGGTACAGGGCACCGCCAGCTCCCCGCTTAGCACGGCCAAGAAAGGCTTATACGTCTACGCGTTCTTTTAATTCCTTTCCCACTTTGAAAAAAGGAAGTCTTTTTTTAGAAACATTGATGATGGACCCGGTTTTAGGGTTTCTACCCTTATAGCCGTGATAATTTTTAACCTTGAAACTACCGAAGCCGCGGATTTCTACCCTTGTCCCCTTGGCCAGGGCCTCTTCAATACTTTCAAAAAAATGGGTCACCACCAATTCGGCGTTCTTGATGGTCAGGTCCTGATCTTTGGCTAAGGCTTCAATCAACTGGGACTTGTTCATCTTCGTAATCCCTTTCTTTATTAGTAAGTAGTAAATCTAATAAATTTAAGCGTTAATTTTACCTGTTTTTCTAGAAAAGGCAAGAACTTTTAATAGTTTCTTTGCCAAAAAATGATTCCTTTTTTTCAGAAAAGCTATTGATTTTTAATGGGGAGTGCGGTAAGAACTGGTTAAAAAAAAGAGAAAAAATGAAAATAAAAAAATCAATCCTCGCTCTGATCCCCTATCCGCCAGGGAAACCGATTGAAGAATTAACTCGGGAATACGGGATTAAAAATGTTGTCAAACTGGCTTCCAACGAGAATCCTTTAGGCCCTTCCCCCCTGGCCCTAAGAGCCATTCGACAGGTATTGCCCCAGCTTCATCGCTATCCTGATGGAAGCGGTTACTATTTAAAACAATCTCTCGGTCGGATTCTCGGGGTGTCCCCGGAACAAATCTTATTGGGGAATGGATCTAATGAGATTATCGAACTGGCCTTGAAGACTTTTTTAAAACCAGGCTATGAAGTCATATCCCCCATCCCTTCCTTTCTGGTCTATGAAAAGGCGGTTCAGGCCATGGGGGGGAAAAACATCCTGGTGCCGCTCAAACGATTTACGATTGATCTGGAGGCGATTCGTGGCCGGATTAGTCCGCGAACCCAGATCATTATTATCAATAATCCTAATAACCCCACCGGAACCATCATTAAAAAAAATGAATGGGCCAGATTTTTAAACAACGTACCTAGCCGGATTTTAATCCTTTTGGATGAAGCCTATATTGATTTTGTGGAAGATCCGGATTGCCCGAATGGATTGGATTACCTTAATTCAGGAAAAAACCTTATAGTGTTTAGAACTTTTTCCAAGGCCTATGGCTTGGCCGGGCTACGAATCGGATATGGACTGGCCCCTCCAGAACTGGCCGATTATATCAATCGGGTTCGGCAACCCTTTAATGTCAACTCCCTGGCCCAGGCCGGAGCTCTGGGGGCTTTAAAAGATCAACCTTTCTATGAAAAGACCCTCTCTCTGGTACGTGCCGGGAAGAAGGCCCTTGAATTGGGATTGACCGGGATGGGACTTTTCTTTGTACCTTCCCATACCAATTATATTCTGATCAAGGTTCCCCAAAAGGCGCAAGTGGTCTATGAAGCCATGCTGAAAAAAGGGATTATTATTCGTTCCATGAAAAGTTACGGTTTGGAGGAGTATATCCGAGTCAATATTGGGCTTCCAGAAGAAAACCGGCGGTTTTTGCGTGCTTTGAAACAGGTCCTCAAGAGATAAAAGACGCTTTCATTTAAGGACCATCGGAAGGGACGAATCGAGGGGAAGCGGCTTATGACCGTTGTCCGTCCGAAAAAGAAAAGCGCATGGGTAAGCTCTTTTGTGGCGGCTTTCGGTCTTATCGAGAAGCAATCTCGAAGTCAAACCCCCAACGATGGGCCATGAAGATTTGGATTACTAGAGATCGTTATTAATGACCAATCAGAACTTCATCATCACCATTGACGGCCCTGCCGGATCAGGTAAAAGCACTGTCGCCCGGCTATTAGCCGGGCAGTTGGGATTGGATTGTCTGGATACCGGGGCTATGTATCGGGTAGTCGCCTGGGTATTACACAAACAAAAACAGGAAGATCTGTCGGGTGAAGCCCTTTTTCGCTTTTTAAGGGATCTGGAATTTGTCATTGAGGGCAACGGTCCTGGGCAGAAGGTCTGGGTTCAGGAAATGGAAGTCAGCCGGGAAATTCGTACTCCGGAAATAAGCCGATTGGCTTCAACCGTTTCCATGAAACCTGAAGTACGCTCGGTATTGGCTGAAAAACAAAAGGTCCTTGGGAGGCGGGGAGCTTTGATTGCCGAAGGCCGAGATATGGGAACGGTCATTTTCCCTCAGGCTGAATTTAAATTTTTTTTGAATGCTTCCCTGGAGGTTCGGGCCAGGAGGCGATATGAGGAATTGATACAGAGAGGAGAAAAGGTTTCTCTTGAAGAAGTGAAACAGGAAATGGAAATCAGAGACCGGCAGGACCAGGAAAGGACCCTGTCCCCTCTTCGTCCTGCCCCCGATGCCTGGGTGATAGATACTTCTCATTGGTCAATCGAAGAGGTGGTCCGATCCATTCGTTCCCGAATTATTGAAAAAGCGAAGCCTTCCGTTGATGAGTTTAAGTCAGTCTGAATTCCGATATCATCAAACATTGAAGCGGGTCTAAGGAGCTCCATAGGGTTTTACCGCCTTACTTTGGGAAAACCTAGGGCAACCTCCTCGACCTTGACAACCCGGGGTTCAGCCGGAAGGAATGGGGATGTTCATTTAAGCTTGATTTTTATGAATATTATTGATATTCTTTTACGTATTGCCTTGATCACTGAAGCGGGGTAAGGGCCGGGAAGAAATAATACGGAAAAACCCTCGGTTCTTGAAGAGAAAAAAGGAAGTCTAGGGGGATAATAGGTTAATGGAAAAAAATACAGAGGAAATGGATAACCAAGAACACGAAACTCAAACCCAAGAAAAACCGGTTATGAATGAGAGATCACCGGGGATGTCGGGGGAAGAAGAATTTAAGGAATTATACGAGGAGAGCCTGAAGACCTTCCAGGAAGGGGAAGTGGTTAAAGGAAGGATAGTCGGTATTGATAAGGAATTTGTAATGATTGATATCGGCTATAAATCAGAAGGCCGCATCCCTATTAGTGAGTTTCTAACTCCTACGGGAGAAATAACGGCTCAGACCGGTGAATCGGTGGACGTACTGATTGAAAAACGGGATGATGAAGAAGGCGATATCCTGCTTTCCAAGGAACGGGCAGCCAAGATTTTGGTCTGGGATGAAATCAGTCGAATATACCGTGATGACGGAGTTATTGAAGGCAGGATTGTCGGAAAGGTTAAAGGCGGTCTGACGGTCGATATCGGTATTCCGGCTTTTTTGCCTGGATCTCAAATCGATTTGCAGCCGATTCGGGATATGGATCATTTACTGGGAGAGACCTTCCCCTTTAAGATATTAAAATACAACAAAAAAAGGAATAATGTGGTCCTGTCCCGTCGGGTTCTTCTGGAGAAAGAACGGGAGGAGCAAAGAAATGCAATATTAAACACCCTCGAAAATGATCAGGTTTTGGAAGGGGTTGTCAAAAACATAACCGATTATGGGATTTTTATCGACCTGGGTGGAATTGATGGCCTGCTGCATGTTACCGATATGAGTTGGGGGCGAGCCAGTCACCCTTCCGAATTATGTAAGGTGGGTGATAAAATGGAGGTCAAAGTCCTCAATTTTGATCGGGACCGCCATCGGGTTTCCTTGGGATTGAAACAGCTACATCCCGATCCCTGGACGACGGTGACTGAGCGGTACCCTATCGGTCAGAAGGTCAAGGGAAAGATCGTCAACTTGACTGATTACGGGGCTTTTGTGGAATTGGAAAACGGAGTGGAAGGATTGATCCATGTTTCTGAAATGTCCTGGACCCAAAAGGTAAAGCATCCCTCCAAAATTGTTTCAGTTGGAGAAGTTGTTGAGGCGGTTGTCCTATCCGTGGATCCCGACAAAAAAAGGATTTCTCTGGGAATGAAACAGATCGAACCCAATCCTTGGGATGTGATCGCTGAAAAATATCCGGAAGGAACCGTGATTGAGGGAAAGATAAAAAACATTACCGATTTCGGGCTTTTTATCGGTATTGACGAAGGTATTGATGGTTTGGTTCATATTTCGGATATTTCCTGGATTAAACGGGTGAGGCATCCTTCGGAATTGTACAAAAAGGGACAGGAGATCCAGGCCAAAGTGCTTCATATCGACAAGGATCAGGAACGTTTTTCATTAGGGGTCAAACAACTGGAGATTGACCCTTGGGAAGAGATTCCGAAAAAATATCCCACCGGTTCCATGGTTAGCGGGGTTATTACCAATGTAACCGATTTCGGAATATTCGTCGAAGTTGAAGAAGGCGTGGAAGGGCTGGTTCATGTCTCGGAAGTCAGTAAGGAGAAGATCAAGACCCCGGTCGGGCTCTATAAGGCGGGAGATACGATCACGGCCAAAGTAATCAATGTCGCCAAGAAGGAGAGAAGAATCGGACTTTCCATCCGCCGGGCCAAGAAAGAGGAAGATCAAACCTTGATCAAAGAATATCTGAACAGCTCCAAGGAGGCCAGTTCCAATCTGGGGGATTTGCTCCGGGAGGAAATGGAAAACAAAAACAAATTGTCTCTGGATTCCGATGAGTCCTGATCCCGACCAACCTCCCATCATCGGAAGCTTTGAGGGGAATAAAACAAGCGGGGCTTTCATTCTATTGCCTTTAACTCAGATCGGAGTTGAAAGTTTGGAGTTACGTTTTTTCTCCAAACTCCGGTCTCCGAACTTTCAACTTTTAACCGCACACTTTCCAGGTTGTCCTTTTGTCTGAAAAAAAGCATCCCATTCTATTTGGCATGATGATCTACGGCTTGGTCGTCTGCGGTTTGATCCTTCTTTGGTGGGGAGTATCCGTTTTTATTAAAGAGGATTCTCAGTTCAGTTTTGGAGATCGAATCGCCGTAGTCCCCATTAGGGGAGTTATCACCGACTCCAGAGGGGTTGTAGATCAAATAAAGAAATATCGGAAGGATAGTCAGGTAAAGGCGATTATCCTTCGAATTGATTCCCCGGGGGGAGGAACCGCCGCCTCCCAGGAGATCTATCGAGAGGTCCAAAGGACGGTTCCCAAGAAAAAGGTGGTCGCCTCTATGGGAAATGTGGCCGCTTCCGGAGGCTATTATGTGGCCCTGGCGGCGAATAAGATTGTGGCTAATCCGGCGACTCTGACCGGGAGTATCGGGGTGATTATGGAATTGTCCAACATTAAAGAACTCCTCCATAAAATCGGAATTAGCCGGGAAGCGGTTAAAAGCGGGCCTTTTAAAGACATCGGGTCGCCGGTAAGGAAAATGAAACCGGAAGAACGTCTACTATTAGAGTCCGTAATCAAAAACGTTCACCAGCAGTTTATAGAGGTCGTGATCAAAGGACGCCGACTAAGCCGAGCACAGGTAGAGAAGATCGCCGATGGACGAATTTTTACCGGGGAACAAGCTCGGGACCTGGGATTAGTTGATGAATTAGGGAGCTTCGAGGACGCTGTGGAATTGACGAAAAAATTGGTGGGTCTTTCAGGCGAAGTCAAATTGATTTTTCCGGAAAAGAAGCGTTTGTCGGTTTGGGAACTTATTTTCAGCGCCTGGATGGGGGAGATCAAGGAATCCCTTGAGCTTCCAAAATCTTCAGCCCAGCTTTTATTACTCCCGCCTATTTTTTACAAAAATTGAGTAAACTCTCCTAATCCCTCCCTGATCACCTCAATCTCGTCATTGATCAGTGAAATGATGGTGGAAGGTTGATTAGCCAATATCCCTCCGTCAATGGTCAGGTCAATCTGTGATCCAAAGGTTTCTTCGATCAGGGAGGGATCGGCCAGGGCCTCCTGTCCCGATAAACCAACGCTGGTGCTAATGATCGGATTGCCAAGGGTTCTTACCAGAGCAAGACAAATATTATTGTCCGGCACCCGAATACCCACGGTTTTTCTCTTGGTGGTCATAATTTTGGGGACCAGCTTCGTGCCCGGGAGGATAAAAGTGTAAGGACCCGGCAGATATCTTTTCATGATCTTGTAAGCCGGGTTGGTGACTTGAGCATACAGACTGATATTTTTTAAATCCGAGCAGATAAAGCTGAAGGGCTTTTGAAGGTCCCTTTTTTTAATTTGATAAATGCGCTGAATGGCTTTTTTATTATACATGTCACAGCCGAAGCCGTAGATCGTATCGGTGGGATAGGCTATGACTCCTCCTTCTTTTAACAGGTCTACGGCCTTATCAAGCAATCGTTTCTGAGGATTGGAAGGATTAATGCGGAAAATCATAATAGATCCTTATAAAGCTTAATTGGTTCCTTCGGTTTCAAGCGGTCGGTTCTGGGCCTGAACCATTGGGAAAAAGGGCGGGATTGATCCGAATAGGATCAAGCTTACCACGAGAATCGGTAATACCGTTACCCTTTCCCGGTAATCAGGTTTACAACCGCTTTATTTCAACCATCCTTTTTCTCTCTTTAATGAGAAAAAAAATTATTATATCTTAAAGAAAAAAGCCTTGTCAAACGTTCTCTGACCTTTTATACGGAATAAAAGGAAAAATTGGTCCGGAGGGTGAGAATTCAAAAATGGGTGTCCCTTCTTGGTTTTTTTATATAACCCTGTTTATTCTGGGATTGGTTCTGGGAAGTTTCTATAATGTGTGCATCTACCGCTTGCCCAGGGGGGAGTCTATTGTCTGGCCCGGGTCTCGTTGTCCTCATTGCCGCCATCCACTCTCGTTGTGGGATAACTTGCCGGTGGTAAGCTTTTTGCTATTAAAAGGGTCATGTCGCTATTGTCAGGCCCCTATCTCCTATCAATATCCCTTAGTCGAAGCAGTGACCGGACTGGCCACGGTCCTGATCGGCTGGAAGTTCGGCCTCTCCTGGGCCTTTTTGCAGGCCCTGATTTTAGTCAGCGCCTTGTTGATTGTTTCCTTTATCGATTTATCTCATCGAATCATACCCGATTGGATATCCTTACCTGGAATAGTGATTGGATTGATCTTTTCCTGGATGACGGGTTCTCCCGGTTTATGGTCCTCCCTGATCGGAGTGCTGGTAGGGGGTGGAGCGTTATGGCTTATAGCCGCCGGATACGAATGGATAAGAGGAACAGAGGGCATGGGCGGAGGGGACATCAAGTTATTGGGAATGATTGGTGCCTTCCTCGGATGGGAGGGAGTTTTAGTTACTATATTTATGAGTTCTTTGTTAGGTTCTTTAGTGGGACTTCCTATTGTTATTTGGAAAAAAGATATCAAGTATCTTATTCCTTTCGGGGTCTTTCTTTCTGCTGGGGCTGTTATTCATCTATTCTTTGGGAAAGCCCTTATAAACTGGTACCTCGGTTAATCTTCTTTTTTCCCCCTTCGCTTAAAGCCAACTCCTTTTATAATCATTTTTTACCAGGCCCACACAGACGACCTTCGATCCCTCCAGGACAGCCCGCCGCGCCTTATGTCCATGACTTCATCCAAGGACCAGGCCGGTCTGGTCTTAAATTAAAGGCACTAATCCGGTCTCCGCAGTATTGGATCCAAATTCATTTTTTAATCATTTTGATCAATGAAAAGAAAGATAATTTCTTTCCGGGGAGGAAGGGAACAAAGCAATGTCCAAATTAAGAAATAGATGGGGTTATTCTCTGATCGAAATGGTGATGGCCCTGTCTCTGTTAGGCCTTGTTTTTTCAATCGGATGTTATGCCTTTAATCGGGTTATTCCCAAGTATCGTTTGGAAGGAGCGGTAAACAGCCTTGTTTCGGATTTTCACCTGGCCCGAATGCGGGCCATCGGCCAAAATTGCGCTTATCGAATTCAGGTCGACTGCGGACGGAAACAGTATCTTGTAGAACGAGAGTCTTTAAGCGGCTCTTCCCGCTGGCCGGGAATTCGGGATGGAATACTCAGGAAATTTAATGATCCAGGGAATCCTTTTTACTACCCGGGTGTGGAAATAGAAAGCAGCAATAATCCCGTTTTTTTACCCAGAGGGAATGTGGTGGGGACCACCATGGTCTTGAAAAATACCTCTGGGAAAAAGAAAATCACCCTTTCCTCCCAGGGAAGAGTGAAAGTGCAGGAGGGTTGAAATGGAAAGAAAAAATAATTGCCGGGGGTTCACTCTAACAGAAATCCTGGTCACTTTAACCCTAATAGGATTGATTCTAGGGACTTTTTGCCAAATTTTTCTTTCTCAAGCCGAAGCGAATAAAAGGCAAATCCGGGTCGTTCGAGGGCAACAAGGACTTAGAGTCGCTCTGGAAATAATCTCTCGGGATTTGAAGAGCGCGGGATATCCCTTCGGGAATCTATCTTTTTTAATGGATCTATCGGTCTGGGTACCAGTTTCCTTTGTCCCCAAGACTCCCCGAGAGTTAACCCCCACAGGGATCGTTACGGTGATCTCCGGGGGGGATCAACCGGATATTCTCTCCCTATTTACCGTCCTTTCCGGGGAATCTAACCCCACGGTCCTGGCTCAAGGAACCCTGGTGGGAGACACATCGATCCGATTGGCCATAAATGGTTCGCAAACCAATGAACAATATAATCTTTTCGATTTGATTTATATCGGTAAACCGGCGGAACCGGCCTTGGTTAAAGGGATTTCCGGGTCCTATTTGACTATCGACACGGATCCGGTTCAACCCGGTAACCAGGGGCTAATACAGGCCTATCCGGCGGGCACAGAGGTAGGTGAAATCAGTTTGGTCAGTTATGCGGTTTTTAACGATGACAATGATCCTGGAGGAAACTTCCATGATAGCGGAGTCCCTGTTCTTAAAAGAAAGACCAATGCCGGCGGATTCGAACCCCTGGTTGAAGACATCACTGATTTAAAAGTGATTCCAATAAAAACTGATTTATATGGGCTGAAGGTTTCGGTCCGGAAAGGTCTTCCCCGGACCGGGGAAGAAAACAATTTGACGATGAGTACCCGAGTAAAAAAACGGAACTGATTCCGGGAGAAAACCTATGATTCCTCACATGGTAGGACAAAAAGGAACGGCCCTGGTAGGGGTCCTGATGATATTATTGGTATTGACTCTTTTGGGGACCACCGCTTTTTTAAACTCCAATATTGAATTGAAAATCAGTGCCAACTATAATCAAAATCTGCAATCCTTGTATGCGGCCGAGGGGGGGATTCAACTCCTGTTAGCCGGTTATCGTCGGAACCCCGATTATTTTTTACAGAAAAAAACAGGACCGGAGATGAACTTTCCCTCAGAGGAACAAGATCATCCCAACCATCCCGGAACCCAATTCTGGCTCCTTGAATTGCGCTATGATCCTCAGGAATTCCCGCATTATGCCGAAGTGATTATGGCCGGAAAGGACCCCAGTCAAAATTGTCTGAGCAGGGTCCGGGCGACTATTTATTGTGTTCGATCCGGGGGGGCGTCGGATGTTCTTCCGATTTTTCAAAAGGGAATCGTCACGGCCGGTCAACTCCATCTGAGCGGCTCATTGGAAATCAGAACGAATCTGCATGCCAACCAGGGATATAACATAGACCCTCCTTCGGTTTTAGATCAACTTAAACAAAACCAATATACCGTTACCCAATCCCGGGACCCGATACGTTCGGATTTTGTCTCTCCTGTGGAAGTGCCGGTCATCTCCGAAAAAAGATTTCAAGAGTATCGGTCTTTAGCTCAACAAGGAGGCAACCAGTTCCTCATGGGAAATCAAAATTTATTCCTGAGCGGTGACCAGAAAAATATTTTGATTTTTGTTGATGGAGACCTGACCCTTCAGGGAAACAATCTTTGCGGGGTCACACTGGTGGCTACCGGATCGATCACCGTCAATGGCTCCACCCGCCTCGCTGATGATCAAAGGCTGGATGTGGCTTTCATAGCCGGACAAGATGTTATTTTTAATGATTTCTCTCAAATCGCGGGAGCGTCCTGGTCGAATAAGACCGTTAAGAAAAAAGGGGCCGGAAGGTTGTTGGGGACCATTGTTTGTCAGGGTCCTATTTTTCAATCGGATGGAATGCAATTTGAGCGGGTTTCGGAAATTTCAAATATTTTTTTATCGCAGTCACCAACGCTATACTCCTTTACCCTCAATGGCTGGTCCCAAATTTAAGATGGAGAAGCGTCGGAAAAAGATAATAAAATTTCTTGACAAAACCAAAATCCATATGCTAATTTCCCTCATCAAAGATGATTTGGTATCCCCCATGAATTCATTAAAATAGATAAGGGTAAAAAAGACGACCGACTTTTTTACCCTTTTTTTATTCTGCCTGATTTCGGATCTTCGATCCGTAAAGATTTATCTTGGTAAGGAGGGGCATGAAGATGAGTATAGGGAAAGTGAAGTGGTTTAATGATGCCAAAGGCTTCGGATTTATTGAACAGGATGGGGGATTGGATGTCTTTGTTCATTATTCGGCTATCCAGATGGACGGTTTTAAAACCCTGAAGCAAGGCCAGGATGTGGAATTCGAAATAAAGGAAGGTGAAAAAGGTCCTCAGGCAGCCAATGTAATGAAGCTTCAAGTTTAATCACACCGCAGGAAATGTTTAGGCCCTCTAAAGACCTATGGAAAATAGAGGGCCTTTTTTGTGTCATTTTTCAAAAATTTTATTAAATCGTTCTCATCCGGAAAAGACCTTTCCGGATGAGAACACTCCGATACCGGTCATC
>CAZSTT010000122.1:0-6294 GCA_964609705.1 uncultured Thermodesulfobacteriota bacterium
CCAAGGGGTCAAGGAGCCAAGGGGTCAAGGTTTCAAGTGAAAGGCTTTGAATTTAAAACCCTCGAACCCTTGAAACCTGGAATCCTTGAACCCGATTTTCGAACTAAAGACGCTAAGACTCACTATCGACCCCTTTTCCCCGTGGTGATGGACCAGGCCAGAAAATAAACCAGACCCCCGGTTATTAAACCAAAGACGGGGGCCAGTACCAGAGATCCGATCAACCATTCAAAAATTCTTTCCAATCCCTGATATCCCAGGGTATTCAGTGAAAATTCCGTTAGAAATTCCCCATGGCGGAAAAAATAACCCAATTCAATACACAAGGCCGGTACGACCGGATGGTTACAGACCTGATTGGAACTCAAAGCCGTCATTTTGCTGAGGCCGAAATAATTGGCCGTGAAAAGGACGGTCAGGGTCCAAAACCCGACCAGCGGGAGGGTCCCGATCAATACGCCCATCCCGGCCGATACCGCCAGCCGGGCCGGCGAAGTATTCCTGCTGAGGATTCTCAAAGATTTCAGGGGATGGAAAATTGAGATGTTTTCCAAGCCGTCTTTAGAAGGAAGGAACCGTTTCTGCGGCAGGGGCAGGACAGCCCTCATGGTCAGGCGGGTGTTGAGCAGAGAAAGGGCCAGGTTATCCTTGACCAGATGAAAATGAGAAACCCGTTCAGGGGAGGGAAGATATTGGACCGAGACATCCACTTCCTTGATTTCAATCCCGGCCCAGGCCGATTTGACCAGGACCTCGACCTCAAAGGAAAACCCTTTATCCTGGAGCTTTAACCAGTTGAGAACAGCAACGGGATAGGCCCGAAAACCGCTCTGGGTATCTTTCAAAGAGCCGCTGGTCTGCACCCTGAACCAAAAATTCGAGAAACTCCGGCCGAATCGGGACAGCCAGGGCGAGGCCTTTTTATCAAATATCCTGTTGCCTATAACCAGAGCCAGGGGGTTTTCCCGGATTAGCGGGAGAAAACGCTGGAAATCGGCCGGGTCATGCTGCCCGTCGGCGTCAATGGTGACGATATGGGTCTTCCCCAGTCTTTCGGCTTCCCTGGCGGCCGTCAGGATGGCAACGCCTTTTCCCCTGTTTTCCGGATGACGGATGGCGGTTACCTTAAGCCCGGCCAGCGTTTCCAGTCCCCCATCCGTACTGCCGTCATCGACCACCATAACCTCAGCACCCGTTTGAAGAGCCCTGAGGACTACATCCTTTAAAGTTTTTCCATGGTTGTATACCGGGATGGCGATGATGACCTTAACGTCTTCAGACAAAATCAGGTCCCCTCCCGGTTGTCTTCCCGGCGATGAAAAAATCCTTAGGCATTGATTTTCTTCTCGGTTTTAAAAGCCCTTTTTCTCCTGGTATCATAGCGCCGATAGGTCCCGTCGTCCATTTCCCGGCGAATAATTCTCTTGAAAAGTTCACCCATTTTGATCTGATACCCTCCACCCTGATAAAAGGTCTCCCAGGCATAAAGAAACATTTCCCTCAATTTTTCCGGAGTCATGCGCTTCGGCTGAAAGACAACCTTATCCGCCGTGTAGTCAATCCAGTTGTTGCTGAGAATCCGGCCCTGTCTTTCCAGTTGAGCCCTTATGGGAGAGTGGGGATAGGGAGTAAGGATAGTAAATTCGGCCATGTCAACTCCGATTTCCATAATGAAGTCGATCAATCGCTTGATCGTGTCTTCATCCTGTTCATCGGTTCCAAGAATGATGGTACCTTCAATGCCGATTCCATGGTCCTTGAGTCTTTTAACCCGGTTACGAATCACGTCCGAAGTATCGAAAATAGCCTGGTATACATACCAGGCACCGGCTTCGGCCGCCAGGGCTAAGACCCGGTCGTCATCCAGGATGGGATGGGAAACCCACTTTTTCTTAAGGGGGATCATGGCCGTGAACAGATCCAAAAGCCATTGACGGTCCTGGGCCAGGGAGTTGTCGACAATGAACAGCCGGTTGTTCGGGATAGAGGCCATCTCTTCGATGACCTGGTCAATCGGCCGGGGACGGAATTTCCTCCCGCCCAGAAAGCCTGTGCAGCAGGGAAAACAGTTAAATCTGCACCCTCTGGAGGCGTGAACCAGGTCAAACATCTGGACCCCCCGATAGTTGTAAAGGGAACGATTAAGGATCTCCCGTCTGGCCTTGCCCACCAGACGTATATCGGGAAAGTCGTTCATGTAGTTATAAACCTTTTTCATTCGACCCTGCTTGAAATCGGAGAGAACTCCGGCCAATCGGCCTTCCACCTCTCCCAGAAAGACCGAATCCGCATGCTCCAGCACTTCTTCACTGTGAAGCATAACGGCTATCCCGCCGAACAGGACCGGGGTCCCCGACTCCCGGAAACGGCGGGCAAGCTCAAAGGCCCGGGGGAGCTGGCTGGTCAGCATCACCGAAAGGGCAATAATATCGGACGATGTCTCAAAGGGAATCTCCTGGACGTTTTCATCAATGAAGGTCAGATCCACTTCCGGTGGGACTTCGGCGGCAAAAACTACCGGACCATGGGGTGGCAGATGGTATTCCCTCTGCCCTTCCAACTTCGGCCAGGTGGGGTAGATGAGTGTCATTTTCATAGATGATAAGCTTCCTTCCTTAAAAAGAAAAAGGTTCGAGGTTCAGGGTTCAAGGTTTAAGGTTCAAAGAAAAACCTTATGCCTTAAACCTCATACCTTGTTTTTGGGTGCACCAAACAGCTAATTCATGGAGGGTTTTGACCATTTTCCCTTCAAAAAAGATATCCTCTTTTTCTTCCTGTGTCAATGTCCCATAAGACCAGGCCCGCTTTTCTGAGAACGGCTGAAGGACCAGGAAGAGGGCACCGGGAACTGCGCGGCCGGTCAGGCCAAGCGACACAGGCGGTCCGGAATCACAAATTCCGGTAATAACCGCCTCGCTCTCTCCTGAAGCCAAACTGCTCATGGCCAGAAGCAGTCCGTAACAACCGGACAGGGACTCCTCATGGATAATAAAGGCGGCTCCGGTCAATCCAAAATAAATGGCCGCCTCTCCCAGATAAGTATTGGAAAGGGTATAGGCAAAAATGTTCGGGCTGGCCAGTCGGCCTCCCTCGGGCCTGACCGTATCATAGTAATCGGCGTCGGTTTGCAGACATCCGTACACGGTAGAGGCCATGAGGGCCATGTTCCGCATTTCCGTCCATTGATCTAATTGGGCATCCTTCAAGGCCAGAGAAATAGCCAATAATCCCAGTTTGGAATAATCGTCCATCCTCCCGTACCGGGGGATCGGCTTATCCAGAATCCCTTTGGCGGAAAGATCCAACCGGCCTTCACTTCCCCCGGGGCTGAAAACCGACAGCCTCCCCTGCCCCCGGCCGGTGCTGTTCACCCAGCCTGCGCCGGTTATCATGGCCTTCATGACCTCACCCCCCTTTTAAGAATAATGGCGGCATTGATGCCGCCGAAACCGGAGTTTGAGGTCAGGAGGTAATCCCCTTTCAGTGAAACGGGTTGAGCGCTGACGATGCCTTCCGCGCCCTGTTCCGGCTGAACAAAACCCGCTGTCGGCGGGAGGGTTTGTAAGGAGAGAATCCTGGTCCCCAGGGCGATTTCAATCCCCCCGGCCGCCCCGAAGGTATGTCCCAGACACCCCTTGACCGAATAAACCGGAGGACATTGTTTTCCAAACAGGGTTCGAAAGGCGGTCAGTTCCATCAGGTCATTATAAACCGTACCGGTCCCATGAGCGCTGATTCCGGCAATATCCTCTTTTTTTATTCCACCGGTCTTCAGGGCCCCCTCCACCGCCCGGATCAGTCCCGCTCCGGTCCTGTCCGGAGCCGTGATGTGCCGGGCATCGCCGGATATCCCGGCGCCGGCAACCATCCCTAGGGGGAGGCGGCCGAGACGCTCGGCCCGTTCTTGGCTCATGAGCATCATAAAGGCCCCCCCTTCCCCGGCCGAAAGACCGGCTCGGTCCCGGTCAAAGGGACGGCAAGGGGATGGAGACAGAATCTGGAAGGCCGAAAAGCCGGAAAAGACGGACTCGGTGATGATATCCAGACAAAAGATAATAACCGATTCCTCGGCCCCGGAGGAAATGAGCGCCGCCCCCTGGGCCACAGCCACCGTAGAGGAGGCGCAGGCGGCGCTGACATGAAAAGAGCGCCCTTTCAGCCCCAGACCGGCGGACACCCACTTCGCTACCGAACCAGGCAACATATCCTCGGGATCAGCGGCCTCTCCCCGCCTGATCTTTTCCAGGTTGTCAATACCGGCCTTGGTTGAGGCGGTTATCAACAGGGAATCAGAAGGGACCGGATCTATCTGATCCAGGAGGAGGTCCTTGATCTTCCGAAGGAGCGAGCCTCCGCCTGATGGCGCAATATTCGCGACAAAAGCACCGATTTGCGCCTGGTAAGCCGTTTCCGGAAAACGGTCCATCTTCCGGACGGCGGTTCGACCGGTCATGATAAAATTCCAGGTGACCTCCAGGCTGTTTCCTGCTCCGGTCACCATCCCGGCATCGGTGATCCAGACTTCTCTCATGCGAATTTACCTGCCCGCCACTTTTCGCGGAATTCCTGGAAAAAAGGAGGATGACTCAAAAGGAGGTTGTCATCCTTGTCCAGCAGCATCTGGACCGTGTACCCGGTGGTCGCCAGGCGGCCGGCGGCGTTCCAGATCCGGTATTCAATATTCATCCGCACCGCCTCGGACCAGTGGAGAATCCCTTCGATTAAAAAGGTTTCGTTGAATTTTAAGGGAATAAGAAAATCCGTATGCAGGATCCGGATCGGGGCGTTGACCTCGTTCTTTTTGAAATCCGGGTAGCCGAAACCGTACTTTTCTCCGGCGGCCGTGCGGGCATCCTCGAAATAACTGGCGTAACGGCCATGCCAGACAATGCCTAATGGATCTGTTTCTTCAAAGCGCACCTTTCTCTCCACCCGGATTCCGAGAGGAGGAGGACCGCCTTTAATGGAAGGGAAATAGTTTTTGCGCATTTTTGTTACCTCAATTTATCCTTAGTCTGCCAGAACCAGCAGGAAAGAAGCGGCCTGATTTCCAGCCACCGTCAAGGTGGCCTCCAGTTTCGTCTTTCCTTTAGTGATTCCTTCCCGGTATTGGGCCATGATCTCCTGCCCGGGAAAAACTTCCTTTTGAAATTTAGCCCTTTCCAGGGCCGAGACGTTGAGGGAGCGGCCTTTTACTTCTTCGGCCATGGTCACCACCATCAGTATCTGGACAAAAGCGGGAAGGATGGGGTATCCGGGGAAATGGCCGGAAAAACCGACAAATTCCGGGGCAAAGCAGTAGGACCGGGCCCAAGTGCCCTTCTCCGTTTCTTTGACCGGACCCAGGGCCGATTCCCTGACAGCGGATCTTAAGTTATCCATTTTTAGTGTCCCTCTTGAAATTCATAAAAGCGGGAATAACCAGAAGGGCCGAAGGAATGGCCCCGCACATCCCCAGAAGCACGGTGATACCGATGGAATAAAGGGCCGGATGGTGAGCCAGGGTCAGGGCACCCATACCGACCAGGCTGGTCATTCCCCCGAGAAAAACAGCCCGTCCGGTGTTGGAGTCATAGCCTGCGGAAACCCGGCTGACCATAAAGATCCCCAGATCGACACTCAAACCGATGACCAGGATAGAGGCAATGATGTTGAACAGGTTAAATTCAATCCCCCCATAGCCCATGACCCCGAACATAACCAGCAGGCCGGTGATCACCGGGATCATGGCACAGAAGACCTTTCCCGTATTGCGGAAAAGCAAAGCAAGCAATACCAGGATCACCAGAGGAGCGAGGATGATATATTGAATAAAATTTCTGATCATGGCCCGGCTGATGAGTTGGTTGAACCCGCTTTGGGATACAAAACGGGCGGCCGGGGGAAGATCGGCATTATTACTGAACAGGGCGGCCACCTGTGGCGTGTCAGGAACCAGGGTGAGTATCCGGGTTTTCCCGTCTCCGGCTATGATCAGGGCATTTATCAAATCACCAAACCCAGCTTTTTTAAGACCTTCCAGGGTAACCCGGGCGGGTTTAAGCGACAACCTTTCAAAAAACGGGGCAAAGGCCTGAGGCTGAAAACCGGCCTTATCCCCTTCTCTGATCAAAAGCCCCCGGACCCTGTTTTGAGTCTCCTTATCCCACAGGGTTTCCCATCGCCGGATATTTTCCTCCTGGGTCGCAGCCGCTGGGAACAGGGGGGCGAGACTGACGATCCCTTCATCGGGTATCTTCCCTTGGAGATAGGCGAATAAGCGGTCATTATTGATCAGGGCCGATTGAAGGTCCC
>CAZSTT010000122.1:6394-11138 GCA_964609705.1 uncultured Thermodesulfobacteriota bacterium
GCCTCGGAGGAAGTGGGGCAGGACCAGGAGGGAGAAAGCCAGGGAGGTGATGATGCCCGCGATGGAAAAAAAAGCGATTTGCCGCTGGCCGGGAAGATCGGAGAAAAAAAGGACGCTGAAGGTGGCCATGGTGGTCACTCCGCTGAAGAGTACCGGGCCCGATATCTCGGCTACCATTTCCCCGGAATAATTTTTTTGGTTCCTCAGGGAGAAATAGGCGAAGATCGGGTAGTCATCAGCGATGCCCATCAGAACGGAGCCGAAGGCGATGGTGATCGCCGAGATCGTCTGATAGACGGTCACGGTAACAGCCGTCGCGATCAAGACCACGGAGGCGGGCACCAGGAAGACAAATAGGGCCCTCCAATTCTGCATGACCAAAAAAAGAAGAACCAGGATCGTCACCGAGGCGCAGGAGAGGATGATATAAAGGTCGGCTTTAATCGTTTCGGCATTGGCGTGGGTATAGGGATGGCCGCTCAGAAAGGTAATGTGGATACCCGGCGGGGCAGAGCGGTCGATGATACCCTGGGTGTATAAAACCAGGTCTCTCGAACCCTGTGAATCCGTGACCTTGACCTGGGTATCGGCCACCAGCAGGACATTTCGGCCGTCGGCACTGAAAAAATGCTGATCCTTAACCACCATTCCCTTAAACAGGTTCAGGAAACGAAATTTTTCCAATACGGTTTGATGAAGGCCCAGGGGGTCTTCCGGCAAAAGGCCTTTGATCGTCCATCCTTCCGTTGAATTCAGCTGGCTCCGGATCTCTTGAAGTTTGTCCCGGACACCTTGGACCTTAAGGGCGGCCTTAACTTCCTGAAGATCTCTCTCGGTTATAAGCGCCGGGGTGGCATCCAGGAGCCAGGGAAAGAATATCTCCGGCGAGGGCATCGCCGGCCCGGTGATGACCCGCTGGTAATAAGGTTTTTTCAAGGTTCGGGCCAGTTTGTCTGCCGTTTCAATAAGGGTTTTTCGGGCTATGGTCGGTTCGGCCCTGAGGTTGAAAACAACCTTCTGCATAAAGGGCGCCTGTTGCAACAGGGCAATATCCCGGGCGGCATCGGATTGTCCTGAGGGGAGCATGGGTTGGAGATCTTCACTGAGCTTAATGCTTTTTAAAAGAATACCGCTCAACAGGGCAACGATCAGGATGAGGGCATAAAGAGCCGGCCTGTGCCGGGAAAAGAAATAAAAACATTTTGAAAACCAGTTATAGAAAGAATTCATTATCTTACAAAAATATCTTTGGGCAGAGAGGGATTCAAAAGGGTGTTAATAAACCGGAGACGCGTAAAATCTCCACCTTTTTCATGAAGTTCCACCGAACGGACATAGGTCCAGTCTTCGGAAAAGGCAATGGTGATATAAGGGAGGAATTTTTTTTCCTGAGCAGAAAGGGGAATAAGCTTCAAGAAGGAGGGAGACTCCTCCATCACGGTGATCCGGTATCTTTTTTCAAGCCAGGGGAAGTCGGCTCTGGTCCAGGCCAGGACCTGCTCGACAATGGCCCTGATCATCGGATCCTGATTGACTTCCAGGGATTCGGTGTTCCCTGAACTGCCCTTCCACCGCCTGACCTGATCCCCCTGGACCACAAATCCCATGGGGGAAGGTTTTAGGATTTCCCAGTAAAGCCGGTCCGGTTTTTCATAGGCAAATTTTCCCAGGGAGATCAGGGGCTCTTTCAGCATGGATAGATGCTTCTCCTGAGAAAAATCGCTGGAAAGGGTTTGCACCCTCGAGGCCCCGGAGGCAATAAGAGCAAATATCTGGGATTTATTTTCTCTGGTCTTCTGCTCGGTTTTTAACTCTGCCAATGGGCCCGGGAAGGCATAACAAAAGGAGAAAAAAAAGAGGAGAAAAAGGCCAAGGAATCTTTTGATCAACATCAAACCTCCCCGGGAATCCAAACCATGAGGTTTCCGGAGGCCAGCACTTCTTCTCCCCGTTCCACCCGGCCTTCAGCCAGGACATATTCGTCCGTTTCCCCGGTTTTCGAAATATAAATCAACAACCGGTCACCTCCATAGGCCTTTCCCTGGAAAGTAAACCGTTTGACCCCCACCAGATACCCCCTTCTGACCGTTGTTTTCTCCTGAAGGGCGGCATATCCTTTGACCGCTGCAAAAGATTGGGCTAACAATTCCACCATAGCCGCCTGCTCGACTGATCCGTCATCCTGGAGGCAAAGGCTGTCGGACCGGAAGGTCGATTCTACCACACCCTGAAGGCCGTCAAAGGACAAAAGACGATCAATGAGACGCATTGGCGATCGGTGGGGAATTAGTTGTTCCGCCTCTATGGGGAAATTCAGGGACCGGTTCACGCTTCATCCCTCCTCTCCGCCTTTCCGCAAAACATCATCTCCGGTTTTTCATGGGCACCGTTATTTTTCAACGCTTTCTTTCCACTGCAGGTTCGAACCCCTAATAATTTTTCCGCCTACTATAGCAAAAATGGTTATCGAGCACAACCCCGTCGGGTGTTTTAAGGAGAAGTTTCCAAAGGCGAAACGGAGACCGGATTCGAGGGTGGCAGGAACCGGCGATAGGCGGTTTGGAGCGGGGCAAATTTGAAAATCCCGGCTAAACGGCTTATGGTCTCACGGTAGCGGCCGAAGCGGATCCCATAAAAGGCCGCCCGGATTGAACCGTATCTCCAGGCCTGTTGGTTGATCTCCCGGGGACAAAATTCATAGGGATGACAATAATAATTAATGGGGATTCCCTCTTGATTCAATTGCCGGTAGTGTTTGATCTGGATGCCTATCGGCACATAACTGCAAAACAAACCGCCGTTAAAAGGGAAAACTCGGCCCCAAAAACGGTAGGACGTTACCGGGATAACGGTTAAGCTCCCGGAGTAGGAAAAAGGAAGCATATCCTCCGGGGCCCTCCCCAGGGATTTCAATAACGAGGGCTGGGCGCTGTTATCCACCCGGTACCCCAGGGAGATCAATTCATCATAGGCCCAAAGGGTGTCGGCCGTGATGCCCCAGTCCGGAGCCCGAAAGGTATCAATTTCTTTGGACAGGATATCTTCTAATATCTTTTTGCCGGCCAAAGCGTCTTCATGGAAGCCATTTCTCTGCAGCCGGCCGGCCACCCAATGTCTGAATCCATGGGAACCGATTTCATGTCCGGACCGATCAATCTCCCGGACCAGGCCGGGGAAGCGCTGGGCCACATAGCCCGGAATGAACATGGTGGCTTTAAGGGCCAGGGCTTCCAAGGATTCCAGCAAGGCGTACGTTTCCTGCTCCACCAAATAGTGCTGGGGAAGGCTGGTTCCCTTCACTTCGTTAAGACTGTAGGCCAGGTCATCGATGTCAAAAACCAGGGCGTTGATCATTTCAGAATAATATTCCCAATAAACGATTGACCGGTTATGGAGCGGGTTATTAGCGGGGGGGAATCATTTCAGCGGTAAGTGCCGCCGTTGACGGAAATCACCTGTCCGGTAATGTACGAGGCCTTGTCCGAGCACAGAAAGCTGACTACCCCGGCCACTTCCAGGGGTGTTCCAAAACGACCCAGGGGGATCATGGGCAGGATTTTCTCCCTGGGAAGGTCTTTGACCATCTCCGTTTCAATAAACCCGGGGGAAACGGCATTAACCAGTATATTCCTTTTGCCCACTTCGACCGCTAAGGCCTTGGTGGCCCCGATCAGACCGGCCTTGGCCGCCGAATAATTGGTCTGGCCGGCCATCCCGCTTTGTCCTGAAGTGGAAGCGATGTTGATGATCCGGCCTTCCCTTTTTCTAAGCATATTATTGATCACCGGTTTGGTGACCAGAAAGAAGCCGCCCAGGGAGACGGAGAGGACATCCGTCCACTCCTCCTGGGTCATCCAGGCCAGGATCACATCCCGGTTAAAACCGGCATTATTGATCAAGGCATAAGGAGTCTCGTTTTCCAGCAGAGGCTGTAAATGCTTTTCAACGTCGGCGGGATCGGAAACGTCAAAGGGGAGAAGGCGGCACTTCCCCCCGCCCTGCTCTATGGCGGTGGAAACCTTAGCCGCCCCCTCATGGTCGCTCCGGTAATTCAGCCAGATTTCAAAACCATCCCCGGCCAAAGTCAGGGCGATAGCCGCCCCGATCCCTTTGCTTCCGCCGGTAATCAGTGCAATTTTTTGTTTATCCATTGGGTTTGTTAATTATAACAACTATAAGAAATTGTCAATAGGTGTCTCTGATTGTGCTCTTCTCGTACAAAAATTCCGGGTCTATGTCCAGATGGTTTGCCCATTCTATGCTGTCGAACTTGACAGTTACGCGCGCAATCCCTTAACGGTTACCGCCCTCTCATGGCTGTCTTGAACCTTCTCCACTATCAGTACACCTCATCATGGCTACCGACATCAAGGAGAATGATTTCCTTGGCGGAAATCATAAGCGTAAGGGTAATACGAAAACTATGGGTGAGGCTGACGGCGTAGCACCCTTCAAGTTTGCCGCTCAGGGGATGCAACTCCAGATGGGTCTGAAAAGGGTCTGACTGGAGATCACTTAAGACCCGGCCAAAACGAGCTTTAAGATCAGGATGCTTCTTCAAAAATTTCCGAGCCTGACGAAGAAACTGATGCGGTGTGATAATGGAGTACACTACTCGGTTTCATCCGTCTCAAGGGCCTTCAGCAGATCGGCGGCAGTCTTGAAGGTCTTCACTTTCCCCCCTTTTATGTCCGATAAGGCCGCGCGAACCCGGGCATAATAGGCCTCCTGCTCCGCCATGATC
>CAZSTT010000123.1:0-2275 GCA_964609705.1 uncultured Thermodesulfobacteriota bacterium
GCATGAAGCTCTCGCCAGAAACCCTTTTTTAAAGGGTTTCTGGCCCTAGATGATGGCCGGTATCGGAGTGTTCTCATCCGGAAAGGTCTTTTCCGGATGAGAACGAATTAATTTTCTCTTTGCTGAATTAGACTGACTTTTTGCTGCCAGTCTGCTAATACGTTCCAAGCCGGATGGTGAGGAATATTTATTCCGGTATTTTAATTATTTGGTCTGACTTGAGACCGGGGACGGAAAAGACCGTTAAAGAATGGTCGAGGCCGAAGGTCATGGCCGGTAAAAAATGTTTTGACAATTTTTTCAAGTGTTTTATCTTAAGATTAAGTGCAAGCGATTATTTTTTCAGTGAAAGTATGGTTTTCAGTAATCAATCGATGAAAGAAAGGAGATTGATGATGAACTGGGTCCAAAAGAATTTTGGCGTGTTTATAGTGATGCTTACCCTGGGTTTATTAGCTGGTTCTTCCGGATTGCAGGCGGCCTCCGAAGGAAATTTGTTTCAAGCCATCATGTCCGGAGAGATCAGTTATGTTAAGGAATTGATGGATAAAGGGGCCAACGTCAATCAAAGGGATGATCAGTTCGGCATCACTCCCCTTCATACGGCGGCTTTTCATGGCCGTACCGAAATAGTCCGGCTTTTATTGAGAAGTAAGGCGGATATAAATGCCGGAGATAAAGAAGGGGAAACCCCGTTATTGTCCGCCCTGGCCGGGGGGCATGCAGAAATCAGCGAACTTCTGATAAATAGAGGGGCACAGATCAATATAAAGATGAAAAATGGCTGGACCCCCTTACATTTTGCCGCTGCCCTGGGGAAAGAAGATCTTGTAAGACTGCTGGTTGAAAAAGGTGCGGAATTAAACGCTAAAACGAATGAGGGAAAGACCCCCTTGGATTTAGCCGTTGCCAAGGGTCATAAGGAAGTTGCCGCTTTTCTTGAAAAAAAACCATGAAAGCCTTTTAATTTATTGGTTAATCCGGTTCTCATCCGGAAATTGGTATTTCCGGATGGAAACTAGTCTAATTCTTTCGGAAAGGGAGACCTGTTTATGGACATCATGTTAACAGACAAGGAAAAAGAGTTTAAAGAATTTTGCCGTCGTTTTGCCAGGGAGAAACTGATTCCTCTATCTGAAAAGTATGGAGAAACGGATGATATCCCGGGAGAATTGGTCCAGGCCATGGCCGAGGCCGGATTGTTTAATCTGATTCTGCCGGAAGAGTTGGGGGGCTCGGGCGTGAAGGCCTTGCCCATTTGTCTGGCCCGGGAGGAAATGGCCGGAATATACGGCCCGGCCGATGTAACCCTGGCTATGCAGGGGCTGGGAAGTTATCCGATTTATCTGGCCGGCAATAAAGACCAAAAAGAAAAATATCTGCCCCGAATCGGGGCCGGCACCTTGTTGACCACCTTTGCCTTGACCGAGCCCGAGGCGGGATCGGATGTGAGAAGCCTAAAGACCGAAGCCATTGAGACTCCGAATGGATTTGCGCTCAATGGGCTGAAGCGGTTTATTTCCAACGGCCAGGCAGCCCATATGGCCGTTGTTTTTGCCAAAACCCCGCTGCCCGATAAACCCAAGGCCATTTCCGCTTTTGTCGTGGAAAAAGGGATGCCGGGGTTTACTGTGCACCGAAGATTGAAATTGATAGCCCCCCATGATATTACCGAACTGAAGTTTGAAAACTGCTTAATCCCCAAAGGAAATTTGTTGGGGGAAATCGGCCAGGGGTTTGCCATTGCTATGGGAACCCTGGAGGTTTTCCGTATGACCGTCGGGGCGGCGGCCGTGGGCATCGGTCAGGCCGCCCTTGAGGCCACCATCAATTATGCTAAAAAAAGGGTGCAATTCAATAGCCCTCTTTCCGGTTTTCAGTCCGTTCAGTTTAAGGTGGCGGAAATGGCCACTGAGCTGGATGCCGCCCGGGCCCTGGTTTATCGGGCGGCGATCCTCAAGGATCAGGGCGTACCCAATGTAACCAGGCAAGCCGCCATGGCCAAGTGGTACGCCACTGAGGCTGCCTTTCGGATAACCGACCAGGGCATACAAATCCACGGCGGTGTCGGGGTCATGCATGGTTCGGCGGTTGAAAGGCTTTTTCGGGAGATTCGGGCCTTGCGGATTTATGAAGGGACAACCGAGATTCAAAAGATGATCATTGCCAACAGCCTGTTAAGGTAATATAACCATCTGTCTTCCGGGGCCATAAAAAATGAGAGGACTTGACAGCCGGCACTATGGGAGAGAAGTTTGAGCAAAGGAATCTGGTA
>CAZSTT010000123.1:2375-11131 GCA_964609705.1 uncultured Thermodesulfobacteriota bacterium
AGAGGACTTGACAGCCGGCACTATGGGAGAGAAGTTTGAGCAAAGGAATCTGGTATGCTGTGGGAGCTTATGTGATCTGGGGGTTGTTTCCGTTGTATTGGAAAGAGATCCAGCATGTTCCGGCGTTCCAGTTGCTGAGCCATCGCATTTTTTGGTCTTGCCTGATACTGGTGGGTATCCTTCTGTTTACCCGCCAGTTGAGGAACTTCCGTTCCATGGCTTTGCCGCTATCCATGATTCGGATTTACAGTGCCGCTGCCTTGCTGATCGGCTTTAACTGGCTTGTTTATGTTTGGGCGGTCAATTCCGGTTTCATTATAGAGGCAAGCCTGGGCTATTTCATCAACCCCCTTCTCAGTGTTTTTCTGGGGGTCATTTTCTTGCGTGAACGCCTGCGTCCCTGGCAGTGGATCCCTATCGGATTGGCCTCAATGGGTGTCGCCTATTTAGCTTTCACCTATGGTCGTTTGCCTTGGATTGCCCTGACCCTGGCACTTTCTTTTGGTCTCTATGGCCTGGTTAAAAAGGCCGCTCCATTAGGTTCCTTCTACGGCTTGACCTTGGAGACCGGCCTTCTGTTTTTGCCGGCTTTGCTATTCCTCCTTTATTCCGACCAGGTCGGTCAGGGGGCTTTCTTGCATACGGGCGCCGGCTCAGATCTGCTAATGGCTGGAGCGGGATTGGTAACGACTGTTCCGCTTCTTATGTTTGCCTCGGCTGTGCGGCGTATCCCTCTCTCTCTGGCGGGGATTCTGCAATATATCACCCCAACATTACAATTTATTTGCGGAGTGTTGATTTATCGGGAACCGTTCACTTCCTCACAACTCACTGGTTTTGGAATTGTTTGGGGTGCATTGATTATTTTTGGAATGGAAGGATTTCTGGCCCTTCGCCGGCCCGTGGTGAAGAATACCTAATGACCAATTCCACTTTAAATTAAGGGCAAGGAGGGCGTTTTGAATACATTATTGATTCAAGAAAAATCTTATGAGCGGCTTGAAAAGGAAATTAAGGCCTTAAATCGTGACCTCAAAATCCTGTTGATCGGCGCTGACGGCAACCTGTCTATCGATAACCAAAAGATCGAAATTTCGGCCGCAAAACCGGACATCGCCTGGCTTAATATAGAAATTCTTTTCTCCGGGGTCATGGAGAAATTTGTCAAACTGGTCTTGGAAACGGGGACAGTTAAATGGCTCCAGACTTTTATGGCCGGCCTGGATTTTCCTTTCTACGGGGAAATGCTTGGAAAAGGCATCAGGATTAGCCGAAGCAATGCCCAGGCCATCGCCATCGCTGAATATGTTTTGTCCAATGTGATGGTCCAGTATCAAGGGGTCTTGGAGAGGAAAAAACACCAGACCGCTCACGCCTGGCGCGTAACCGGCTTTCGGGAAGTCTGGCGGACTAAATGGCTGATCGTCGGGTTTGGAAATATCGGTCAGGAGATCGCCAAACGGGTCCGGGCCTTCGAGGCCGAGGTGGTCGGCGTCAGACGGTCCAGTGCGGATCATCCCCTGGGCGACACCATGATTACCCTGGACCGGCTTTCCGACTATTTGCCGGAGGCTGATGTGGTAGTCCTGGCCTGTGCCCTGAATCAGGAGACCCGGGAACTCGCCGACCGGGCCTTTTTTGAAAAGATGAAGAAAGGGGCCACCTTTATCAACATCGCCCGGGGAAAACTTGTGAACCAAAAGGATATGATCGAAGCACTCCAGGCCGGCATTCTCTCCCGCGCGATACTCGATGTGTTCGACCCCGAACCCCTGGAAGCGGATAGTCCCTTGTGGGATATGGACCAGGTCGTTATCACGCCCCATTCCTCCAATGCCGGCAGTGGTACCCATTCCAGGGGGGATCGGCTTTTTCTGGAAAACCTGAGCCGCTTTCTGGAAGGCCGACCATTGCTGAATGAGACCTATCCTGAAGGCCTTTAGGTTCATTCATGGCCCTGATCGGTGTGCGGGACTTAAGCTGGGGGTTTTCAAATCCCCCATTGCTGGAAAATATTACTTTTCAGCTTGAAAAAGGAGAACGGGTCGGGCTTTTGGGGCGTAATGGAGCCGGGAAATCCACTCTACTGAGACTGTTACAGGGAGAGATTCTGCCGGACAGCGGCCAGGTCTGGCGGCAGCAGGGCGTTACCGTAGCTTATTTATCCCAGAGTGTTTCCCGGGATTTCCAGGGATCGATCTTCGAAGTGGTGGCAGGAGGTCTTGGCCCCAAGGGAAAGGCCCTGTCCGATTATCGCAGGGAAATCAAGACCAAGGGTGACAGGAGAGATCTCGGTCCTCCGCCCCCGGCCGATGACCGACAACACCCCTTAGATTCCGAGGATTGGTGGACCCTGGTTAAACAGGTCGAAACTGTTTTGTCCCACACTCAGCTTCCTTGGGAAGATGAATTCGTCGATCTTTCGGCCGGGATGAAACGGCGCACCCTTTTTGCCCGGGCCATGGTGGCCCAACCGGATATCCTGCTCCTTGATGAGCCTACCAACCATCTGGATATAGAAACCATTCTCTGGATGGAGAACTTTATCTCCCGCTATTTAAAGACCCTGCTTTTTGTCACCCATGACCGCGCTTTTTTAAAAAAACTGGCTACCAGGATTTTGGAACTGGACCGGGGGCGCCTTTTTTCCTATGCCTGTGATTACGAAACCTTTTTAAAAAGAAGACAAGCCCTCCTGGAGGCCGAAGAGAACCAAACCGATTTATTCGATAAAAAACTCTCCCAGGAAGAGGCCTGGATCAGACAGGGCATCAAGGCCCGCCGAACCAGGAATGAAGGCCGGGTTACAGCCCTGATCAAGATGCGAGAAGCCTTTCAGGCCCGGCGTAAAAAAACCGGCAGGGTCAAACTGCAAATTCAGGAAGCCGAAAGAACCGGAAAGCTGGTGATAGAAGCGGAACACATTTCCTTCGCCTTCGGAGATACTCCGCTTGTCCGGGATTTTTCCACGATCATCCTGCGGGGGGATAAAGTGGGAATCATCGGGCCTAACGGGGCTGGCAAGACCACTTTGTTAAACCTTCTGCTAAAAAGCATTTCTCCTCAAACCGGTCGGGTCCGTCACGGGACCCACCTCCAGATCGCCTATTTTGACCAGCTCCGTATCCAGCTTGATGAAGAAAAAACAGTCCTGGAAAATGTCGGAGAGGGCCATGATTTTATTGAACTGAACGGCCAGAGAAGGCACCTCATAGGCTATCTTCAGGATTTTCTCTTTTCACCGGAAAAAAGCCGGACTCCGGTTAAAGTCCTTTCCGGAGGAGAAAAAAATCGCTTGATGCTGGCCAAGCTTTTTACCCGTCCGGCCAATGTCCTGGTGCTGGATGAACCGACCAACGATCTAGATCTGGAGACCCTGGAACTGTTGGAAGAGCTTCTCTTTGAATACCGGGGGACCCTTTTGCTGGTCAGCCACGATCGGGCCTTCCTGAATAATGTGGTGGCCAGTACCATGGCCTTTGAAGAACAGGGCCGGGTTGTCCATTATGCCGGAGGTTATGATGACTGGTTGATTCAAAGACCCCCATTAACGGAAGGTTCCCGAACCCAGAAAAAAGAGCGTGAAAAAAAGGGGGAACGATCCAAACCACAGGGTGTCCCAAAACTTGGTTACAAAGAAAGAAGGGAGCTGGAAGAACTGCCTCAACAAATCAACGCCCTGGAATCAGAACGGGAAGGGCTCTTTGAAGCCTGGTCCGATCCTCTGTTTTACAAGAAAGGGAAAGAAGAGATGGAGCGGATAAAGAGTAGAATGGCCTGGGTGGAACAGGCCATCGAGAGCGCTTATCTGAGGTGGGAAGAGCTTGAAAGCAAGGCCTGAACCGGGGATGGATTCTGTGAAAATCTGTTAGATAAGTTCATCTGTGTATTTCATATTATTATATAACTATTAATACTTTGTGAAATCGTAAAAAATCGTCACCCCGGCGAAAGCCGGGGTCCAGAAGACTTATAACTACTTTAAAATACTGGATTCCGGCTTTCGCCGGAATGACGTACCAGCGGTTTCGACGACTTTTTACAATGAAACCACTAATAACCCCCTCCTCTCCCAAAAAGATGGCCCCATGGTCCTCTTCTCTGGATCAAGAGGATAAAGGACAATTACACATGAGCGCTATTACTGTGATTACCGATGAAGTCCGTCAGCGTCTGATTGATGAATTTACTTCCCCCGGGGGACTGTTTGAAGTCACCACCAAAACCATCCGCGGGGTGGAATACAGGGTATTTAAATCCTCCCCCAGGAACCTTCGGGAAATGTACGCCCTGGGGATGGATCAGGACTCTTTCTATTCCAGGGTCTTTTTGAACTGGTTCGGAGACGAGGACTGGCCTTGCCTGATCTACAAGGATGAACGTTACTCTTTCGAAGAAACGGTTCAACTCGCCGCCCGACTGGCCTGGCGGATGAAGGAAAGATATGGCGTGGAGAAAGGGGACAGGGTGGCGATTGCCATGCGGAATTATCCCGAGTTTTGTCTGGCCTTCATGGCCTCCACGGCCATAGGCGCCCTGGCCGTGCCCTTTAATGCCTGGTGGGAAGGACCTGAACTGGCTTACGGCCTCAAGGACAGCGAACCGAAACTTATTTTTGCCGATCAGCAGCGTACCGACCGTCTGCTCCCCTACCTGGATGAATTCAAATTGCCTGTCGTCGTGGCCCGGGCTGAAAAGGATCTGCCTGACAATGCCGTCCGCTACCAGGATCTGATTTCAGGATCCAAGGAAAAAGAGTTTCCCCCGGCCGCGGTTGATATTGATGACGACGCTTATATCATGTACACCTCCGGCTCAACCGGACGACCCAAGGGCGTGGTGACCACTCACCGGTCGGTTATTAACACGGTCATGTCCTGGCATTTTCCCGTTATCGGATTACTGCACCTGAATCGGGATTATCTGGATGAAGTCAAACCGGCCTATAAACCGGCCACCATCCTGACCGTACCCCTGTTTCATGTCACCGGTCTGGTCTCCCAATTTCTGGCTAACTTCATCATCAAAAGAAAAATGATCATGTTGTATAAATGGGACCCGGAAGAGGCCCTCAGGCTGATCGAGAAAGAACGGGTCACCCAATTCAACGGGGTCCCCTCCATGTCCTGGGAAATGGTCAACTCGCCCAATTTGAGAAAATTCGATTTGAGCAGTTTGACGGTCATGGGCGGCGGAGGAGCCGCCAGGCCGCCCCAGCATGTTAAAGTATTAGAACAAATCCTGGGGAGGCATATTGCTCAGGCCGGGTACGGTTTGACCGAAACCACGGCCATTGGGGCCACCAATGCCGGGGAAACCTATCTGCTGCATCCGGACAGCGTGGGTCGTCCCACCCCTCCCCTGGTAGAGGCCAAGATTGTCAATGAGCTGGGCCAGAACCTGAAGAACGGTGAAATCGGGGAGATTTGTTTTAAAAGCCCGGCCAATCTGAAAGGGTACTGGAAGGATCCCAAAGCCACGGCGGAGATCTTTCTTGAAGGCGGATGGCTGAAAACCGGAGATGTGGGAATCATGGACGATGACGGTTTTATCTACATCAGAGACCGGGCCAAAGACCTGGTGATCCGGGGCGGGGAGAATATCGCCTGTCGCGAGGTAGAAGACGCCATTTATGAACACCCCAAGGTCTTTGAAGCCGCCGTGTTCGGCCTGCCGGAAGAAAGACTGGGCGAACAGGTGGCGGCGATCATCATGGTCAGAGAGGGAGAAGAATTAAGCGAACAGGAATTGAGGGATTTCCTGAGTACCCGGCTGGCTAAATTCAAAATCCCCGCTCTGATCTGGATGCAAAAAGAACCCCTGATGCGCGGGGGGACGGGCAAGATACACAAAAGAGGGATGAAAGAAGAAAAGCTGGCGGAGCTGATAAAGGGCAAGACTTGAGCAGCTGACCGGCCCCTGTCGCAACCGGTCATAGATCCCCTCCCTTAACCCCGTGGAAATAAAGCACGCCCGATAGAATGCTTCACCGGTTTTCGACAGTATTTTCGTATTAAGCATTCATGCCCCAGGGGCACCACGAATCATGAAAAAGGATTCAAGGGGCCGAGGGGCCAAGGATTCAAGTGAAAGGCGTGGAATTAAAAACCCTTGAACCCTGGAATCCTGAAATCCTGGAATCCTATTTTCGCGCTAAAGCTATTTCTTCAGTAGATGCGCAATTTCATCCTTGAGGGCAAGTTTATCGACCTTGCCAGTGGCCAGCAAGGGCAGCAGGGGCCGGATGATGAATTTTTTCGGAACTTTGTAGTTGGCCAGCCTGGACTTACAGAATTCCCGCAGTTCCTCTTCGGTAACTTCTTTTCCGGGAAAAGTCATTGCAAAAGCCCAGCCGACCTCCTGGTAGATCTCATCGGGGACTCCGATTACAGCGGCAAAAAGGACAGCCCCCTGGGCCTCAAGAATTTCCTCAATTTCCCGGGGATAGACGTTTTCACCCCCCGTCTTAAACATCTCCGACTTGCGCCCGCTGATCGTGATATAACCCCGGTCATCCCTGGAGGCCAGGTCGGAAGTATAGTACCAGCCCTCGGCATCGAGAACTTCGGCGGTCGCTTCCGGCTTGTTGAGATATTCCTTGAACAGGAAGGGCCCGCGGACCGCGATCTCACCCACTAAACCGTTGGGGACTTCCCGGCGTTTTTCATCTACGATTTTCAGTTCAAAGGGCGAAGCCATTTTGCCGGCCGTTTTCAGTAGCGTTTCCGGATCATCCCCCTTCTCCGTGTAGGTCACGAAACCACAGACCTCCGTGGACCCATAACCGGTCATCAGCATAATACCGGATTGGTTGCAGATACCCATCAGGACATCCAGCATAACCTTGGGGGCGGCGGCTCCGGCCCAGACGATGAGCTTCAGGGAGCTGAAATTGGTTTTGAAGAATTCGGGCTGCCTCATCTGCAGGAGGAACATAACGGGAACCTGGCCGAACATGGTGATCCGTTCTTTTTCAATCATCTTCAGGGAGCCTACCGGGTCAAACTGGTCCATGAAGACAATGCACCCGCCGGCCAAAACAGCGGCAAAGCCGATCTCAACGTCTGCTGCCACATGATTGATGGGAAAGTGAAGGAGAACCCTCATCGCTTCGTCGGCATAGAACTTCTGAGCCTCAATTTTGATGTTCTCCAAAATGCTGCGATGGGTGTGGACCACCCCCTTGGGTTTGCCCGTAGAGCCTGAGGTGTACATAAGAAGGGCTTGATCGTTTTCCTCAACTTCGGCGGCCCGTTGCAACAGTGCCGTTTCAAGTTCCGGTCGAGGTTGCCCGGTAAATTCCGTGAAAGATTCGGTCCCTTCAACCGGCTCGCCGATGACCAGGACCTTTTTGATAAAAGTAAATTCATCCCTCAGTATCCGAATCGTCGCGGCCAGATCGCTGCCCAGAAAGGTACGGACAGCAATCAACACCGCCGGGCGGGAATCCATGACCTGGTAACGAAGTTCATCCAGCGTGAACTTTGGGTTGAGGCCCAGCCACATGGCGCCGACCTTGCCGGCGGCCATGTAAGTGGTCATGAATTCATTACAGGCCGCTGAAAGCAGGGCCACCCGATCACCCCGCTGCAGGCCTGCAGCCAGGTAAGACCGGGCAATCCGGTCCATCCGGTTCTTGAAATCACCCCAGGTGAGACGCTCCTCGCCAAAGACGAGAGCCTCGGCTTGTGGTTTTCCCTCGGCCCATTGTTCCACGTAATGCCAGGTCAATTTAAGATGGTTCCAGTCCATAACTCCCTCCTGATCTTTATGAATAATGGCAGACAATCGTGATCCTGCGGTCCGGACGACCTCCGGTCTTCCTTTAATTGTTTTGAACTTCCGGTTCCCGGGGCAAAAGCCATCGAAGGATTAAAAGGACCACGACGGCAAAACCAATCCGGGCAAAAAGAATGATCATCAGGTTAGCCCCGATAGAGGCAAAGATCAAGGTATCTTCAATCAAGGCGTGGCAGAGCGATAAAAAGACCCCGATCAAAAGGGCGTCCCGCTTGTTCAAGGCCCCGGAATTTTTTTCTTCCAGCAGCACCCCTCCGCCATAGGCGATACCGAACATGATCCCCACAAACAGGGCAACCACGGATTCCTTTCGGATTCGCATCCAGTAAAATAGACGGTGCAAAGGGTTTAAAAGGGGATCGAGCCAATTGAAAACCCGTAAGAGTTCCATGATGGTTATAATCGGGGTGACGATCACCAGGATCATTCCCGACACCTTGAGAAAGGCCCAAAAGGAACGGATCAGTTCGGTTTGGACAGCAGGGGTTATCAAAGCATCCATGACAGAATAAACCCCATAAAAAAGGCGGCCAGGATTCTCAGCAGGAGCAGCCAGACCCAGGGCGCATCCATGCCCCGGATGATCGCCGTTTCCACAAACAGGTTGTGGGAAAGCAGCAGCATGGTGGCCAGGATGGTGATTTCTTTGGCCGTGAGCCCCAAAGGGATCATGGCCCCAATGGCCACATAAAGGTTGAGCACGGACCCCAGGATGAAAGGCAAAGCCGTTTCTCCACGCAAACCCACCAATCCCATCAGAGGTTTACAGGCTTCTGAAACCCAGCCCAACAGGGGGGAAATTTTAAGGAGGGTGACAGCCAGGGTGACGGGGAGCATGACCTTGATAATCCCCAGGGATGATCGGAGCCCTTTTTTGACACCGACCCAGAGTGCTGGACTAAATCCGGTTTCCATGAGAAACAGTTTTAACTTCTGAATTTTTGTTCGTCAACTTA
>CAZSTT010000124.1:0-11090 GCA_964609705.1 uncultured Thermodesulfobacteriota bacterium
GGCTATAAGGGAAAAAATAGTTAAGGATTGAGGTTGAGTTGTGGTCATACCGTTACTTTATTAAAATGCCCCTGAAATGCTCGGCGTTGGCCCATGGGGGGTCGGCTTGCCGGAACCCGCTCCGGCGAAACCAGATAAATGGCGGCAGTGTCAGAAATATGAAATCCTTTAATCTCTATTCGCAATCTTCCGGCTCAAAATCGAGTATTAAGGCCAGAGCCTTTTTTATTTGAGTTAATTCACTTGGTGTGACGGCGCCCAACCGATCTAAGATCCCAGGATCAGGAATGGGGGGACCTGGAGATAAACGATTTTTCCCATATAATATATGATAAATGAGACCCTGTAATGCATAGCCGGGTTGTGTTTGGCCCTGAAGAAGGCCTCCGGATGGGTTAAAGGACAGTACTTATCAAACAACTGGAAAAAGGCCAGGGCCAGCCCGAAAAGATGAAAAAGACGTACTGCTTTGTACCTGATCCCCCAAAAGACCCCGAAGAAAAGGAAAAGTATCCAGAGGAAATGAAATAAGACCATTAAATCAGCCAAAATTTTATAACCCATACCTCACAGACCCTTTCGGCAAACCCGGGTTCGCAGTGGGATTATCGTCACCTTCCCCCCCGGCTAACCCAGAGGAAAATATATATTAATTATTTCAGTAAATTAAATTAAGCAGCTTAAAGGGTCCGGAAAAAATAAAGCACCCGGGTCGGAGATCATCGACTTTCATTATTACATGATCATTTTTTTCAAAAAACCTTTGACATAGGGTAAAAAATACGATAAGAAGGCTCTTGTTTATGTTGTGTGAAAAAAGTCATTAATGTCATAAACACTTCTTTTATTGCTTCCGGATTAATCTTTATATAAACCGTCATGCCGCGCTTTTGGTGGCAAGACAACACAAATTATGAAAATAGAGCTTGTTGAGGGGTGGACGCTATTTTCGTATTAAAATAGGCAGGAAGGGTAAAAAAATGATAAATATCGATCAATCGCTTATATATCAAATCATTAACTTTCTTTTATTATTGCTTATTCTGAATGCCCTCCTCTATAAACCGATTCGAACCATTTTAAAACAGCGGGCGGAAAGGGTGGCCGGCTTGACCTCGGAGGCCCAGAAAGCCCAAGCCGATATGATCCAGAAAGAACAGGATTACCGGAATCGTTTACAACAGGCCCGGAAAGAGGGTTTTGAACAAAAAAATCTCTTTAAGTTGGAAGGACAGGAAGAAGAAAAAAGACTTCTTCAACAAGCCAACCAGAAAATCGAAGCCGAAATGACCCAGAACAGGCAAAAGATCGCCCAGCAGGTTGAAGAGGCTCGAAAAACACTCTCCGGTGAAGTAGCTTCCTTCTCACAGGAAATAGCCCAAAAGATCTTAGGGAGGAAGATTTAAATGTCCCATCCTGGTTTCGTCTATAGTCAACTGAAGGCCTTTCAAAGAAAATACTCCCCAAAGTTCGTTTCTTATCTTCCTTTTATTTTTTTCCTGGTCCTTTATGCCGGGCTGGCCTATGCCGTTTCGGGCGGCGAAGGCGGGGCTGCCGGACATGAAGCTGCGGCAGGCCATGGCGGGGGTGAAACTACGGAAAGGCTTTTAGACCTTTTATACCGTTTCATCAATTTTATCATCTTTTTCGGGGTCTTATTTTTCCTGCTTAGAAAGCCTTTGAAACAAGCCCTGGCCGACCGGCGGGACTCCATTAAAAAAGAATTGCAGGAGTTGGAGACCAAAAAGGAAGAGGCCAATCGGGAGTTTCAAGCCCTGGAAAAACGGATTTCCAATATCAAAGAAGAACGGGAGGCCATCCTTGCTGAATACAAGGACGAAGCGGAAAAAGAAAAGCAAAAGATTATTGAGAATGCCCATAAAACAGCTTCCCGGATCATCGATCAGTCCCAAATAACCATCCAACAGGAAATGCAAAAAGCTAATCAGGCCTTGAGGCAGGAAATGTCCGATATGGCAGTGCGGATGGCTGAAGATCTATTGAAGAAGAATATCACCGAAAATGACCAGAAAGTCCTGATCGGTGAATACTTAGCAAAGGTGGTGACCCATTAATTGAGAAATTTTACTATTTCCCGAAGATATGCCAAGGCCCTTCTCTCCCTGGGAAAAGAAGACGGGAACTATCTTAAATACGGGGAAGAGCTAAAAGCCTTCAGTGAGTTGTTAAAAAGAGAAACCCAGGCCCAATATGTCCTCCAAAGCCCGATTTATGATTTTACCAGCCGTAATAAACTGTTGAAGGCTATTTTGGAGAAAACCGGGTTCTCTTTAACGGTGAATAATTTTCTTCAACTTCTCCTGGTCAAGGGTCGCATAAGTTATCTTGACGATATTGTTACCTATTATTCCCAATTAACTGACGAGTTGTCCAATATCAAAAGGGCCGTAGTCACTGCCGCGGTCCGTCTTGACGATGATATTATTAAAAGAATTCAGGCGACTTTGAAGGAAGTCGTTCAAAAAGAAGTTGTGGTTACGGTCAATCAAGACCCTTCCATTATTGGCGGGATTGTCGCCCAGGTAGGGGATTTGACCCTGGATGGAAGTTTAAGAACTCAACTTAAGAGTTTAACAGAATCCTTAAGAAGGGGTGAGGGTGTTTAAGCATGGAAATCAGAGCTGAAGAGATCAGTCAGGTCATAAGACAGCAGATTCAAGATTTTGATAAAAAAGTGGAGCTGAGCGAGACGGGAACTGTGCTTTCCGTGGGGGATGGTATCGCCCGGGTTTATGGGGTGGAAAAGACCATGGCCATGGAGCTTTTGGAGTTTCCCGGGGGCATCTACGGCATTGCTCTGAACTTGGAAGAAGATAATGTCGGTTGTGCCGTCCTGGGGGAAGACTTCCATATTAAGGAAGGGGATGTGGTCAAACGGACCGGTCGAATCGCCGAGGTTCCGGTGGGTGAAGCCGTTCTGGGCCGGGTCATTGACGCCGTAGGACAACCCATCGACGGTCTGGGTCCGCTCAATGCTAAAGAATTCCGGAAGATCGAGTTGAAGGCCCCCGGGGTTATCGAACGCCAGCCGGTGAAGGAGCCTATGTACACCGGGTATAAGGCCATAGATGCCATGACCGCCATCGGCCGCGGTCAGCGGGAGCTGATCATCGGTGATCGACAGATCGGTAAAACCGCCCTGTGCGTAGACGCCATCATCAACCAGAAAGATTCGGATATTTTTTGTATTTATGTCGCCATCGGCCAAAAAAAGTCCACCGTCGCTCAGGTGGTTGAGGCTTTGCGGCGCAACGGGGTCTTGGAGAAAACCGTGGTTGTTGCCGCCTGTGCCAGCGATCCGGCCCCCATGCAGTATATCGCTGCTTTTGCCGGCTGCACCATGGGAGAATATTTCCGGGATTCCGGCCGTCATGCCCTGGTGATCTACGATGACTTGTCCAAGCAAGCCGTGGCCTATCGGCAACTTTCTCTGCTCCTTCGACGACCTCCCGGACGCGAGGCTTTCCCTGGAGATATTTTTTACAACCATTCCCGTCTGCTGGAACGGGCGGCCAAAGTTCATGAAAGTCTGGGCGGAGGCAGTCTGACGGCTTTGCCGATCATTGAAACCCAAGCCGGTGACCTCTCGGCCTACATCCCGACCAATGTTATTTCCATTACCGACGGGCAGGTCTTTCTGGAACCGAGCCTGTTTTTCTCCGGGGTACGTCCGGCCATCAACGTGGGACTTTCCGTTTCCAGGGTCGGTGGCAATGCCCAGGTTAAAGCCATGAAGCAAGTGGCCGGCAGTTTGCGTTTGGATCTGGCCCAATACCGGGAACTGGCGGCTTTTGCCCAGTTCGGAAGTGAACTCGATAAATCCACCCAGGCCCAGTTGAACCGCGGGGTTCGTTTGGTGGAGATCCTGAAACAACCCCAATATCAACCCATGCCCATGGAAAAGATGATCACCAGCCTATTTGCCGGGGCCCGGGGATTTCTGGATGACCTTCCGGTGGAAACCTTGCAGGATTTTGAGCCTCAAATGATCGCCTTTATCGAATCTAAACATCAGGATATTCTTTCCGAAATCAAAGAAAAGAAGGAAATAAGCCCGGAATTAGAAGAAAAGATGAAAAAGGCCATTGGGGAATTCAAGGCCCAGTTTCAGGCCCAAAGTAAATAGCTATCAGCAGTCAGCTATCAGCAGTCAGCAGTAGGGGGAAAATGCTTTTACGAAAAGCTAAAAGCTGATGGCTGTAAGCTAACTAAAAAGAGAGTCATAAGCATGGCGACACTTCAGGATATCAGAAGAAAAATCGGGGGAGTAAAAAAGACCCAGCAGATTACCAAGGCCATGAACATGGTGGCGGCGGCCAAACTGCGGGGCGCCCAGATGCGGATGGAAAATTTCCGTCCCTATGCCGGAAAATTTTTAGAAGTCATTAATAATCTTTCCTCCCGGATCGATCCCGAGGCTTTCCCATTGATGACCCAGAGGCCGGTAAAAAAGGTGGAATTGATTTCCCTGACGGCCGACAGAGGTCTTTGCGGAAGCTTCAACGTCAACCTGATCAACAACGGGGAAAAGTTTATTAAAGCCCGGATGCAAGAACAGGTCGAGGTGTCCCTGGTACCGGTCGGCAAAAAAGGGGGAGAATACTATAAACGCCGAAAATACAATGTTCGCATCCGCTATATGGATTTATTTAATTCCTTTGATATGGTTACTGCCGCCGGTATCGGCCGGGATGTCATCGATAACTTCCTGGCCGGCGGATCGGATGAGGTCTATATCCTTTACGGCGAATTTATCAATATGGGCGTTCAAAGGCCCAAAGTGCTTCGTTTGTTGCCCATCACCCCATTGACCCAAAAAGGGGAAGAGAAACAGGGACTGGAATATCTCTATGAACCCTCGGTGGAAGGTATTTTCAATGACTTGTTGCCCCGTTATATCAATGTGCAAATCTATCGAGGCATGCTGGAAAATGCGGCCAGCGAACAGGCCGCCCGGATGACGGCCATGGACAATGCCACCCGTAATTGTAAAGAACTGATTACCAGTTTATCTTTAATTTACAACAAGGCCCGACAAAGCGCTATTACCAGGGAACTGATGGATATTGTCGGCGGGACTGAGGCGTTAAAGAAATAAATAAAAAGGATTCAAGCCCTGCGGGTAGGGGGATGGAACCCTTATTTTATTGTATAAGGTAAAACCCTTTAGGAGGAGGTTCATAAATAAGATGGAAACCGGAAAAACCGAAGGAAGCATTGGAAAAATAGTCCAGGTAATCGGACCGGTTGTGGATTTGGAATTCCCGGAAGGGAAATTGCCCAACATCCTCAATGCCATTCGTATTACCAATCCGGCCATTGATGATCGTCAAGAGAATTTGGTGGTGGAGGCGGCTCAACATCTGGGAAATAATGTGGTCCGTTGTATTTCCATGGACACCACTGACGGCCTGGTTCGTGGGATGCCCGGCCGGGATACGGGCGATGGGATTCTTGTGCCGGTAGGTGCCCCAGGCTTAGGACGGGTTATAAATGTCATCGGTGAACCGGTGGACGGCTTGGGACCTATCAAGGCCGATAAATATTATCCTATTCACCGGCCGGCCCCGACTTTTGTCGAGCAGGATACCTCGGTTAAGGTCCTGGAAACAGGTCTGAAGGTTATCGACCTGTTGGTCCCCTTCCCCCGAGGGGGTAAGATGGGGATGTTCGGCGGTGCCGGCGTGGGCAAGACCGTGGTTATGATGGAGATGGTCCATAACATCGCCATGCATCACGGCGGGATCTCGGTTTTTGCCGGTGTGGGAGAGCGTACCCGGGAAGGAAACGACCTTTATCTGGAAATGAAAAATTCCGGGGTTTTGCCCAAAGCAGCCCTGATTTATGGGCAGATGACCGAACCTCCCGGGGCTCGCGCCCGGATCGCCTTGACGGCCTTGAGCGCGGCCGAATATTATCGAGATGAAGAAGGTCAGGATGTGCTCCTCTTCATTGATAATATCTTCCGTTTCACCCAGGCCGGTTCCGAGGTTTCCGCTTTGTTGGGACGCATTCCTTCGGCGGTCGGGTATCAACCAACCCTGGGTACGGACCTTGGAGAACTGCAGGAACGGATCACCTCCACCAACAAGGGATCGATCACGTCCGTCCAATGTGTGTATGTGCCGGCCGACGATTTGACCGACCCGGCCCCGGCCACCACCTTTGCCCACTTGGATGGGACCGTGGTCCTTTCTCGTCAGATCGCTGAATTGGGTATCTATCCGGCTGTGGACCCTCTGGATTCCACTTCCAGGATTTTGGATCCTAATGTGGTTGGCCAGGAACATTATTTTGTGGCCCGTAATGTTCAGCAGATCCTGCAAAAGTATAAAGACCTTCAAGATATCATCGCCATCCTCGGTATGGACGAATTATCGGATGAGGATAAATTGGTGGTCGGAAGGGCCCGCCGAATCCAGCGTTTTCTTTCCCAGCCCTTCTTTGTCGCCGCCGAATTTACCGGCAAAGATGGAAAATTTGTCAAGGTCGAGGAAACTATTCGCGGATTCAAAGAGATCATCGAAGGCAAACATGATGACCTCCCGGAACAGGCCTTTTACATGGTCGGCGGAATCGATGAGGCTATAGAGAATGCCAAGAGATTGGCAGCGGCCTAACAAAAAAAGAGGCGATAAAACATCATGGCGGATAAACTTGAATTAGAAGTGGTTACTCCTGATCGATTGGTGGCTCGAGAGACGGTGGACATTGTTATGGCGGTAGGTGCCTTGGGTGAATTCGGCATCTTGCCCAATCACATTCCTTTTTTGACCACCCTTCAACCGGGAGAACTGCGTTATCGTAAAGACAACCAACTGGAACATATGGCCGTTACCGGCGGGTTTGCCGAGATTTCCAACAATAAAGTCACCATCCTGGCTGAAGCCGCCGAAAGGGCCGGGGAGATAGATGTGGACCGGGCCAGAAGGGCCAAAGAGCGGGCTGAAAAAAGATTGGCCCAGGCCAAAGCCGAAGCCATTGATTATACCCGGGCTGAGGCGGCTTTGAAACGATCTCTGGTACGCTTGAACATTGTGGAAAAAGGCCGGTAACTTTTATCCTAAAAATAAAATAATAAAAAAGGCAAGTCCAAAAGACTTGCCTTTTTTATTCTTGAGAAAGGATTGACGAAATGCTGAAAGAATGGGTAGGAAACGAATATCTTGACAAGATGCCTTCTTAGGTGTACAGTTAATTGCACACTTAAAGGGGAATTGATTTCATGAAGACCATTGCCTTTACTGATTTTCGAAAAAAGGCTTCACTTTGCATTACCGAGGTAGAAAAAGGTGAAACGTTTGTTCTTTTACGCCGTGGGAAACCTGTGGCCGAAGTAAGCCCGTTTTCAGATAGACCAAAGGTCTTTTCTTGGAAACAACCGGGTATTCGGTTGAAACTAAAGGGAAGTGATTTGTCGTCAGCTATTCTGGATGAGCGTGAAGGTGAATAATGAAGCTGCTGGCTGATTCGTCGGCCCTTGCCAAGAGGTATATCCAGGAAGAGGGCAGCGAGATTATGGATCGCCTGCTGCATCAGGCTTCCGAACTGGCCCTTTGTATTATACTGGTGCCTGAAATAATTTCCGGACTGAATCGGCGGCTGTACGAACGAATTTTGTCCTCCAGTGACTACTTGAAGATTAAAAAACAATTACTGGAAGATGTAGGCGATGCGATTGTACTTCAACTTACTCCTAATGTAATTTCGCGTTCAATAAAATTGCTGGAAGGCAATGTGCTAAGAGCCATGGATGCCCTGCATGTGGCCTGTGCCTTGGAATGGCCGGCAGAGCTTTTTGTTACTGCCGACAGAAGACAATTGACGGCAGCTAAAAAGGCAGGACTTCGGACTGAATACATCGGCTAAACCTTCGCTCCGGAAAAACAAACCTTCCAATGGAAAATCCTCAAGCCGTTTTTCATATTCATGGAGTCACCAAGATCTACCGGGTGGGCGAGGTGGAGGTGCGGGCCTTAAACGGGGTGGACCTGGATCTCTTTGAAGGGGAATTCGCAGTCCTGCTGGGTCCTTCCGGAAGCGGCAAATCGACCCTGCTCAACATTCTGGGGGGGCTGGATGTGCCTACTGAAGGGGAGATCTATTATTTCGATCATAATCTTTCTATATATGACGATAAAGAGTTGACTCGATTCAGGCGGGAACATGTGGGCTTTGTATTTCAATTCTACAACCTTATTCCCAGTCTCACCGCTCTGGAAAATGTGGCCCTGGTGGCCGAGATCGCCGAAAATCCCATGGATCCCGAAGAGGCTCTGAATTTAGTCGATCTGGGAAACCGGCTGCATCATTTTCCGGCCCAGCTTTCCGGCGGGGAACAACAGCGTATCGCCATCGCCCGGGCGATTGTCAAACGCCCCGATGTCCTCCTGTGTGATGAACCCACCGGTGCCCTGGATATTGCAACCGGTATCCGGGTTTTGGAAGCCCTTCAGCAGGTCAACCAGCAGCTTAACACAACGACGGCTGTTATTACCCACAATGCGGCCATCGCCTCCATGGCCGATCGGGTTATCCGCATCAGCAGCGGCAGGATCGTTGATATTCAACAAAACCGGATCAAGGCTTCTCCCAAAGACTTAAGCTGGTAATTATCCATGACCCCCCTAGACCGGAAACTCCTGCGCGATCTCATCCACTACCGGGGACAGGCCGCAGCCGTGGCCCTGGTGGTGCTTTGCGGGCTTTCTGCCTTTGTGACCATGCACACCACCTTTCAGACCCTGGTGGTTTCCCAATCCGCCTATTACGGTGAATACCGGTTCGCCGAAGTCTTTGCTCAGTTAAAAAGGGGGCCCGAATCCCTGACTTCGGCTGTCGCCGCCATCCCCGGCGTCACCACGCTTCAGACCCGGATCGTCTTTGAAGTGATCTTGGACGTACCCGGCTTGAAGGAACCGGCGACAGGTCGGCTGGTCTCCATCCCGGAATCAGGCCAACCGGTACTTAACAAACTGGCTATGAGGCAAGGCCGAACCATTGAGCCCGGAAGAAGAAACGAGGTCATTATCAGCGAAGCCTTTGCCCAGGCCAACTCCCTTAAACCCGGCGACAGGCTGGGGGCGGTCATCAACGGCCGCTGGGAGCGGTTGTTGATCGTCGGGGTCGCCCTCTCTCCGGAATATGTCATTGAACTTCCCAGCGGAACCATACTGCCGGACAGCAAACGTTTCGGGGTCCTATGGATGAGCCGGGAGGCCATGGGACCGGCCTTTCAAATGAAAGGGGCTTTTAATGACCTGTCTCTGACCCTGGCCCCGGGAATCCAGGAGGACGAGGTCATTGCCCGACTGGACCGGCTTCTTGAACCCTATGGGGGCCTGGGGGCCTATGGCCGCACCGACCAAATTTCCCATCGTTTCCTGTCTGATGAAATAGCCCAGAACCGGGTTTCAGGGATGATCGTCCCTACCATTTTTCTTGGAGTAGCTGTTTTCCTGATTCATATTGTCCTTTCCCGTTTAATCACTATGCAACGACCGCAAATCGGTCTACTGAAGGCCTTCGGTTACAGCAGTACCGCCATCGGTTTTCATTATCTGAAGTTTGCCATGGCTGTGATTTTTGCCGGATCCTTGCCCGGCACCCTTCTAGGACTCTGGCTGGGTAGTTTGATTGCCGAGATGTATCAACAGTTTTATCGCTTCCCGGTTTTTTATTCCAGAATTCGTCCGGATTTACTCATCCTGGTCATTTTAATAAGTTTTGCAGCCGCCGGTCTGGGGGCTATTTTATCCGTCCGAAAAGCGGTTTCCTTGCCTCCGGCCGAGGCCATGCGTCCGGAACCACCGGCCCGCTTTCATTCGGGTCTGATTGAGCGAATAGGATTGCAAAGGTTCCTCTCACCGGCTTTGCGGATGATTATCCGTAATCTGGGAAGGAACCGGGCCAAAGCCGGATTCACCTTGCTCGGCATCGCTTTTGCCGTGGCCATTCTCCTGGTTGGGCGATACAGCTTTGATGCCGTTGAGTATCTGATACGGGTCCAATTTGAGACCATACAACGGGAGGATGCCATGTTGATTTTCAATTATCCTCTCGGTTCGAGGGCCCGTTATGATATCGCTCATTTGCCAGGGGTCCTCAGGGTGGAATCCTTTCGTCTGGTCCCGGCCCGCTTGCGTTTTGAGCACCGCAGCCGACGGATCGGTATCCAGGGGATACGGCCCAACGGTCAATTAAGACACCTCCTGGACAAAGATCTCCTGCCGGTTAAGCTGCCCACCGAAGGTCTGGTCCTTACCAAACAGTTGGCCGAGGCGCTTCAGGTCAAGCCGGGGTATTTTCTGTCGGTCGAAGTCCTGGAAGGAAAACGTCCGACCCTGACCATCCCGGTTGCCGGAGTTATTGAGGAACTGCTGGGGATCTCCGCTTATATGGACGTCAGCGCCCTGAATAAATACCTGCAGGAAGGTTCATCTGTTTCCGGGGCTTTTTTAACCGTCGATCCCCTTAAAGAAAGGGATTTTTTTGGTAGAATCAAACAGACTCCGTCCGTGGCCGGGGTCGCCTTCAGGAAACACATGATTCAGAGTTTTCGGGACACTATCGCCCAAAGCATGCTGATATCAACCTTTGTCCTGATCATTTTCGCCTCGGTGATTGCCTTTGGACTGGTTTATAACAGTGCCCGGATTTCTCTCTCCGAAAGAGGTCATGAAATGGCCTCCCTAAGGGTCCTGGGATTCACGGAGCAGGAGATTGCCCGTATCCTTCTCGGTGAACAGGCCTTTTTGATCCTAATGGCTTTGCCTGTGGGGCTGATCCTCGGATATTATTTTTGTTGGCTTATGTCCAAGGCCCTGGAAACGGAGCTTTACCGTTTCCCGCTGGTCTTGACCGGGAAAAGTGTAATCTATGCTCTGGCCGTCACCATCCTGGCCGGCTTCATTTCCGGCTTTTTTGTCCGCCGGCGATTGCGGCACCTGGATCTCATCGCCGTGTTGAAAACCAGGGAATAAATTCGGTTTACGGTTCAAGGTTTAAGGTATAAGCTAACTCGTTCTCATCCGGAAAAGACCTTTCCGGATGAGAACACTCCGATACCG
>CAZSTT010000125.1:0-8500 GCA_964609705.1 uncultured Thermodesulfobacteriota bacterium
TTCCGGATGGAAACACCTGAATTCCCGCATGAAGCTCTCGCCAGAAACCCTTTTTGAATCGGTCGATTTCATCGACCTTAATAGGAGCTCGGCTAAGCCGAGCGGGAGGTTTCTGGCCCTAAATGATGACCGGTATCGGAGTGTTCTCATCCGGAAAGGTCTTTTCCAGATGAGAACTAGGTAGCGCCCGGGCAAACCCGGAAGGCATGGGGGTCAAAAGGAGTTGTTAGCCTTTTCCTTCCCGGATAAAACGGGCCCCTTCCTCAAGAGCGGCGGTATTGATAGGGATCATCTTGTGGTAACGCTTGTCCAGGGCCTTTTTAAAGGCCTTGACCACGGCTTCCTGAGTGAGGACCTTGGTTTCTTCGATCAGGGCCCCCAGCATGGTCATATTGGCCAAACGTTGATCTCCGGCCTTGGCGGCCAACTCAATGGTGGGGACCATAATCATTTTGGTTTCGGGATAATCGCCTTCCCGGGCATCGATCAGGGAGGCATTGACAAAAAGCCGGCCTCCCGGCTGGACCATGGGCCCGAATCTTAACAGGGATGGTTTATTCATAATCACGGCGTTTAACGGATGATGAATGACCGGGGAGCCGATCTCCTGGTCGGATATCACTACGGTGCAGTTGGCCGTCCCACCGCGCATCTCCACCCCATAAACCGGCATATAGGTGACCTGGCGGTCTTCCTCCATAGCCCCATAGGTTAAAAGATTGCCGAGTAATAAAACCCCTTGTCCGCCGAAACCGGCGATGATGACGTCGAAGTACATAGTAAAGCTCCTGAAACCTTTAAGTTCTTTTAAAAAATATCTAAGGAGTTATCTTTATCATCAACACGGTAAAGATTACCGTCAGATCGTTGCTGGTTGCTCGATGCTCGTAAAAACAAGTAACTGGTAACGAGAAACGAGCAACCGAGTAATTTTAATAATATTTGGGAAGTTCTCATTCAGGTTTAGCTGCTGCCGATTTGTCTTTGTAAATTCCCAAGGGAAAATAGGGGATCAATTCCTCCCGGATGCGTTCATTAGCCTGTTCCACGGTCATTTTCCAGTTGGTGGGACAACTGGATAGAAATTCAACAAAGGCAAAACCCTCGTTTCGGATCTGGACTTCAAAGGCCTTTTTTAGAACCTTTTTAGCCTGCATCAGGTTTTTAGGCGTATTGACGGCCACCCGGGCGGAAAAGGCCGTTCCGTCGGTCATGGACAGCAATTCGGCCATTCGGATCGGATAGCCTTCGGTCATAATTTCCCGGCCCAGGGGGGAGGTGGTGGTCATCTGCCCCAACATGGTTGTGGGGGCCATCTGTCCTCCGGTCATCCCATAAACGGTGTTGTTGACAAAGACGATGGTGATTTTTTCTCCGCGGTTGGCGGCATGGATGCCTTCGGCAATCCCCAGGGCGGCCAAGTCCCCGTCACCCTGATAGGTAAACACAAAGCATTCCGGCAGAGCCCTTTTAATCCCCGTAGCCACAGCCGCCGCCCGTCCATGGGGGGACTCACAGACGTCGATGTCAAAATAATCATACATGAAGACCGAACAGCCCACCGAAGCGGCGCAGATGGTCTTCTCGCGAAGGTCATAGGTGTCAATACATTCGGCTACGAGCCGATGAATAATCCCATGATGACATCCGGGGCAAAAATGAAAGGGCACATCTTTCAAACTCTTCGGACGACTAAAAACCTGTTTCATATTTCCTCGCCGGCAGGCCGATGAAAAACGTTCATCTTCAGCGTTGCCTTTATCCCTCGTCATTCCGACGTACTCCTTTGTACGCCTCATTCCTCGGAATTGCGGTCGCCTTGAATCTGAACATTCTTGATCGGCCTGCAGAAAATGGTTATTAAAAATTCTCCGAATAGACCTTCTTAATCTCTTCAAACAGTTCATTGGGGGTGGGAATCGAACCTGGAGGCCGCCCGTAAAAATCTACCCGGGCCCCTTTATCCACCGACAACTTCACATCCTCGACCATCTGACCGGTATTGAGTTCCACCACCAAAAAATGGTTTACTTTTTGGGAAAAATTCTTGAGATCGGCTTCGGGATATGGATAAAGGGTGACGGGTCGAAAAAGGCCGACCTTCATCCCCTGATCCCGGGCCATCTTGATGGAAGATTTAATGATCCGGGCCACGGACCCGAAAGATACCACGATCAGGTCGGCATCTTCAATCTGATAGGTATCATATTTGATCTCGCTTTTCATCCCTTGATATTTTTTAAATAATTTCCAGTTATGCTCGGTCAAATCCCCTTCGTTCAAGTAGAGGCTTTTCAAAAACCTGGGGTTACGCCCCTTGGCCCCGGTCAGGGCCCAGGATTTATCGAAGGTCCGGACTTTAGGGGAGTGCAGAATAATCGGTTCTTTCATTTGTCCCAGCAAGGCGTCTCCTAAGACCATGACCGGATTGCGGTATTTTTCAGCCAGGTCAAAGGCCCTTATCGTCAGATCGTAATTTTCCTGGACGGAAAAAGGGGCTAGAACAATGGTCCGGTAATCTCCATGGCCTCCTCCTCGGGTGGCTTGAAAATAATCCCCTTGAGAGGGGGAGATGCCCCCCAATCCGGGACCACTGCGGCTCATATTAACGATGACCCCCGGAATCTCGGACCCGGCCATATAAGAAATACCTTCCTGTTTCAAAGAGATCCCCGGACTGGACGACGAGGTCATGGCCCTGGCTCCGGTAGCTCCCGCGCCCAGGAGCATATTGATGGAAGCTATTTCACTTTCGGCCTGAATAAAAGTCCCACCGGCCTCCGGCAGATTTTTGGATAAATATTCAGGGATTTCATTTTGAGGAGTAATGGGGTATCCGAAATAGAATTTGCAGCCGGCGGCTATGGCCCCCCGGGCAATCGCTTCGTTCCCGTTCACCAGTTCCTTTTTGGGTTTTGACATGGTAACTCCATTATTAGCTTAGTGTTCATAGCTGAGAGCTGAAAGGTAGACCATAAGCCCTTCAGCCGGCAGTTAATACGAAAATAGATTTCGAGGCATCTCGTTGATCCGGTTTATTTTCATGTCCCGACATCCTCTGGATGTCTCCTGTTTAGGTCGGGGGACCCGACCGGATCGTTGTGTCACGTTCCTGACGGGACATGACGGTTTAAAAATTATTTCCAAACCTCAATGACCACATCCGGGCACATTTCGGCGCAAAGGGTGCATGAGTTACATTGATCCTCCTCAGTCAGACAAGCCACCGTAAAGCCCTGGTTGTTCAATTTATCACTGATGACGATATTTTTTTTCGGGCAGGCCAGGACACAAAGCCCGCACCCCTTACACCTTTCTTCTTGGAAAACAACTTTTGGCATGATAAAAAACCCCTATCCATTGCGGATTTCAATTTGTTCCCTGTGGTCACTCCCATCCGGGTTAAAATTCTAATGGATCCCGGCTTTCACCCCCGGATTAAGACATTCCGGGGCTGGCTTGACGACGACTTTTGGCAAACTCGTCAATTTTTTTCTGCGGCTAAATAGGCATCCAAGGATTTCAGATCCTCCACATTATGGGCCTGATAAGTATAATCCTTGGGCAGGCATTTTCGCACTAAGCCGAGCAATACTTTTTTTGGACCCACCTCAACAAACCGGGATACCCCTTCGATCTTCAGGTTATTAACGACTTCTGTCCAACGAACCGGCTGCCCGATTTGCTGAGCCATGATTTCTTTTATCTTAACAGGATCATTTTCAGGTTTTCCGGTTACATTTAATACCAGGGCACAATCCGGCGCATTAAATGGAACGGAGTCCATGACCTTTTTAAAAGCCTCCATGGCCTCCGTCATCAAGGGACTGTGCCAGGCACCGCTGACGGCCAGAGGGATGGCCTTGCCTCCTGCCTGGGCGACCTGTTGGGAGGCTTTTTCAATCAATGACTTAGTCCCGGAGATTACCGTCTGCTCCGGCGTATTAAAGTTGGCCGCGCCAAGGGCCCCCTCCCTTTTCAGGGTTGAAATAATTTCCTCCAAGGTCTTGGAAGACAATCCCATGATCGCGGCCATGGCTCCGGGGTTTTTTTCGGCGGCCTGTTCCATTAGGGCCCCCCGGATCTTGACCAGCCTTATCGTATCCTCCAAATTGATCACCCCGGCGGCGAAAAGGGCTGAATATTCTCCCAAACTATGGCCGGCCACCCAATCCGGTTTAATCCCTTTTTCTTTCAGACAGGCCAGAATCGCTAGATTGACGGTGGTAACGGCTGGTTGCAAGTTGGCGGTCAAAGTCAGATCTTCCATCGGTCCGGTAAAACATAATTTTTTCAATGGCATACCGGTTATCGCCTCCGCTTTTTCAAAAATTTGCCTGGCGGAAGGGTATAAGTCATGAATATCTTTTCCCATTCCAACATACTGGGAGCCCTGACCGGGAAATAAAAAGGCTCTAGGGTTCATTGATGCAATCTCCTTAATGATTTTGGTCCTAACCCCGGAAAAGAAGAATTCATAAAACTCGAGGAGTTTTGAACCGTCAATTTCGCCGGGGAGGGGTCTTTCAGGCTTTTTTTAGGAGTCCATCATATATAAAGGTTAATTTTTTCCATTTCAAGAAAAAACGATGAGTGCTCATTGACTTTTTTTTTCCTTTGGACTATGTTTTCTGGAAAAAGGAAGAAAAACCATGCCATTCCCGGCCAAAAAAGAACGGCTTTTTTCCCCGCGGGAGATAAAAAAAAGGGTTAAAGAATTAGCCCTTTCTATTTCAAGAGATTACAAAGAGGAAGACCTGATTTTGATCGGGGTGTTAAAAGGGTCCTTTGTCTTCTTATCCGATTTGGCCAGAGACCTTTCCATCCCCGTAAAACTCGATTTTGTCCGCCTGGCCAGCTACGGCAGTCAAAACCAAAGCCAGGGGAAAATTCGCTTCACCAAAGCTATTGAACTTCCGATCAGGGACAAACATATCCTGGTAGTTGAAGACATCGTGGACAGCGGATTGACTCTTAAGTTCCTGCAGGAATTCCTTCAGAAAGAAAATCCCAAATCGGTCCGTATTTGTGCCCTGATTGATAAAAGCGAGCGAAGGGAAGTTCCGATCAAAATCGATTATTGTGGATTTTCGATCCCCAAAGGGTTTATTGTGGGATACGGATTGGACTTTGATGAACAGTATCGTCATCTCCCGGGCCTTTATCATCTTCAGTTTTAGTTCGAGAATAGGGTTCACCGACCAACGAGCCTATTTTCATGTTTGGTGGTGTCACGCCACTAAAAGACGTGGCATGACTGCTTAGTTCGAAAATAGAGTCCATCTCCCAACGAGTTCTATTTTGATAATTGGTGGTGTCACGTCCCTGACGGGACATGATGTTTTAATACTTGAAATACCCCGCAGCTTGCCGCAGGGAATTTCATTCTTTTGATTTTCCCCTTTGACGAAGGAGACCCCCTTGATCATCCGCTGTGAAAAGTGCGAAACCACCTATCACTTGGATCAAAAACAAATCGAACCTTTTGGATCCAAGGTTCGCTGCAGCCGTTGCGGTCATATTTTTTGGGCCGAGCCCCCTTCTTTTTCATTCTCCGAAGACCCCGGTACTCAAGAAATCCCGGGGGACTTCCTTCCTTTCCAGGAAGAGGTGAAAGCGGCTGTTATGCCGTACCAGCCTTCCAGGAAAATTTTTTGGTCCCTGGGAACCATCCTGATATTCATGCTGATCGCCCTGACCGGTCGTTTTTTTTATGTCCAGTATCTTCATCCCGATTGGAGTATGGCGGATACCTGGTCCAAGGTCTTTTTTTTCCCCGTAGACCCGGAAGGCAACCTCAAATTAAGTCTGATCAACGTCAAAAAATATTATAAAGAGAATGAAAAAACCGGGACCTTGTTAATCATCGAAGGGGAGATCAAAAACGGGTATCCCGCCTTGAGAGAAAAGGTCAAGATCCGCGCCTCGGTGATGAAGGCCGGGAAGCAAAGGGTTATGAGCTTTGATGTTTATGCCGGCAGGATATTGACCTCCGAAGAATTATCAACCCTTTCGATGGAAGAAATCGGTCGTCTGCAATCGACTCAACCGGAGCCGTTTTCAGCCCGTGCTCGAATCCTTCCCGGCAAAACAATTCCCTTTATGATTATTCTTCCGCCCCTATCTCCAACTTCAACACCGGTCTCTGTTGAAGTAGTCATTGTCGGCTCTCAAAAGGTTCAATCTACCGCGGCCCGCAATTTTATTTTAGGTTAGATGAAAATCACTACCCGTTTTATCCTGGACCTTTTCATTTTTTTCCTGATCCTTATCGGGGGGTGTATCGGATTTGTGGTTATCGAGGGCTGGGATGTGCTGGAAGCCCTGTATATGACGGTCATCACTCTGACCACGGTCGGTTTCCAGGAGGTTCATCCCTTAAGCCGGCCCGGAAAAATTTTCACCATGTTCCTGATCGTTTCCGGAGTGGGATTTATTTTGTATTTTCTAAGTAGTACCACCGGGATAATGGTTGAGGGAACCCTAAAAGATGTTTTTGGGAGGAGGAAGTTGGAAAAGCAGATCAGCCGTATTGAGGGGCATTATATTGTCTGCGGCTTCGGCCGTATCGGCCGGACCGTCAGCCAGCTTTTGAAGGAAAAACCGATTGAGGTGGTCATTATTGAAAGAAACCCCGATTGCATCCCCTTTTTTCAAGAAAAAAATTTTTTATATGTCGCCGGGGAGGCTACTTCGGAGGAAATTCTTCTCAAGGCGGGTATTCTCAAGGCCAAAGGTCTGGTGGCGGCGGCTTCCTCCGACGCGGACAATGTCTATATTACCTTGACCGCCCGGGGATTAAGTCCCGGGTTGTTTATCCTGGCCCGGGCCGCGGAAGAATCTTCCATTGTCAAATTGACCCGGGCCGGGGCGGACAAGGTAGTCTCTCCTTATGATATCGGGGCTCGGAGTATGGCCAACTCCATCTTACGTCCCACGGTTATCGACTTCATTGAACTGGCCATGCACAATCGCAGCCTCGATCTGCAGATAGAAGAATTGAACGTCGGAGAAAAATCCGAAATCAAAGACCTTACTCTGATGGAATCAGGCATCCGGAAAGATTTTGATCTGATTGTGGTAGCCATCAAAAAGGGAACCGGGGAGATGATCTTTAATCCTTCTCCTCAGGCCAAAATTCAGGTCGGAGATATTTTGGTGATCCTGGGAGACCGGGAAAATCTGACCAGCTTGGAAAAAAAACTGGGGATTACGGTGTAAAATATAGGAAAAATATTTGAAATTCTGGAATTCAGAATCCAGGAATCAGCATTCAGAAGGAGGGTTTTTGGATTCTATTGCGGATTTTGCTCCTGGATTTTAAGGTCTTCGAAAAGGAAAATCGAAAACACGGGAGGCCTGGACCGTATTTATTAAGGACCGGAATGCCTGTGTGGGACCCTGGTGAGCGGAATGAAAATCCACAGTGAAATGGACAGATCCCGCCGTCGGTTATTTCCGGTCGCCGGTTTGATTTTTATAAATTTCCTGGTGTTGAGCTATTCTGCTTCCCTGGCTGCGGAAAAGAAAGGACCGGATCAATCCAAGAAAATCCAGATCGGTCTGGCCACATATTATTGCCCAAGTTTTCATGGCGGGAAGACCGCTTTTGGAAAAACGTATAACCGGCATTGTCTGGTTGCCGCCCATCCGACTTTTCCTGACGGCACCCTTGTTCGGGTAACCCACCTGGCCAACGGCCACCGGGTTGAGGTTCAGATCATTGATCGCGGACCGAGCCAAAGACGATGCCGGCAGGGGATTATCATCGATCTTTCCCAGGCAGCGGCGGAAAAGTTGGGGATGGCCAAGAAGGGCAGGGCTCGGGTTCGGCTGGAAGTCCTGGAATGGGGAAAGTTAAAAAAATCTCGGATAAGATAAAAGGGGATCATGACGAAAAAACTTCCGAATCGTGAAGAGGCCCTCGACCTGCTCCGGCAATACAATCAAAACCAATCCCTGATTCATCATGCCCTGGCCGTGGAAGCGGTTATGCGATATCTGGCCCGCCGGAAGGGAGCGGATGAAGAACAGTGGGGCGTTATCGGCCTGATCCATGACCTGGATTACGAAAAATTTCCTGAAGAACACTGTCATAAAACCAAAGCCATCCTGGAAGAGCAGGGCTGGCCGGAGGACTCCATCCGGGCGGTGATCTCACATGGATGGGGTTTATGCAACGACGTTGAACCCAGAACAGACCTGGAAAAATATTTATATACCATTGATGAATTAACCGGACTGGTTACGGCCGTCGCCCTGGTCCGTCCTTCCCGAAGTGTTCTGGACCTGGAGGCCAAGTCTGTTTTGAAGAAATGGAGGCAGAAAAACTTCGCTGCCGGGGTCAACCGGGAAGTCATTGAAAAAGGTCTGCAGATGCTGGGGGTGGGTCTGGAGGAACTTACCCGGGAGGTGATCATGGGCATGCGGGAAAAGGCCGGGGAGATCGGTTTATAAGCCGTCTCAGTGGGTGCCTGAAGAAAGCATTAAGGGAAGACAA
>CAZSTT010000125.1:8600-11019 GCA_964609705.1 uncultured Thermodesulfobacteriota bacterium
GCCTGTTTCGGGCAATGGTGAATGCCTCTCTTCGAATTAAGTTTAAACAATAGCCCGGAAAAGGTGCTAATGGCTTGGGGTTGGACAGCTCCGGCTTCTTTTGGAAGCCTCTTTTTTAGGTCGACAGAGTCGACCGGCCCAAAAAACAAGACCCCCTATGACCTTTGTACAAAAAAATAGAGATAAATTCTCAGATTTGAGGAGTAAGAAGCTATGAGTTGGGTTATGATCGATGAAGAAAAATGTACGGGGTGCGCCCTCTGCGCGACTCGGTGTCCACGGTGTTTTACCAACCAGGACGGGATCATTCTGGCGGATTCTCATGAGGGGAATTGCATCCTCTGCGGCCATTGCGTCTCCCTTTGTCCGACGGAGGCCATTACCCATTCGCAATTTAAGATGGAAGATTTTGTGGAAATCGATCGGGGGGTCAACTTTGAAACCGGAAGGTTCCTTGAATTTCTGAAAGAACGGCGGAGCCACCGTCATTTTCTGGATAATAAAGTCGCCCGAAAAGACCTGGAAATCCTGATGGAAGCCTGCCGCTGGGCGCCGACGGGAAGCAATGTTCAGAATGTGGAGGTCATCATTTACACCCACCCGGAGAAGATCTCAAAATTATCGAATCTGGCCATCGATTATTTCATTTGGATCGGGGAGCGGGTCAAGAAAAAAATTGCCAGGCTGGAGGCCGAGGGCCAACAGGACACCCTGGATTACCAAATGACTTTCCGCTCGCTCGGCCTGGGGGAAAGGATGATTAAAGACCGGGAATCGGGGCGTGACCCGATCTTTCATAAAGCCCCCGTGTTGATGATCTTCCATTCCATTGCCCCCACCAGCGCTCCTAAAGACAACGCCGTCTTAGCCGCTCACACCGTGGCCTTGACCGCTCGAACCCTGGGCCTGGAATCCTGCTACATCGGGTTGCTGGAAGTGGCGGCCGAATATTATCCGCCGTTAAGAGAAGAACTTAATCTTCCGCCCGAGCATAAGGTTTTTGATACCATGATTCTGGGATACCCTAAACTGAAATTTCTGAAAACCGTTCCCCGGCAACCGATCAAGGTCAGATGGGAATAAATTCCTATCGAAAGATATTTCCAATTTTGAAACGGTTAAAAGCTAGAGATAAAATAACTTATTTAAATTGTTAGAATTAACAGGAGGCTGAAATGAAAGTATTGGCTCTTAATTCCAGCGCGAGGGTAGGGGATGTAAGCAAAACGGAAATCATGCTGGATTGTCTGGTTCAAGGGATGCGGGAGGCCGGGGCTGAAGTGGAGGTCATCAACCTGCAAAAAAAGAAGATCCGATACTGTATCGGTTGTTTCACCTGTTGGACCAAAACCCCCGGCCTCTGTATCCATAAAGACGATATGACCCGGGATATCTATCCTAAATTATTGTCCTGCGATTTGTGCGTACTGGCCACACCCCTTTATCATTATACCGTCAACGCCCTGATGAAAACCTTCATTGAACGGACCCTGCCTGCCGCGCAACCGTTTTTTATAAATAAAGACGGGGTCACCCATCATCCACTGCGCCACGAAATGCCTTTGACCGTGGTAATTTCCGTAGCCGGATTTCCGGAGGAAAGCGTTTTCGACCAACTCAAATCTTATATCCACTTTCTGTATGGAGATCGATTGGCGGCTGAAATCTACCGAACTTCCGCGGAAATTCTAAGGGCTGATTCGAATCATCCAAAAATCAAAGATATTCTGGAAGCCACGGTTCAGGGAGGAAAAGAGTTGGTTGAATTCAAAATGATTTCTCCGGAGACCCTGGAACGGATCAAAAAACCCATCACGGATTTTGAAAAAATGGCTCCTTTGGGAAACTGTGCCTGGCAGACCTGTATCGACGAGAAGGTGACCATGGGAGAATTTCAAAAAAAGAAAATGGTGCCCCGTCCCAATTCCATTGAAACCTTCCTGGCGATCATGCAGCAGGGCTTCAATCCCGTCAAGGCCGGAGAGGCCGGGATGACCATGCAGGTCCACTTTTCCGGTCAGGTTAAGGGAAGCTGTCATTTTGTCATTGAAAACGGAAAAATTACCGCTGCGGCCGGGGAAATGGTCAATCCGGATCTGACCGTTGAAACGCCTTTCGAAGTCTGGATGGATATCCTGACCGGAAAAGCCGATGGGGCTCAGATGCTGATGGAAGGGAAATATACCGTTGCGGGGCAAACGGACCTGCTGCTCAATATGAATCAGTTTTTCGGGGAATGATTAAAACCAAACCAAATCTATTTGAATTTGGGGTGGTCAAAGGGGGCTTTGTTTCATGAAGTTGTCTGTCGGAGCAGTTGACTTCGAATAATACGTTAAAAGGCTATTTCCATCTTCCCGGACTTGAGTCGTTCGCCTTTGGCGAACTTTAAGCAAAGACTCCCTTTGGGAGTCGGCCG
>CAZSTT010000126.1:0-5499 GCA_964609705.1 uncultured Thermodesulfobacteriota bacterium
TTCTAAAAGGTCTTCCGAAAGCATCTTGTAAACCAACTGCATCCGGTAATGGCCGGCTACCCTTAAATCCTGTTCGGGGGTATTGGTTTTATCATGAAAACCCTGGACCTGTTTTTCCCAGGCCTGGTTTATTTCTTCGTCAAATTCAGCCACAAATCGATTGATGGCTTCCGGCGTCAGGGCCGAAGTTCGGACGATGGCGCTGTTGGCGTCATAACGGGACCAGTCCTCAGTCAGAATTTCCAGGTCGTATTCATCAATCTTTTCCCGGACCGTGGTCCCGGGGAAGGGGGCCAGAAAATGAAAACCATAGATGATATCGAGACTCTTGGAAAACTCCGCCGTGTCTTTCAATGTCTCCGGTGTTTCTCCGGGGAGCCCCACCATAAAGGAGGCGTGGGGCAGAATGCCCACCTCCTTGCAGAGAGCGACAGCCTTCCGGGCCTGATCGAGAGTGATTCCTTTTCTGACCCGCTTTAACATTTCCTGGTTCCCGGATTCAATGCCGAAACTGACGCAATCGCAGCCCGTCTCCCGCATCAAACGCAGGGTCTCTTTATCCACGGTGTTGACCCGGGAAAAGGCCGTCCAGGTTAAGGTAAGTTTTCGCCGGCGAATTTCTTCACAGACTTCCCACACTTTTTCCCGGTCCGAGGTAAACAGGTCATCGGCAATATTGATCCGGGTAAACCCGTAGGACAGAATCTGTTCAATCTCATCCACCACCAGCGAGGCCTTTCTGGAGCGGGCTTTGCTGCCCACCATCTTTCTCCCCTGACAAAAAATACAGGAATAGGGGCAGCCTCGGCCGGTGATCATGGAAACGGGAAATCCCAGGGCCTGATAACGGGAGAGGGGCAGCAGATGCCGGGCCGGCAGAGGCAGCCGGTTCAAATCGTCGATCAGCGCCCTCTTCCCGGTTTGAATGATGTTTCCGTTTTCCCGGAAGGCCATCCCTGGAATATGGGCCCAATTTCCCTGACCCTGGAATTGATCGACTATTTCCGAAATGGTTTCTTCCCCCTCGCCGACAACCAGCATATCGATCTCCGGGAAGGTTTTCAGGGTCTGGATCACATCAAAGGAGACATGGGGACCGCCCATGAGGGTGATGAGAGAAGGGTCGATTTTCTTGGCAGTGGTTACGATTCCGGCCGCCTGGGGAAAATTCATGGTCACCGAGTTGGCCCCCAGCAAATCCGGTTTAAAGTCCTCCAGTTCCCGCCTCAATTTTTCCGGGGTATAGCGGGAAATGATAAAGTCGATTATTTTCACTTCCGCTCCGGCCTGTTCAAAGGCCGAGGCGGCGTAAGATAACCCCAGAGGGGGTGAGGGGGCTTCCTCCAGAGGATAAGGAGGGGCAATCAGGGCTACTCGCATGGGTACCTCAATAAAAAGGGTTCAAGGTTCCGAGGGTTCAAGGTTTCAAGGGTTAGAGTTTCCAAGGGTTGGAGTTTTGGTAAAAAGATTTTCATTTAATAACCTAAATTTACGGACATCATTTTTAGATTTAAACCCAGACAGAGTTGATAGGACTTTTCCCAAATCTTAAGGTCTTTGTAATTCTTCAGCATTTCCCTCGAACCCTTGAAACCTTGACTCCTTGAAACCTTTGCACATCTCTAATTCTTTTGGAGATGAGCCTTATTTATCAATCCCCCTTCACCGGGTATAACATAGACCGGAGCCATCCCAGAAGGGTATTGCCCTTAAGGTTGTTCTTTTCGTTCTCTTTCGCTTCAGCAGTGAGTTGGGCGATGATCGAGAACCAGTCTTCCCGGGTCTGCATGGGTTTGTCGGTATCGAGTTGCTTCAGGACCACGGCCGGATTACCGGCTGCCACCACATTGGGCGGAATATTCTTGACCACCACCGCGCCGGCCCCGATAACACTGTTGTCCCCGATGGTCACCCCTTTGCAGACAATGGCGCTGTCCCCCAGCCAGACATTGTTTCCGATCCGGACCGGAGCAGACTGCCCCACAAACATGCTCCGATCATACAGATCATGCCAGTCGGCATCGGTCACATAAACCCGATTGGCCAGCATACAATTATCCCCGATCCTGATCTCTGTGGCGGCGCTGATTCGCACTCCGGCGCAGATCAGACAATACTTCCCAATCTGGATGTGCCCTTCGCCTTGCCGGTTCGACCAGACTGTTAATCGAACCTTGTTGTCCGAGGTGGCTATGATATTGGCATAATCGCCCAGTGAAATAGGACCGCCGTTCACCTCCACGCACCAGGGCTTCATGATGGTCGTATCCTGGCCCAGCTCCTCAAATTGGGGGCGCAGGAAATGATTCGCATACCAGACTTCAAACCGGTGACTCAGACGTTTGATAAAATAGGGACGATGATCTCTTTTCAATTAAAATCAGCCTTGTTTTTTATTGAGGTCCTTGAAATCAAGGGACTATTCCAAAGGGAAATAGGTCAGGCATCTTGCCTGACAATGGGTTAAAATCGATTGATGTCAGCCGGGACGGCTGACCTATTAGATGAAAAATCACATATAGTTACTTGTCGCCCAGGAAAGGCTGATCCGTTATAAATGGCTCTTCCTCTTTCAGGGTTTCCCAGAAACCATGATTGAATATCCGGCTGGCCGGGGTCATCTCATTCAGGGCATCATAAGCCAGAAGTACGGCAGCAGCCGTCCAGGACGTTTTTTCCTCAGGCCAGATGACCGTGTCGGGAAAGGTAACACCCATCCAATAGGAACCGTCATCAAACTTCTTGTCCCTCAACCAGTTAAATACCGTCTCCGCCCGATCAAAATCACCGATAGCCGCCAGGGCCAATACCAATTCGGAGGTTTCGGCCATGGTGACCCAGGGCCGATCGGAAACACAGCGCACGCCCCAATCCGGAACGGTAAACTTATCCCAGGATTTCTCAATCCTCTTTTTAGCCTCCAGGCCGGTAACGGCGCCGCAAAGGACCGGATAATACCAATCCATGGAATAGCGGGATTTGATCATGTTGAAACAATCCGGTTTATTCCGGATGGCCTCCCCCAGTTTCTCCAAGGCCTTTTCCCAGTCCGGACGATGTTTGCCCAACAGGGAGGCTATGGCCAGAGCGCACTTGAGGCTCATATAGATGGAACTGGAGCCGGTTAACAAAGCCATGGGATCAACAACGCCTCTCCCGTTCCTGGCCCAGTAAATCTCCCCGGTGGGGGCCTGGAGAGTGACGGCATAATTAATGCCGGCCTTAACGGTTGGCCACATCTGTCCGAGAAAAGCTTTATCCCGGGTTAATAAATAATAATGAAAGACCCCGACGGCGATATAGGAAGACATGTTGGTTTCCCGTGTGGTATCCTCGGGGACACCGTCCCGGATCGCCGACCACCAGCTCCCGTCTTTGAGCTGGGTCTTGACCATCCAATCAAAGGCCAGGGCCGCTTCCTTCAAATACCCGGCCACACCGAGGCCCATGGCGCTTTCCACATGATCCCAGGGATCGGTTTTCCCCCCCAAAGACCAGGGAATTTCGCCGTCCGGCCTTTGTAAGTTCAGGATGAATTCCGCTGTGGAAGATATATCGACAACGGGAATCCGGATTTTACGAGAAATGAGGGCTTCGATCATCTTCTTCCTTCCTTAAATAGAATACGATACTTTTCCCCAGGAGCGGATTCAGGAGGCGTTCCAGAAAACGGGTAATCCTGGGTTTTTTCATCATGTCCCAAACCAGGAAGCGATGGTACCAGTTCACCAAAATGGCGTCCTCCCGTTTCGGACCGATTAAGCATTTCAACCACCAATAAGGCGTATGAAGGCTATGGGCAAAGTGGGAGGCCCACAACCGGGAGCCCGAGCCTTCGATCAGGGCGACCAATTCTTTCTTTTTATAGATACGAATATGCCCGTTGGCCGTCTGATGATAACTGTCGGACAAGGCCCAACAGATGCGTTCCGGCAGATACCTGGGAACACTGACGATCAGGTCCCCCCCGGGCCTCAGCACCCTGGAGACTTCTTTTACGGCCGTCTGTTGGTCCGGGATGTGTTCCAGCACTTCCGAACAAATAACCATATCGAAATAATGGTCAGGAAAAGGCAGGCCGGTGATATCGGCCACCAGGGTGGCCCATATTCCTCCACCGACTTCTCCTAAATCTTCCTGATACCGAAGCCGGTTCCTGGCCTCCTTGACCTCATCCAGAGAAACATCGGAACCGATGACCACCACCTTTTCGAGCCTTGACGCCGCGCAGGTATGGCGGCCGGATCCGCATCCGATATCCAATATTTTATATCCCGCCTTGATCGGAAGCCGTTTAAACTCGACGGTGATCATGGATGGTTTCCCGGTAAGCTTCAACCGTGGCCTGGGCCGCTTTCTCCCAGGTGAAAAACTGATGAACCCGTTTATACCCGGCCTCGCCCAGAGCTTTGGCTTTCTGTGGATTATCGAAAAAATCCTTAATGGCTTCAGCCATGGCCGGGGAATCTCCCGGGGGGATGACCAGACCGGCCTCGCCCACGACTTCAGGCAGAGCTCCCCCGGAGGTGCTGATGACCGGTACCCCGCAGGCCATGGCCTCACCGGCCGGAAGACCAAATCCTTCATACAGGGAGGGGATTATGGCCACGGCCGCCCTGGCATAACAACGAACGAACTGTTCATTATCGATCCGGCCGGTAAAGGTGATTTGCCGGCCTATCTCCAATTCCCGGATCAGTTTGACAATCCGGCTGTTTTTTTTAGGTTCACCTACCACCGTAAGATTGATCGGGTGGGTTTTGGAAACTTCTTTAACGGCTCTTAACAAATAGTCCAGGCCTTTTAAGGGCATGTCGGCGCTGTTGGTGACAATGATATGATTCTTTTCTCTTTCTATTTCGGGAATCGGATAAAAAAGCTCAGTGTTGATGCCGTTGGGAACGACCTTGAATCTTTGGCGGGGGATGTTGAATTCCCGGCTGATGTCCTCCCTGGCACATTCGGAGACGGTGATGATTTTGGAGAGCTTTCGCGAAACCTTTATCTGCATCCCGATGAAGGAATACCAGCGGACCTGTTTTAATTTCTTCCACGGAGAAGGGGCCGCGGCAATGTCCAGCCTGCGGTCTACGGTGATGGGGTGGTGGATGGTGGCAACGATGGGAACCACTTTCTGCATTTTCAGCAGACCGTAGAAAAGGCTCTGGTTGTCGTGGATAATATCGTACCGGTCAATCTTATCGTTAAGAAATTTTTGGGCCCTGAGCCCGAAGGTGAAGGGCTCGGGAAAGCCCGCGGTGGAGACCCCGATCCACTCCAGCAGATTGATGGGATCGCGAAGTTCTTTAAAAGTAGGAATCCTGAACAGGGCTTCAGGGTTATACAGATCAAGGGAGGGGAGACGATAGATCTTGATAGCCCCATCGAGGAGCGGATCAGGCGGGCCGGATACAACCTCGACCTGATGGCCCAGGTCCTGGAGGGCCTTGCTTAAATTTTTCAGATAGACCCCCTGTCCGCCGCAGTGAGGATTGCTCC
>CAZSTT010000126.1:5599-8796 GCA_964609705.1 uncultured Thermodesulfobacteriota bacterium
CCTGGTCTTTGAAAGAATAATAAATTGCTTGATTTATTTCCGAGCGCTCGTTCACTTTTTTAAGGATTTTTACCATATTTGGGGTCGAGAAGTCAAGCCAAAACCGAGGGACCTTTAAAAAGGCCCCTTTGGCCAATCTCTTTGTCGGGCTCAAATTTCAATCCTCGAAATATTACCTGGCGGCCATCCGGAAATGGTATTGTTCCGGATAGAGCGGTCAGCTCGACCTAAACAGGAGGCCTCCAAGGAGGCCGAGAGGTCGAAAGACCGGCCTAAAAGAGAAGCCCCATTTGGGGGTCGAGACATAAAAATGGGGCTCTGCGAGGGTAAACTTAACCTTATTTCGGACTAATCCCCGATCTGTTATTCTTTCTTCAATTTTGGCCGGTCGAGTCCTTTGACAATCTGGGAACGGATCATCCGCGGCAGCATCATGTGATGATGGGGGCAGATGGATTGGGGGTTTTGATAGGCGCTGCCGGCGAAGGCCTGCAGATAACGCCGAATTTCCTCATAACGGATCACTTCATCCACGAAGCCTCTCTTGGCGCAGTAAACAGGCCGGGATTGTTCGTAATATTGCCGGGCCAGGGCGTTCATCTTATCAATCACCGGCTGCAAAGGTTTGCCGCTGTCTTTTTCTTTGACCAACCTCCGGGAAAAGGAGGCCACGGAAGCCGTCTCCCCGTGCATGACATAGATCTCGGTGGTCGGGGTGCCCAGGGTAAAGGCGTTATGGTTATTAGCGGTCGGACCGCCCATAATGTAATGGGCCGCGGCCGTCCCTTTTCTTAAGACGACCAGCATCATGGGCACATCGGTCTGCTCTATGGAATAGATCAGGGATTGGCCCAGCCCCAGCAGCTCGGCCTTTTCGGCCGTATCCCCCACATCAATCCCGGAAGTGTCCTGGAACCAGACGACCGGAACCCGGTCCCGGCCGCATTGAGTGACGAATTCATTCATCTTGATCAGACCCTGACGATACAGCTTGCCGCCGATGCCGATATATTCATTGGTATATTCCGGGTAATCGGCCCCGAGGAAGCCCTGGCGATTTCCGATGATTCCCACTAACAATCCGTCTATCTTGACCAGACCGGTATAGACTTCCGGACCAAAGCCGGGACGGAACTCCAAGTGTTCGCTCCCGTCCACCAGACGGGCCAGGAAATTATCGAAGTCATAAACCGCCTTCTGGTTGAAGGCAATAAGCGAAGGCAGATCCGAAAGGGGATATTTGGGTTCGGCCGGTTTGGCTACCCGGAAAAACCGCGGATGATAAGCCGGTATTTCAGCCATATATTCCTTCAAGGCATCCAGAACCTGGGTTTCTTCCTCAAACACGGCCCGGAAAAATCCGGTGGAATCATAATGGATTTTAACACTCCCGGGAGGGACCTGTTTGAAATGTCGGGTCGCCTCGATAATCTGCTCGGCCCCCTCCTCATCAAAAGACCCCTTGGGACTCATGCCGCTGACGATGCCGCCTCCGCCTACGGCAATATTACAATTTTTATGGGCCAGCAGAATGGTGGGACTGATCCCCTGATATCCGCCGCCGGCCGGGTTGGTCCCGTAAATACCGGCCAGGACCGGGATGCCCAACTTTTCCAGTTCGGCATGGCGGAAGAAGGTGGTGCCGTTCCCCCGGCGATCAGCATAAACCTCCTGCTGTTCGGTGAGCTTAACGCCCGAACAATTGACCAGCCAGACCAGGGGAATATGCAGGCGTTTGGAGAGGTCCGTCACCCGCAACTGATTTTCCGCCTGACCGGCTATCCAGGCCCCGGCCATGACTTTATTATCAAAACCGATCAGGACGCACCAACGGCCGCTGATACGGGCCAGACCGTCGATGACCCCGGTGGTCCCCTCTTCGTTATCTCTGGGGTTATAAAGGGTGTGCAGGGGGCAGAAGGTTCCCGGATCAGCTAGATATTCAATCCGGTCCCAAACGGTCATTTCCTTCCGCTCGTGGATTTTTTCCGCCGGAAGCCCGGCCTTCTTAACCCGTTCGACTTCCGTTTCAATTTCTTTGACAACCGCGTCTATTTGTTCACGGTTCGCGGCCATCTTCTCTAGCTGGGCCGGTTTGATGGGCTTGCCTAAATCATCCATTTTTTCAAAATAAGGTCGCATAAATTACTCCTCCTTCAATGTATGATACCAATGGAGTTAGGAATGTTGGAGTATTGGAGTATTGGTCTGAAAATCCGTTTCTCCAAATTCCTTTTTTATTCCAACATTCCAGTGCTCCATTACTCCAATACTTAATCCATGGTAAATCCTTCGGAATTTTGGGTACTCATTTAATCCAGTAAAATATTTTTTGATACAATCATGCGCTGGATCTGATTGGTCCCGTCAAAAATCTGGACCGCCTTGGCGTCCCGAAACATCCGCTCCACCGGACATCCCTTCAGGTATCCGGCCCCCCCGAAGATCTGGACCGCATCCAGGGTAACCCGCATGGCCATATCCGAGGCATAGCATTTACACATGGAGACCAAAGTTTCAAGGTCGAGGAAAGTCCCTTCCCGGGCATCGATCATGGAAGCCGTCCTGAAAATCAAAGATTTCGCCGCTTCAATGGCCATTTTCATGTCGGCCAGCATAAAACCAACAGCTTGAAAGGAGGCGATCAACTTTTTAAACTGGGTCCGGGTCTTGGCAAAAACCAACGCGGCTTCATAGGCCCCTTCGGCAATCCCCAGGGCCAGGGAGGCCGCCCCCCAGACCCGCATAACATTGGCATGACGGCACAGGATTTGCCACCCTTCGCCTTCCTGGAGAAGCAGATTTTCTTTGGGGACCCGGGCCTTCTCAAAAATCATTTCTGAAGTCACCGATCCCCCCAACCCCATCTTCCTTTCTTTTTTCCCAAAAGACAGGCCGGGGGTATCCCGGGGGACGATCAGGGCGCTGACGCCAGCGGTCCGTTTTCCCGGTCCGGTGCGGACAAAAACCAGATAATAGTGGGCATGAGGGCCCAAGGTGATAAAGGATTTAGTGCCATTGACGATATAATGGTCTCCCTCCAAAACCGCCCGGGTTTGCAGGGAACCGGCATCCGACCCGTGATTGGGTTCGGTCAAACAAAATCCTCCCAGTTTGTCTCCCTGGGTCATATCAGAAAAAAAACGGTCCTTTTGCTCTAAAGTTCCTACCTCGCCTATCGTCCGGATTAAGGCCTG
>CAZSTT010000126.1:8896-11019 GCA_964609705.1 uncultured Thermodesulfobacteriota bacterium
CACCTTTTCCTGAATCTCCTTTTGAGCCGGGGAGAGATGGAGGAACATCCGTTATCGGTCCGCCTTTCTTTCCATCTTAATAAGTCCGAATTTTCCGGGTTATCAACATAAAAAAGAGACGAAACAACTATCATAAATATTCGTCCTGTTTGTCAATATCTTTTTGCCCGGTCCGGGAGTGAATATCAAAACAGGACATCACCAGGTCCTTTTTATTTGACTTGGTTGCAATTCATTTCCTATGATAGAAAAGAATATGGAATATTAGGAGGATGGGGAAAAACTCATTTATGAAAAAAGAAATCTATAAAGCCCTTGAAAAAATTGTCGGTCCTGAACATATCACGGATCGGGATACAGACCGGCAAAGCTATGCCTATGATGCCACCCAGATTCAAGCCCGGCCCGAGGGAGTGGTTTTCCCCCGAACAACGGAGGAAATCGCCGCCATAGTAAGACTGGCTAATACCTGCCAATTCCCTCTGGTCCCCCGCGGAGCCGGATCGGGAATGAGCGGGGGATCGGTTCCGATTCAGGGAGGAGTGGTCCTGGTGCTGTTGCGAATGAATCGAATCATCAGCATCGATGCCGGCAACTTATTGGCCGTCGCTGAACCGGGGGTCATTACCAGGGATCTGCAACAGGCCGTTGAAGCCCAGGGATTATTTTATCCTCCCGATCCCTCCTCATCCCATTTTTCAACTCTGGGTGGAAATCTGGCCGAATGCGCCGGGGGAGGAAGGGCGGTAAAATATGGCGTAACCCGGGATTATGTTTTAGGCCTGGAAGTCGTGCTCCCCACCGGAGAAATAATACAAACAGGGGTCCGTACGGCCAAAGGGGTGGTGGGGTACGATCTGACCCGCTTGCTGGTCGGTTCCGAGGGGACCCTGGGAATCATCACCCGGATGGTTTTGAAATTGATCCCCCTGCCTGAAGCCAGGCAAACCATTCTGGCCTTTTTCGATCGAATGGACCTGGCCGCCCGTTCCGTGGTGGAAATCTTTCAATCCCGTATCCTTCCATCCATTCTTGAATTTATGGACCACCCGTCGATCACTTGTGTGGAGGAATATCTCAACCTGGGCCTTCCTTCTGAAGCCCGGGCCATGTTGTTGATTGAGGTGGACGGTGACCGGGAGGCGGTTGCCCGGCAGGGAGAAGCTATTCAACATATTTTCCGGCAACTGGGCGCCAAAGAAGTAAAAAAGGCGGCCACCCCCCGGGAAGCAGAGGAACTGTGGAAGGCCCGCAGGGCGATTTCACCGGCCCTTTTTCGTTTAAAACCCAACAAAATCAATGAAGATATCGTCGTACCCCGGGATAAAATCCCGAAAGCTATCCAACGTTTTGAAGACATCAGCCGGCGTCTGGAATTATTGATCGTCAGTTTCGGTCATGCGGGAGACGGCAACATCCATGTCAATGTCATGTTTGACGGGAAGAAGCCGGAGGAAAAGAAAAGGGCTCAGGAAGCGGTGGCCGAGATATTCCGGGTGGTCCTGGATTTAGGCGGCACTCTTTCCGGAGAACACGGAATCGGATTGACCAAGGCCCCTTTCCTGTCCCTCGAATTAGACCAGGTCTCCTTGAAGCTCATGCAAAAAATAAAAGACCTCTTCGATCCCAACCATATCCTGAATCCGGGGAAGATATTTCCTTCTTAAACCGTCATGCCCCGCCAAAGGGCGTGACACCATGAATTTGTCTTTTCCTTTTCGCTGAACACCGAACGCTGAACGCTAAACACAAAACGTACCCCTATTTCTTAAGCGGCCCGCCCGACAAAAACCGGGCTTGAAGCCGCCGCATCCCCTGGAGCCAGCGGTCATAATCGCTGACTTTCCTCTGCATATAGATTTTGACGTCAGGGTGAGGCAGAATCAGAAAATTCTCCTTATGCAACCCTTCGATGACCGCCTCGGCCAGCTGTTCCGGTTCCATCAGCCCGTCCACCGCGGCTACGCCGCCATCCGGTCCGGCCATGGCCGTGCGCACGGCCTGGGGACAGAGCGCGAATATTTTGATTCCCTGATCCCCGTAGGTGATGGCTATATTTTCAGCCAGGCCCACCGCCGCATGTTTGGTAACGGAATAAGGCGCCGAACCTATCTGGCTGAGAA
>CAZSTT010000127.1:0-4538 GCA_964609705.1 uncultured Thermodesulfobacteriota bacterium
GGCAGGAAGACATCCAGGGGAGGTCTTCCCTCCGGAACCACTCCGGCCTCAAAATGGTAAAGGTCTAAAATATCTTCTTCCAACTTTTTAGTGAATTGCCGGACCTTGATCCCCACCGGGCAGGCCCGCTCGCAGGCCCCGCAATCCGTACAGCGGCCGGCGCAATGAAAGGCCCTTAAAAAGTGAAAGGTCCTTACATCCGTGGGGTCCAGGCTTTTCCCCATCCACTGGGGTCTGGATTCATCGACAAAACAGGTCGGGCAGTAACACAGGGGACAGGCATTCCGGCAGGCATAACAACGGATGCAGGGTTGAACCAGATCTTCAAAATATTTCCAGCGGGCCTCCGGATCCATGGCCTCCACGGCCCGGACATCTTCATAGCGATCCACCCCTTCTTGTTCCTTCACCAGTTCCCCGGCCAGTTCATCGTAGAGGATCGGATTGCGATGGATACAGATGGCGCAATTGTCCTGAAGAAGATCGGCCTTGGGGAAGGTTTCCTGGAAATCCTTCCCGCTGACCGTAATGGACTCCTCTTTTTCTTCAACCTCCAGGGGTTCTTTACCGGCCAACAGGGCCCGAACCTTGCGCCGGTCCAACATTCCCCGGCAGGGGACGCCGATGATCTGGAGCTGTTCCCGTTTAATCTGCCCTTCCTGCAGATGGACTATGATATTACGGGAATCGCATCCCTTGGCCACGATGGCCAATCGTTCCTTCCGCTTGGGCAGGTAGTTGGCCAGGTTGACTCCGCAAAAAGAATCCCAGTACAATTGATCAACCTGGTCCGGATCTCTGACCAGAATGGGTTCATTCATCATGGGGACGGTGCCTTTTCGATAGCCGACAAAGGCATCGACCTTTTTTTCGGTTAATAGCTTTTTAGCTATCTCTTGTATCTTTTTTGTATATTCCACCATCTAGGCCACCTCAGGCATTTTCTTGATAAAATGTTTGGCCGGTCCCAAAGCCTTGACCGCTTGGGTTACTTCGGTAACCACTTCCTGAAATTTGGTGGCCTCGGCCGAGGAAACCCAGGAAAAATGCAGGCGGCCCGGTTCGATCCCCATGTGTTCCAGAAGTCCTTTCATCAGGGCGAATTTCCGGCGGGCATAATAATTACCGGCGATATAATGGCAATCCCCGGGATGGCAGCCCGAAATCCAAACCCCGTCAGCCCCGCGTCGAAAAGAGGCCAAAATAAATTTGGGGTCCAGTCTTCCGGAACAGGGGATCCTGATCACACGGATATTCGGGGGATATTGCAGACGGCTCACTCCGGCCAGATCGGCCCCCCCATAACTGCACCAGTTGCATAAAAAGGCAATGATTTTGGGTTCAAAGGGTTCGTTCATAAGTTTTCCTTAGGAAAAAAGGTATAAGGTTCAAGGTGTAAGGTATAAGGTGTAAGGCCAGGGGGTTTTCCTATTTGACCTTGGACCTCAAACCTTATACCTTGTACCGGTTTTTTAAGCTGCTTCGATCATGGCAAAAATTTGCCCCGCATCAAATCCTTTCAGATTAATGGCCCCGGACCGGCAAGAGGCCACACATAAACCGCATCCCTTACAAAGAGCAGGGTTAATTTCGGCTTTGGCGGTTTTTTCATTCCAGCCCGGAGCCGAGTAGGGACAAATGGCTACACACACCCCGCATTGACTGCAGGCAGCAGGATTGGTCTGGGCCACGGTGCCGCTGACCTTGATCTTCAGCCCGGCCAACAAGGTGATGGCCCGGGCTGCGGCTGCCTGGGCCTGGGCAATGGACTCGTCGATGGGTTTCGGATAATGAGCCAACCCGCACAAAAACACCCCGTCGGTGGCGAAATCAACCGGCCTTAGTTTGGCATGGGCCTCTACGAAAAACCCGTCTTCATTCAAAGGCACTTTAAAAGTCTGCGCCAGATCGTGGTCTTTGGTGGAGACGATCGCCCCGGCCAGGGTTACCAAATCAGCCTGGATCCGGATGTTTTGGTCCAGGATAAGATCCTTGACCGTGACTGACAATCCATCGCCTTCGACTTCCACTACCGGCTTTTCCTCATGATTATAACGGATAAAGAGAATGCCGGCCTGGCGGGCTTCCTTATAAAGATCTTCCCGTTCTCCGAAGGTCCTGAGGTCGCGATAGAGTATGAAAATATCCCGGTCGGGGTTTTCTTCCTTCAGTTTAAGGGCCGAATGGACCGAATGGGTGCAGCAAACCCGACTGCAATAGGGCCGCTCCGGTTCACGGGAACCGACACACTGAATGAAAACAATGGCCTTGGCCTTTTCAACCAGTGGGTCCTTTCCGGCCATCTTCTGATCCAGGTCCAGGTGAGTCATAACCCGGGGGTTTTTCCCATAAAGATATTCTTCGGGTTTTAATTCCTCGGCCCCGGTTGCGATAACAACAATGCCGTGCTCCAGATCGGTGGTGGCCGAGGGGTCATCCATTCTGGTTAACCGGGTCTTAAATTGACCGACAAAACCATCAACCTGGGTTATCTGGTGTCCCACATAAGCCTTGATTCTGGGGTGTTCATCGACCGAACGGACCAGATCTTTCAAATATCCCTGAATATCCTCACCCCGCCAGGTGGTATTTAACTTTAAGGCCTGGCCTCCTAACCGGGATGATTTTTCCACCAGATAGACTTGATACCCCTGTTCAGCCAGTTCGAGGGCAGCGGTCAGACCGGCCACCCCTCCTCCAACCACCATTCCTGATTGGGCCACATCCACCTCGATCTCCTGTAATGGTTCCAGCAGGGCCGATTTGGAGATGGCCATCCGTACCAGATCCTTGGCCTTCTGCGTCGCCGCATCCGGTTCAGCGGAATGGACCCAGGAATTTTGGTTGCGGATATTGGCCATTTCAAAGAGGTATTTATTTAAGCCGCTCTCGACCAGCGTTTCCTGAAAAAGGGGTTCGTGCGTCCGTGGGGTACAAGCGGCCACCACGATCCGGTTCAACCGGTGTTCCCGGACTACTTCCTTCATTTTGTCCTGGGTATCCTGGGAACAGGTAAACAGGTTTTCTTCCACATATTCTACATAAGGCAGCGTCTTGGCATAAGCCACCACTTCCGGGACCCGAACCACGCCGGCGATATTAATACCGCAGTCACAGACAAAAACCCCGATCCTCGGTCGTTCGCCGGCAACCAAACGGGGTTTGGGAACGATTTTTTCCTGGGTAAGGGTGTTTCTGGCTGAAGAGAGATTGCGGGCCGCCGCACAGGCCGCGGCACTGGCCTCGACCACCGATTGGGGAATATCCTTGGGACCGGAAACCACGCCGCAGCCGAAAATGCCGGGAACCGAGGTGGCCACCGGGGTAAAACTGCTGCTCTGCAGGAAATTATAATGATCCAAGGCCAGGTTAAACTTTTGACTCTGAGCCACGGTTTCCTGAGAAATCTCCAAACCTACCGAGAGGACAACCATATCGAAATCTTCATTGACGACCTCCCCTTTCTCGGTAATATAGGTGATCCTCAGGTCATCGGATTCTGGAATCGCCTCAATCGTGTGGATACGGGAGCGAACAAAGCGAATCCCGTGATCTTTGGCCTTGTTGTAATAACGTTCAAAATCCTTTCCATGGGTGCGGATATCCATAAAAAAGATCGTACCGTCAAATCCGTCTTTGCTGTGTTCTTTAGCGATCACCGATTCCTTGATGGCATACATGCAGCAAACCGCCGAACAATAGCCATGATCGCAGTGATTCACATCCCGGGACCCCACACATTGGAGCCAGGCTATTTTTTGGGGTTCTTTCTGGTCGGAAGGCCGAACCAGATGCCCCATATAAGGACCGGAGGCCGAGAGCAGACGCTCAAACTCCATGGCCGTAACTACATTAGGATGTTTGGAATAGGAATAGGCGTCATACTGGGTAGGGTCGTAACACTGAAAACCGGCGGCAAATATGACCGAACCGACCTGTAAGGTGTGATCCTTCGGTTTTTCCTGAAAATTTACGGCCTTGCTGGGACAAAATTTTTCACAGGCCCGGCACTTCCCCTTCTGGAAAAAAATGCAGTTTTCTTCATCAATGACATATTTTAAAGGAACAGCCTGGGCGTATTTGACATAGGCGGCCTTGCGGACTCCCATCCCCTCGTTATAGGCATCGTCAACCTTCTTAGGGCATTTTTCGGCACACAAACCGCAGGCAATACATTTGTCCATGTCAATGTAGCGCGGCTTTTGATGCACCTGAATTTCAAAGTTGCCTTCCGTTCCGTTGATGGCGGTAACTTCGCTCATCGTCAGTAATTCGATGTTGATGTGTCGGCCGACCTCGACCAACTTGGGCGAGATAATTCACATGGCGCAATCATTGGTCGGGAAGGTCTTATCCAATTGGGACATCCCGCCTCCGATAGACGGGGATTTTTCAACCAGATAGACATAATAGCCTGAATTGGCCAAATCAAGGGAGGCCTGCATACCGGCAATCCCCCCGCCGACTACCATCACCGCTCCTATTTTTTCGCCCTTGGATCTCTTTTTTTCTGAAGCCATAAGAACTCCTGTTTACTG
>CAZSTT010000127.1:4638-10883 GCA_964609705.1 uncultured Thermodesulfobacteriota bacterium
AATTCTTCACTTCGGTCTCGTTCTCAATAACCACCTGATCCTGGGCCCCCATTTCCTTGAAATAGACATTGACCCTTTCTCCGGATTTTGTATCCAGATGGATTCCGGAATAATCGGCGCTGATGGGCAATTCCCGGCCCCCACGGTCCACCAGAACCGCCAGAGAAATCCTGCGGGGCCTTCCGAAATCAATCAAGGCGTCCATTGCGGCCCGTACCGTTCTGCCGGTATAGAGAACGTCATCCACCAGGATAATTATTTTATTATCCAGGCAAACCGGAACTTCCGTTTTTCCAACTATGGGCTTGTGGTTAATCCGGGTCCAATCGTCTCGATAGAGGGTAATGTCCAGAGCCCCGGTAGGAACCGAGAGTCCTTTCTTAGCCTTGAGAAGCTTTTGGATTCGATCAGCCAGAAAAGCCCCCCCGGTACGGATTCCGATTAAGACCAGTTGCTCCATTTCCGGATAATCGGCAACCATTTGGGTCACCATTCGGTCCAGGGCTTCATGGATTCCCTGATCATTCAGGGCGGTCTTTTTCTTTATCCCTTTCATTCAGTTCACCAATTCAAAAAACAAAGTGTTACTTTTATCACAAGCCTTTAAATCAGGTCAAGGAAAATATGGGTTTTTTTATCACGAACCGGGGCACCACGAATCATGAAAAAGGATTCAAGGGGCCAAGGGGCCAAGGATTCAAGGCTTGCGGCGGGCTCAGCCGATCGTGAAAGGCGTGGAATTTAAAACCCTTGAACCCTGGAATCCATGAATCCTAGAATTCTGGAATCCTATTTTCGCACTAATCCCTTGACGATCCCCGAATAAAAAATTAAAGTTAAATAAACTAATACAGCAAAATAGGCCGGTAAAAAGATAATGGCTTTTCAAGATATTGATTTTGAAACAGAAAAGATTGTCGGGGAACCTTTCAAGGATCTGGTCATCCCTCCGGTCCTGTCACTGATTCCGGTCAGAGACGTGGTGGTATATACGGATATGATCCTGCCCTTACTGGTCCGCAGGGAAAGTTCGATCCTGGCCGTAGAAAAGGCGGTTGCCCAGGATCGTCTAATCCTTTTAACCGCTCAAAAAGATTCCTTGATCGAAGATCCGAGACCGGAAGACCTCTATTCCGTAGGTACGGCAGCCATCATCCTGAGAACTCTTAAACTCATGGACGGAACCATTAAAATCCTGGTTCAGGGCCTGGACAGAGTCCGGATCCTGGAATTTTTAGAGCTCCAGCCCTTTTTCCGGGTCCGTATTCAACCCCTGTCCGAGCAGGTCCCGGTCACCTCTGGAAATCAGGTGGAAACAGAGGCCCTGATGCGTAATGTCAGGGAACAGAGTGAAAAGATTCTTTCACTGAAAGACATGCTCTCGGCCGATGTGATCGCCATTTTAAACAGCATTGATGAACCGGGGCAACTGGCCGACCTGGTCGCCTCCAATTTGCGGTTGAAGATAGAAGCCTCCCAAGAAATCCTGGAATTGTTCGACCCTCTGGTTCGGCTCCAACGGATCAATGAACATTTGGCTAAAGAACTGGAAGTTTCCCAGGTACAGGCCCGTATCCAATCGGAAGCCAAAGAGGAGATGGGTAAAGGCCAGAGGGAGTATTACCTCCGGGAACAACTCCGGGCCATCCGCCGGGAATTAGGAGAATACGAAGAAAAAACAGCCGAATTGAAAGAATACCGAACCAAGCTCGATGGAATGAAGATGCCTAAAGAGGCCAAGGAAGAAGCCTTAAAACAGGTTTCCCGCCTGGAACAGATGCATCCCGATTCGGCCGAGACCTCCATCATCAGGACCTATGTAGACTGGATAGTGTCCTTGCCCTGGGATAAAAAGACCCGGGATAAAATCAAGATAAAAGAAGCCCAGAAAATCCTGGATGAGGACCATTTTGACTTGAAAAAGGTTAAAGAAAGGATCCTGGAATTTCTAAGCGTCCGAAAACTGAATCCAAGGATGAAAGGGCCCATTTTGTGCTTTGTCGGGCCCCCGGGGGTCGGTAAAACCTCTCTGGGCAGGTCCATTGCCCGGGCGATGGGCAGAAAATTCATCCGCATCTCACTGGGAGGGGTTCGTGATGAAGCGGAAATTCGAGGCCATCGGAGGACCTATATCGGGGCTTTGCCCGGGAGGATCATCCAGGGACTTAAACAGGTCGGCACTAATAACCCGGTGTTTATGATGGATGAGGTGGACAAAATCGGTTCCGATTTCCGGGGAAACCCGGCGGCCGCCTTACTGGAAGTTCTGGATCCCGAACAAAACTTTTCCTTCAGCGATCATTACCTGAATATTTCCTTCGATCTGTCTTCGGTTATGTTCATCACTACGGCCAATTCCATTGACCCTATTCCTTCGGCCCTTAAAGACCGGATGGAGATTATTGAGTTGTCCGGTTACACCGATGATGAAAAACTGAAGATTGCCCTGGCCTATCTGCTCCCCAGACAACTTAAGGAAAACGGCCTTAAGGCGGGTCAACTGAAAATCAGCCGGGAAACCATCCTGGCGATTATCAACGAATATACGGATGAAGCCGGTCTTCGCAATTTGGAAAAAGAATTGGCCGCCATCTGCCGCAAAACCGCCCGGCGCATCGCTGAAGGGGAAAAAGGACCCTTCACCATTTTCAAAGGAAACCTTCATCGGTTTCTGGGTTCGCCCCCCTATCTGCCTGATGAAGTCCGGAATCTGGATGAAGTGGGAGTGGCCACGGGACTGGCCTGGACCCAGAGCGGCGGCGAAATTCTCTATGTGGAAACGATGATCCTGAAAGGAAAAGGGAACTTCACTTTGACCGGTCAACTGGGCGAGGTGATGAAGGAATCGGCCCAGGCGGCCTTGAGTTATGCCCGATCAAGGTCGGAACGCTTAAAACTCAGGGATAATTTTTATGAACAATTGGATATTCATATCCATGTCCCGGCCGGGGCCATCCCCAAAGACGGTCCTTCCGCCGGGGTAACCCTGGTGACATCGCTGATTTCCGCCTTAACCAAGGTCCCGGTTAGAAAAGACATAGCCATGACCGGGGAAATAACACTCAGGGGAAAGGTCCTGCCCATAGGCGGGCTAAAGGAAAAAACCCTGGCGGCCATCCGGGATAAAATAAAAATTCTGATCATCCCCGAGCAGAATAAAAGAGATTTGATGGAGATCCCCCGGGCAATACGCCGACGTATCGAATTTGTTTTGGTTAAGGATATCGATGAGGTGGTTGACCTGGCCTTGGTTCACCCTCCCAAACCAAAAGGCGGGTTGCTTAGAAAAAAATAGAAAAAACAAGAATTCAGAATCCAGGAGTCAGAATTCAGAAGGACGAACAACTAAGCTATCTTGTTTTATTCTGGATTCTGACTCCTGACTTCTGAATTCATCACATTACAATCAAGCAGAGGAACACTGAAGAGACTATGAACATTGCTTACTTCGATTGCTTTTCCGGCATCAGTGGGGACATGATCCTGGGGGCCTTTTTAGACCTTGGCCTGCCTCAAAAACTCCTGCGCCAGACCTTGAGCCAAATGTCGCTTCCTGAGCTCCGTTTGCTGGTAAAACGGGAGGAGCGTTCCCATATCAGCGGATACACCCTGCGAGTCCAAGGGAAAAAAGGGAAGCCCATTGCCCGAACCTATAAATCCATCAGGCAGCTTATTGAAAAAAGCAAAATCTCTCCTCAGATTAAAGAAAACAGCCTGGCGATTTTTAAGCGGTTGGCCCAGGTGGAGGGTAAAATTCACGGCCTCGAACTGGAGGAAGTCCATTTTCATGAAATCGGGGCACTGGATACCATTGTGGATATTGTCGGAGCAGCGCTGGCCTTTCAATATTTTCAAATCCAGGAAGTATTTTCCTCTCCCTTGCCTGTCGGCCGGGGATGGATTCAAAGCAGCCATGGCCCCCTGCCCCTTCCGGCCCCGGCCACCCTGGCCCTGCTCCAGGGAGTGGCGGTGATCCCCTCCCCTGGCGAAAAAGAGTTGGTAACCCCTACCGGAGCCGCTGTCCTGACCCACTATGCCCGGTCCTATGGGCCACCCCCGGCCTTGGTTTTAAAAGGAGTAGGCTATGGTTTGGGGCAGATCCACCTCCAGGATCGTCCCAATGCCCTCAGGGTCTGGCTGGGAGAAAAGTCTTTCAGTCAAACCGATGAGAAACTGGTTGTTTTAGAAACCAATATCGATGACATGAATCCCCAGTGGTACGAACAACTGATGGAGCACCTGTTTGAAGCCGGGGCCTTGGATTGTCTCTTAATCCCTTGTCAGATGAAGAAAAACAGGCCGGCCGTTTTACTTCAGGTTTTATCCAAACCGGAAACCCAGGCTTCCTTACAGACTATTCTTCTGAACGAGACCACCACCATCGGCGTCCGGTCGTATGAGGTGGACCGCCGATCCCTGCCCCGGACAATCCAGACGGTTCAAACTCCCTGGGGTCGGATCAGAATAAAAAAGATAATCCGCCCCGGTCATGCCCATGGACCGGTGGATGATTTTTCCCTTGAATATGACGACCTCAAAGAACTGGCCCGATCCCGGAAAGAAACTTTGAAAGAACTGGATACCAAGATTCGTAACTGGGTTTTAAACCGTCAGGCCACGCTTTTGGGGGCGTGACACCACGCTACGGTCGGGTTCCCCGACCTAAACAGGAGACATCCAGAGGATGTCGGGACATGAAAATAGATCGGGTCTACCAGATGTCTCAAAATCTATTTTCGTAGTAAAGCAAAAAATTTTAACTTGACCGTTTCTTTTCTTTTTTTTATTATCTACCAATAAAGTAGGAAATACTTGCCATAAGAGTCAGTTATTGAGTGAACCGGATCCCCGCCGTACCATCCGATCCCTTAGTAATAATCACTTGATCTGCAGGAGTTATTATGAAAGTTCAGGAAGTCCCTCAGGACAACGGGATGATAGAGAATTACGGACATGAAGTCTGCTACGCCGTGGATGACCGGGGTAAATACGTCCTGGCCCCTAGTCTGGGTTGGGAGCCCAAGAACATCGTCAACGAACTGGCCTGGGACTTGATTCATCAAAAAACAAAGGAAACCGTAGAACAGATACACCAAGGGAAATTGAGTCCTCTGGCCTTTCATATGGCCAACAATCAGATGGATGTTAAACTGCTGGCCAAATACGTTCGCCTTCCCCGATGGAAGGTGAAGCGTCATCTTAAACCTGAAGGGTTCAAAGGCCTGGAAACAGATCTTTTACAACGCTATGCCGATATCTTCAACCTTGCCGTGGAACAACTGTTAATAATACCCGATCGCATCCTTTTCCATGGCAGTAAGGAATTAAAATAATATGAAAATTAATTTCGTCCACCGACAATCCGCCCATTGTGAGAGCGGGGTTACCTCGAACCTTCTTTACCATCACGGCCTCAGCTGCTCCGAAGCCATGGCCTTCGGCATTGGTGCGGGATTGTTCTTCGGTTATCTCCCCTTTGTCAAGCTGAACCAGCTTCCCTTGACCACCTATCGTTGCGCTGTGGGGGGCATTTTTAAACGGGCCACCAGGGAATTAGGTGCCCATGTAGTAATACAGAAATTCCGCGATCCGGAAAACGCCATGGAAGCGCTTGATAAAATATTGGAGCAGGGGATCCCGGTAGGATGTCAAACCGGGGGATACTGGCTGCCCTATTTCCCTCCCCTCTTCAGGTTCCATTTCAACATGCACAATCTGGTAGTCATCGGCAAAGAAGGAGATAACTATATCATCAGCGATCCTGTTTTTGAGGACCTGGTGGTTTGTCCACGAAAGGATCTGATGAAGGCCCGTTTTTCTGAAGGGGCCCTGGCCCCCAAAGGGAAAATGTACTACATGACCCAGTCGCCCGATATCAATGATTTTTCAAAACCTGTGACCAGGGGTATCAAAGCGGTTTGTAACGCTATGACCAAGATCCCTCTTCCTCTGCTGGGGGTCAGGGGAATACGCTATCTGGCCGGACAGGTCGAGAAATGGCCGCAGAAACTGGGAGCTCCCATGGCTTCCCTGTATTTGGGGCAGATGGTCAGGATGCAGGAGGAAATCGGGACCGGCGGCGGCGGCTTCCGCTTTATGTTTGCCGCCTTCCTTCAAGAGGCCGCGGAATACCTTAAAGATGAACGGATTATGGCCATATCCGGGAAAATGACCGAAGTCGGGGACCGATGGCGTGATTTTGCCGTCAGCGGTGCCCGGAATTGCAAGGGCCGGGCAACCGAGAA
>CAZSTT010000128.1:0-10818 GCA_964609705.1 uncultured Thermodesulfobacteriota bacterium
GTCGCCCCCCGCGCGGGGGCGTGGATTGAAACATTTGTGTAATGGTGTATTTTAATAAGTAATAAGGTCGCCCCCCGCGCGGGGGCGTGGATTGAAACCTGAGAAGTCCCAGGACGGCCGATCTGCCCCTAAGTCGCCCCCCGCGCGGGGGCGTGGATTGAAACAGGAACGTCAAAAGACTTTGGCGGTTGAGGCCAGTCGCCCCCCGCGCGGGGGCGTGGATTGAAACTGGTGGCTATGCTATGAGCCTCACAAGGCCTTTGGTCGCCCCCCGCGCGGGGGCGTGGATTGAAACATTTAGAAAATAGGGACAGCGCCCATTAAATGGAACAATATAGATGTCTAACGATAAGAAATGGGCGCTGACCCTATTTTTAGACAATGTTAGGAAAAAAATAATATCGAAGGAACACACTACAACGCTATTCAAATAAAAAACAGGATCTGGCTTAATGAAAGTAAGAAAAGGAAGGCTCAGTCTCAAAAACCAAAGGACTGGAGGTGAGAAATTATGGCAAAATTGAATCACTATAGGGACAATATCCGCAATAAAAATATCCTAGAGAGAGAACGTGAAAAAGATAATAATTACTGGGAGAAAAAAGAGCTATTTAAAGCATCGAATAAGAGCCCTGAAGATTTTATGAAAATCGTCGAGGAAAATAAAGAACATATGAAGAAACTTGATGATTTAATAAGAAGCCTAATTAAAAGGAGACAAATTCCTTAATTCCTTTCTTTTCACAGTGAATTTTTCTTAATAAAACCACCCCTCAAATTTCGTTATCGCCTTGCATAGATCAAAGAACTTAAATGGCGGAAGATCGCAGATATAGTTTCTATTATCAATCCCGGCCCATCCACAAATAACCCGGACGTATTTTTCTGGGTCGTTTTTGTCCTCAGAGGGCGCATATTTGGCGATCACCATGCTAATGGTCATATTTTCATAAACCGTAGCCATCAGATCGGCCAGGGCGGCGCACCCATCGGCCACAGAGAGAAATTTAGCGTAATTTTTCCCGTCGTCCTTTCCGTTCCATCTTTCGACCACCGGATATACCTTTCCGGTCGGGCCATGATGTCGGATATTCCCGGGGTTGTTATTCCGATACGACCTTGACGGCATTATCTCAAAACCTCCCTTCTCAGATCCTCCCGGGTCTGCTCCCTGCACCCCTCACCCTGTTCGCAAAGTTCGACCAGTGCCATGAGGATGACCTTAAGGGTGTGGGAGGTCCTTTCCTGGTGTTCCCTTATCTTCTTAAAATTCTCCTCCCCACAAGTCAGCTCAGAGGAAAGTTCTGAAATTTTCGCAGTGATCTTCGCCGAGCAGATAGCCTGGTTGTCGAGGCATTTCTGGGCGGAGACCCGGCTGTTTTGAGATAACCACCGGTCCCAGACATATTTGCCGGACAAGGTCAAACCAACAGAGGCCAGGACGAGAAAGAAAGGATCATGGATTAACAAGGATTTTCCCCTTCTAATATTCACTGTCGGGAACGATCGACCCGATCTGCACCCGCCCTTCAAAATCTTTTAACCGGTCCAGGATCGCCGGACCCAGACGAAAACCGCAGCGGTCCCGCCCGTCGTTTTTAATCGCCGTCGCCGTTGATTGAGGGTTGGCCTTTAGAAAATCTCCCGCCTTGTTTATCTCCCCGTCAAACCATTTTTCAATCTCTGCCTGTTGAGAATTAAGAACGGCCAGAGACCCCGCCCCGTCATCGGGCATCGATCCGCCTGGGCCGAAGGCGGCGACGAAGGCCAGGGCATAATAGAGGGCGTTGTCCGAACCCTGAAATCCCGAAGCCCTCAGGCGCTCCGGGACTGTCTCCATATCTTCAACGATATAATCCTTGACCTCTTGAGAGACGGGAGGCGGTTCGACAATCGGCTCAGTCGGAAAAACCGGGGGCGGAGACACCGGGACCTGGGCAATCGGCGAGGGAATGACCGGACCTTGATCGCCCGTTTTATTTTCCTGGGTCTTAAGGTATAACTCGATCAACTTAGCAAAATCGATCTTTCCCTCCTGGGACAGATCGATATTTTCCCCCGGCCGATTATCCGGAAGAGACGCACAACCAAAAAGAGATATTAACGCCAACAAGAGGATAAATTTTTTCATGTTCTTTAAGCCTTCCCCAGGTGTTCGCTTACGGTTCTTTTATGAAAACAGGCCCATCCCCCGATCCGGACGCCGAGCCACATCGGAAATCGGATAGACCACTTTTTGCCCCTCACCGTGGCCGCTTCGAAAAAAACCCCGTCCGCCTGTTTCCGGGTCACAACAGGTGCCGAATCGGAGCAATAAAGATAATCATGCAGGACGGCCTCCCGATGCTGTCTCGCGCCCCAGAGGGTAAATATTACGGGGATCCTTTTCCCGAACAATTTGACCGTGGAAAGATCGGTATGAAATCCGACCGGAACTTTGACGACCGCATTAAGCAGATCGCTTTTATAAATCAAAGGGTCAATGACCTTCCATTCTTCATCCCCCAATTCTTCCAGGTGCAAACCGGTCAAAAACCCGCTCATTTTGTAACCCTTTCGCTTTACGGGGTTGTAACCGTCAACCGGAACTGGACCGGAACCGAGATCGCCTTGAAATCGATGACCGCCGAGACCTCGTTCGAGTAGCCGCTCTCGGCCCCTGGCTTAAAGGCAGTCGCCACAAAAAAATAAGTCTTTATCTGACCATCGGGACTGATCAAGGATTGAGGCCCGGAGGTATATTCCTGTTGAGGGGCTCCGTTATAATTGATCGTGGAAAGCAAGGCATAAGGCCCCCCGGCGACATCGGCTTTATAAATCTTCCAACCCGTCAAGGTTGACAGATCCGCAACATCCTGTTGCCAAGCAAAATTGATCGTCTTGGTTCCGGCATAAGCCGAACCGATCCAGAAAAAAAGAACCGAAACAATAGCCAAACATAAAAACCTTTTCACGACATCCCCCTTTTACTTTTTTAGGTTATTAAAATTTCAAACGATACCCTGACATTTTCCCCGGTTTCATCATAATCCCAATCCAACTTTGAATTAAATCTTGCCGTATGGGTTGCTCCGAAAATGTCGGTATAGGTAAAAGAATACCTTCCCCCCTTCATGGCCTCAAAAAAGGTCGAAAGGTTGGCGAAATCCGTTACCCTGTCCATGCTTGACCATTGCATTTTAAGGGTTTTTAGGGGATTGATCCCCTTGTCATAAATATAGAGATCCCCACCATCTGAATATGCCTGGGCCTGGAAATATTCCTCAGATCCCCCATGCCCCAGGGCATCCGGGTTCTGGTTAAAAGAAACCGACCCTGCCGGGGCGGTCACCCTGGAAAAAGTTATATTTGCCATTTACTTGACCCTTCCCTTGATCCTCTATCTGAGGCCCAGGATCTTTTCGATCCCGATCACATGGGCGACCAATTCTTCAATCTTCCACTTTGTCGGGTCGGCATTTTCTTTACTGATTAAATCCTTTATGGAATCTTTGGCCCCCTCTATCTTTAATTTATCGGCCACCACCTTCGCCTGGTCTGCCTGATAAACCGGGTCGAGCAATTTAGCCCCCTCATATTCAGCCTCAGTCATAAAAAGGGCCTCGACCTCGGTCGGATTAAACCCCGAATTGACTGCATTATCCAAGAGGGTTTGAAGATGTTCCGGGGTTTCCCCTCCCGACTGCATTTCAATAATTTTTTTTGTTGCCTTAACTCTGCATACTCTCATTTGTTTTTCTCCTATCTAAAGCATAAGGCCGAACCGTATGCCGTTCCGGTCGGCGATCCGGTCTTGGTCCAGGTCAAGGTAAATCCATCTGTCCCGATTGTGGTGATATATGCCGTGTTATAATTTCCGACATCACTACCGACAAGGATTGATTGCCCGTAAGCCACGACAAAACTTCCGAGATAATAAATTTGAGTATGGTCTGTCCCATTATCGAAACCTACTGTAGAAGAAGCCCCGCCGAAATAGGAAACGAAAAAAATAACATAATTAGGCTTGAATCCCACTCCGGTAATGGCCTGCGTCCCCGAAGCGGTAGCCGTATCCCTGCTGAAATTGACAAGTTTAATAGGGTTCGCATATTCGGGAGCCGTGGCCCCGGCGTTCATCAAAAGATGGGTGTTAGCGGCCCCTTTAGGCAACCGGGCAAGAACATTGGTGTCGGAATAATAAGGAAGATCCCCGGCAACCGTGGAGGCCAGAAGAATTCCTAAGAGTTGGGCGGCGGTCAAGGCCCCGATGCTACCCCCGGTTATCCTCCCGACTATCCTTTGCTCGGCAACCGTCAGGGCGGCAGGGGTATCATCTGAATTGGCGGCCAGGATTGAATTCGCATCAAACAGGGACTTCAAGACCACCGTTGAGGGAAGGGCCGACAATTGGGAACCATCGATTGCCGGAAGTCTTGAACTCCCATCCAACTGAACGAGGTTACTTGCCCCGGTTCCGACTGTTAGACCATCCTTCAGCAATTTACTGTTTGCCCCATCCCATTGGGGGACTTTCCCGTCTGTATTCGTGGCCGGTCCCTTGACCTCATCTTTCAAAAGATTGGCCTTTGTGACCTTTTTATCGGTCGGTGTTCCCCCTGGATCAGCCACCGTATAAAAGATATCATCACTTGCAACCGTGGTAGCCTCGGTAAGATCGGCAAGTTTTGAATCAGCCATAAGTCCTCCGTTTAATATTCCAGAAATTCAAACTCTATAAGATCAAGCCTCTTATTGATTCCAGATCCGGGCCGAAAATTGACCTTTTGGGTTTCGCAAATCAGATAACCCAGGGCCACAATACTGGCCGGGTCTGCGAACTCGACCTCGCACCGATCCAGGAAGGCCTGAAGGGTGACCCTTTTCCTGCGGTCTTTGAGCCGGGTCAGGTAGAAATTTAAGATGTTCCCGGCCATGGCATCCGACCTCACAAAACTGAAATCAAACAACTCCGGCTTTTCCTTCTCCCCATACCGGGCGATTGATGTAGCATCACTTGAAGATATAGCCTTCTTGAAAGGGTTGTCCCCCAGGCTTCCCCAATCCCGGTCAAAATTTACTGTGATCTTGTTAACTATGTGATCCAAGGGGGAACGACTTATTTTCATTGAAGTCGATCCGTCCTTATTCATCAGCACATTTAATATCTGCTTGGCGGTTATTATCCCCTTGTAGGCATCCCACCCGTCCGATAAAAGAAAGGACTCCCCGAATACTCCCCCCGGAGTTTTTACCTCGGAGATCCCCCAGGCATCCCCAACCCCGAAAGATTCGGCCTCTTTTGCCCAACTCGTTTTCCATTCATCACTTATTGAAAAAGAATCAACAACCCCAGGGGTGTCAATGACCTTCTCGGCGGTGATCGAATCCCCCAGGGTAAAAGAATCCTCCAAGACAACCGGGGAAATGGCCAAGATTAATTTACCGGCCCCATCCTTTAACAGGAGGCGGTCAGTCCCGGATTTTAGGGCAAGGTAATCAGCCATCTATTAACTGTCTGCTCCCGATATGGTCACGGTAATGTCGATATAATCATCATCAGTCACCACTTTAGACGAGTCCAGAAGGGAGGCGCAGAACATTGTCCCACCGCCTGCCGTATTACCCTTTGTAGAGGCCCCCGTCCCCCCTCCGACCAAAGCACCGCCGTATATGGTCTTGCTGGCATTGAAGGTAAACCGGGCTTTATTTGAAGAATTGGAGATGGACTTTGCAGAAGCCACCCCCTCATTGAAAGCCGGACGGTTTGCCTCATCATAGGCGGTGCATTCGGTAAAGACCGGGGTCGCATAGGTCGTGCTTCCGGTCGGGGTGGTATTCGATTCATAAAGAAGAATATACCAGGTGGTAATCTGCGTGCTTCCATGAAACATGATGTTCAGGAGGGCATCTATCCCCTCATCGGTCACCACATTATGTTTTTCTTCTTCCCACTTTATCGCCCCGGTTTTCTTGTCCCGGCACTCAAGTTTCCAAATTGAACCAAGTTTAAACCTTTGCATAAATCCCCCTTATTGTATGGAATCGTGCCTCCATAAAAGTTGAGCCTGACCATTATTGAACCTGAAATAAGACCGACATTGCCACGCCAACAACCCAGCCCATTCTTTGAATTTTTTATATTCATTAAAGACCCCGGCAAAGGCGAAACCAAAGGCGGCAAACGGTATATTTGCATTGGTGTAAAACGATGCCGTGGGCCAGGAAAGGAAGGTATAAAGAAGATGCTTAAAAACATGATCCGGCCTTTCGATCAGGGAACCCGCAACCCCGGTGAAGGTTCCAGATCCATCATCCTGGAACCCCTGACCATCGATCAAGACCATTTCCCCCACCAGAGAATTGGCGGTGGAATTCCCCGACATAATGACCGCATCTGCCGATTGTCGCCTGACCGTTCCACTCACGGCCGTGGCCGATCCGGCCCTTGAAGCCTGTCCGGACTTGGTCATGGTCGGGATATATTCGATCTCCTTCCAGATCTCGTAAATGAAAAGTTCCGTTGCTGTGACCCTGACTCTATCGTCCCACGACTTTACTGCATGGGTGGCAACTACCCTTTGGGTCCCCTTGGATTCTGCCCCGGCCCCGCCTACGCAATTAAAATCATACCGGGTATAATTAGCATTTTTCCAAATCTCTACAATGACCCCCTGCTGATTTCCATCTCTGGTTTTATGGGTAAGAAAAACCCACTCATTCACAATGGTCCCGTAACTTGTGGTGGGGAAATAGACCTCCACATATCCCGTTGTCGCTATGTCTGCCGCCGAAGCATCGTTACCGTCCATCGCCCTTTCTGGATAGGCTATTCCGGTATAATTCCCAAGGGATTCAGGATAAACCTTTCGGGTAACTGCCGCCGGGGTCATGGCTATATTATCACCGACTGTAATCGCATCATTAACCGTGGTCGTATTCAACGCCTGACCGTTGTTGATCGTCAGGGGATCATAAAGGGCAAGATTGATCCTCTGCTGAATGGCCGGGTAATTAGAGATCAAACCGATGGCCTTTCCCGAATACCTCCCCCCATATCCGGTATAATTATTCCCGGCCTGTCCGGTGTAGGTCGTGCAATCCGAGGTTATATCAACCAGGACATCATTCACCTTGACCTGAACCTTGCTTATGGCCTTAACCGGATGGTCGGCAAACAGATAAACGAAAGGATCGCTCGGAACCTCAAAAACGGTGGCGCCCTTAGAATGGGCAACCGCCGTTGTCCCGCCATATCCACGAACACAAGAATACACATAGCAATAATAATCGCTAAAGGAGGTCAGTTGAATTTTTTCGTCATCGATCTGAATTACATTTCCATTGGCCAATCCCGTTCCGGCTGACAGATAGAAGGCCGTTTGGTTCGCCGTAATTGCTGATCTTAGGGAAGTAACCGCCCCGGATTCCAGAAGAAGGGCCGGAACCTCGACCACGCTTCCATAAACAATATTTTTGACCTTCCCCACATCGTCCGGGTCGGCATTGGGATATTCGGCCAGGGTAACCCTGCTCCCGATGTATTTATCAAGCCTGACTGACTGATCAACCATCCTGACCGAATAAAGGATCTCGTTGACCTTATCAAAATCAATAATGTTCCCCGTCCAGACCTTAACCGGGGGGTCGGTTGAATCATCCAAATCCCGGAACCATAAATAGAGTTCGCAATCGGTAGTCTCGATATTATTGGCGCCGGTCCATAGAATTTCGTCAATGTTGGGGTCCTCATCGGGATCAATGATCAAAGAAAGGGAGAAGTCCGAAACCATGGTCATCCCCAATAAATCGGAAATGGCCTCATCGATCTGACCCCAATCGAAAACCAAGGACTTGACCGAAACCCCACCATTCCAAGAGGGCATTGAAAAGGCCACATCGGAAAGGTAAACGGTCCCGGTAGAAGGAAAGGGGCATTTCAAGATCCAGACCGGGGAAAGGCCCGTCTTTTTATTCTTCTCAGCATTAAATAAGGTGGTCAGGCTTTTCAATGAATGGCCCCCAACCTTCGCAACTCCCTTTCCAGGGGCTTAGCCATCTGCCGGGCGATCTCATCGGGGTTATTGACCCCCTGGATGGAGATCCCCCCCAGGTTGACGGTTATCCCCCTCCCCCCACCTTTCGGGGTTACCGTTTCCCCCTCATGGGCAAGGATCATTCCGGTCTTTTGAATATATCCCCCTCGGTCAAGGGAAGGCATATTCCCGTAGGTTTCCACTCCCCCCGAATTGTCGGCATAAATGACCTCAGCCGCCCCGGGGGTTCCCCCTGAAACGGAAGTGGTCGTATAGAGGTTAATAACCTGCAACCTGGCCACCATCGAATCACGGGCCACATTGGCATTGGTCACATCGATCTTAAATTCCTTGACCAGACTCAAGGTATCATCGATCTCTTTTATTCTTGCCTGCAGGATATGGGTCTCCTGATCAATCCGGGCGATCTCATTAACCGCCAGGGTCGCATAGGCCGTCCAGGAGTTTTGGGCCTTTTCCAGGTTGGGCCTCATCAATTCCAGGGTGGACAAGATCTTCTCATACTGACTGATCAGCCCCGACATATCCCAAGAAGAAAGATCCTTCTTATATTTCCCGACAAAATCCTCAATCCCCTTTAAGGCATCCTCATATTCCTTTAGCCCGGTCCCTGCCGTTCCCGTCACCCTGAGAACTTCATCAAGGGCCTTTCGGTCTGATTCCATTCGTTCCCGGGGAGACATCTTTTCCTTTTTCAATCCGGCCAGGAAATCCTTGCCACCGGCCATAAGGTCATCAATCTTCTTGACCTGATTCCCATATTCGTCTGCCTTTTTAATGGCCTCGTCATAGGTTTTTAAAAGGGCTTCCCGATAGGTCTTGAGGGATTCAATCTGATCCTCGGCCAGTTTCTTCTGCTTGGTTAATAGCTTTTCCGCATAATCCTGATAGTCCTTGACCTGGTGGGCAAAATGCTCTTTGTTTATGGCCTCAATCTGAGTGGCCTTCCAATCTTCTACCTGGACGATGCTTTCACCCAATTTCCGGGCCTTGAAAGCCAACTCCCCGAATTTAATCTCGACATCAAAGATCTTCTTTTCCCATTCGGTCATCCCGGATTTCATGGCATCAATCTCAAAATCGTGTTGTAATTTAGTCCATTCCTCCCGAAGTTTCTTGATCTCGTCTATTTCCTTTTGGGTGGCCCCGGTGATCACCTTTTCGGCTTCCTCATATTTCCTGGCCCGGTTAGCCAGGAATTCCTCGTTTTCCTTGATCCATTTTTTTGAATCGGCCAACTCCTTGTTGTGTTTCTTTACGGCCCCCTGCATCATCTCCCAACCGCCCGTGCCATAAATGGCCCTGCCCAGGGCATTGGTCAGGCCGTCAAGAGCCTTTACCGACAACTTGGCACCCCCTATGATGAGTTCAAAGAACCTGGATATATTCTGAGCAAGCTGTTCCATATCACCGTTGTCTTTGGCGGCCTTCATCCAATCGAGTAATTCTTTCAAGGCATCCTTAATCGAATCAAAGGCCCCGGCCCGGGCGATATCATTCTGGAACTTTTTCCACTCGGCCCCCAGGGCAGTTATTATCCCCGAAAAACTGTTCATCATCTCTGAGGCGGCCCCGCCATATTCCTTTTCCAATCCCTTGAATAAAGCATTGAGGCCCGTGGCGGCATCAACCGCACCATCGGCAACCTTCTTGCTCAACTCGGCCATGGTCAATCCCATTTCCCGGGCCATGAGTTTCATGGCGGTAGGCATGACCTCGCCCAACTGTTGCCTCAATTCCTCCATTGAAACAACGCCCTTCCCGGCCATCTGCATAATGGCGACTGAGGCCCGCTGCAGCTCCTGGGATCCACCTCCAAAAGCGGCCACGGCATCGACCAGGGTTTTCAGTTTCCCGCTCATGGGGTCAAGGCCGGCCACCTGAAGTTTGATGAAAGAATCCTGAAGGGCATCAATCCCGATAGGGGCCTTGGTAGAGAGATCCAGAATCCAGTTAAAGGCTTCCTTCCCGGCCCCGGCAGACCCCATCAACCGGTTGAGCATGATCCCGGTCTTTTCAAAGGCAGAGGCGGTTTCTATGACCCCGGAGGCGAGGTCCTTCCCCCAATCCAACAATTTATAACCGGCCATGGCCCCGGCCAGAGTTTTCCAATGGGACATGATCTGATCGAAGGAGATCTTTGCCCTTTGAGATAACCTTTGGGTTTCATCCCCCACCTTTTGGATTGAGGAAATCGCAGCAGATCCGTCGCCCGATATAATGAGCCTTATTTCCCTGTCTGCCATTACTTCCTGACCTCCTTCCTGTTCATGCTTCCGATCAAGACCCCTTCAAACTCCCTTAACAGGAGGTAAAAGATTCTCCCGGTTTCAATCCCCATGTCATCGGCAACCCGGATCAGGACATTCCAGTCCAAGGCGAAAGCCCCACCCATCCCGACACGGAGCTGGCTTTCACACAATCTGAAACATTCAAATATGTCTTGATTTTCGGTAAAGAGAACGGGTTCACGGTGCCGGCAATCATTCCCTTCCTGACATCTGGTTAATTGCTTTTTCTGTCCGGCGGCCTTCTGACAGGTTCTGCAATACGCTTGCCCTTCCTTACCGTAAGCCCATTGGGCCGCCTGGATCAGTTTTTTATTTGGTCTGCCTCGACATCCAGGGACTGAGCACTCGCCCAGATAAATTCTCTGAGAGGGATCTGGTCCATGATGGCCATTTTGTTTTCCAGGTTACATTCCATGACCTCATCCCTGGAGATCCCGATTCCCTTAAAATCCTGAATCAGATAATCGGCCAGGATTTCCTCCAATTTGTCC
>CAZSTT010000129.1:0-10615 GCA_964609705.1 uncultured Thermodesulfobacteriota bacterium
TAAGGAAGGTTATGCCTTGGTTCCTATATCAGAGGTGCACTAAAACCCCCTCGGTGGTTGAAGCCGAGGGGGTTTTTTTTGCCCCTAAACCTAACAAGGAACAACAATGAATTTTACCCGCCATCACCTGCTGGGGATGAAGGGCCTGACCCGGGAAGAGATCGAGACCGTCCTGACCACGGCCGAATCCCTAAAGGAGATTTCCTTCCGGGATATTAAAAAAGTCCCGACCCTCCGGGGGAAAACCGTGGTCAATTTTTTTCATGAGCCCAGTACCCGGACCCGAACCTCATTTGAGATTGCCGCCAAACGTCTCAGTGCCGATACGGTGAGTCTTTCGGCCGGCACCAGTTCGTTGGTCAAAGGGGAGACCCTGGTGGATACGGCCCGAAATTTAGAAGCCATGAATCCGGATGTCATCGTCATCCGCCATTCCATGGCCGGGGCCCCCCATTTGCTTTCCCGGTCCATAAAATCATCGATTATTAACGCCGGGGACGGCATGCATGAACATCCCACTCAGGCTCTCCTGGATCTCCTGACCATTCGGGAAAAAAAAGGCCGTATTGAGGGATTAAAGGTGGCCATCGTGGGAGATATCGCCCACAGCCGGGTGGCCCGATCCAACATCATCGGTCTGAACACCATGGGCGCTCAGATTATGGTGGCCGGTCCCCCGACCATGATTCCCCCTTTCATCGAGTCGCTGGGAGCGGGGGTTACCTATCGTCTCCAGGAGGCCGTGGCCTGGGCCGATGTGATCATGATGTTGCGGGTCCAGATGGAGCGGCAAAAGCAGATGCTTTTTCCCTGTATTCGGGAATACTCCCGCTTCTTCGGGTTGAGCCTGGAGATTATGAACAAGGCCAAACGGGACGTCATTATTATGCATCCCGGGCCGATCAACCGGGGGGTGGAAATCCACCCCGAGGTGGCGGATGGACCCTATTCGGTAATCCTGGACCAGGTGACCAACGGGGTGGCCGTTCGAATGGCCCTTCTCTATTTGCTCTTGGGAGGTAGAAAAAGTGAAATGGCTGATTAGGGGAGGCCGGTTAATTGATCCCCAGAATCAGGTGGACGACCTGATGGATATTTATATTCAACAGGGAAAGGTGATCGATTTGCTGCCCGTTTCGGCCAGAAGAACCTCCAAGTCCTTCTCTGATTACCGGGTTATCCCGGCCGAAGGGATGGTGGTAACTCCGGGCTTGATCGACATGCATACCCACTTGAGAGAACCGGGTTTTGAATATAAAGAAACCATCTTGACCGGTACCCGGGCGGCTGTGGCCGGGGGATTTGCCGCAGTGGCCTGCATGGCCAATACCCAGCCGGTCAACGATAACCAGTCGGTTACGGAATATATCCTGAACAAGGCCAAAGAGGCCCGGCTGGCCCGAGTCTTTCCCGTGGGGGCCCTTAGTGCCGGACTGAAAGGGGAGACCCTGGCTGAATACGGGGAACTGAAGATGGCCGGGGTGGTAGCCCTGTCGGATGACGGCCATCCGGTCATGAGCAGTCAGATGATGCGCCGGGCCATGGAATATGCCCGGGCCTTTGATCTGCCGATCATTTCCCATTGCGAAGACCTTTCCTTGAGCCGTCCCGGGGTCATGAATGAAGGTCCCACCTCCACCAGACTGGGCCTGCACGGAATCCCTTCGGCGGCTGAGGAAGTCATGATTTACCGGGATATTCAACTTTGTCAGATGACCGAAACCCCTTTACATATCGCCCATGTCAGTACGGCCGGATCGGTCCAGTTGATCCGGGAGGCCAAGAAAAAAGGGCTTCCGGTTTCGGCTGAAACCGCCCCCCATTATTTCTCCCTGACGGAAGAGGCGGTGGTCGGTTTTGATACCCTGGCCAAGATGAATCCCCCCTTAAGGACCAAAGAGGACCTCCTGGCCATTCAAAAAGGGCTTAAAGACGGCACGATCGAGGCCATCGCCTCTGACCATGCCCCCCACAGTGCCCTGGAAAAAGAAGTGGAATTCGACCTGGCGGCCATGGGGATCATCGGTCTGGAAACCGCCCTTCCCCTGACCCTCCATCTGGTCCACCTGGGGGTTTTAACCCTTCCCCAGGCCATTGCCAAGTTGACCCAGGGCCCGGCCCGGATATTAAAATTAGACGGATTCGGGTGCCTCACGCCTTCCGGTCCGGCTCACCTGACCATTATCGACCCCGACCTGGAGTTTCAGGTCGATATTCGATCCTTTGTTTCCAGGAGTAAGAATTCCCCTTTTAATGGCTGGGAATTGAAGGGGAAGGCCGTGCTGACCATGGTGGACGGCCGAATTGTTTTTAATCAAATGACACCGATTGCCGAGTTATGACCCCATCCATATTGATTGTCGACGACGAGCAGAGCCTGCGGGAGATGCTGGAGATCCTCCTTTCCCGGGAAGGGTATCATGTAGCCTGTGCGGCCAGCGGTTCCGAAGCCCTGGAACTGTTTAAAAAAAGCCAGTTCCAGGTAGTCCTGACCGATATTCGTATGCGTCCCATGGACGGCCTTTCCCTTTTGAAAGAAATCAAGGCCCTTCGCCCTCAAACCGAAGTGATTATGATTTCAGCCTATGCCGATCAGGAAACGGCCATAGAGGCCATGAACGAAGGGGCTTATGACTTCTTTCCGAAACCCTTCAACAACAAAGAACTGAAACAGGTGATCAAGGATGCCCTGGCCAAGGCGGAAGGAGAACCGTCTCCCGCCGCTGAAAAAGGCCCCTTTCTTTTTCCGGATTCACGGCCGATTGTCGGACAAACCTTACCCATGAAGAAGGTGTTTGACCTGATTTTGAAGGCCGCCCAGGTGGTCAGCAATGTGTTGATCACCGGTGAATCCGGGACCGGAAAAGAACTGGTGGCCCAGGCTATTCATGAAAACAGCCTTCGAAAAAATCAACCCTTTGTTACCATTTCCTGCGCCGGGCTTCCTGAAACCCTGATTGAAAGTGAACTGTTCGGCTATCGGAAGGGGTCCTTTACCGGGGCCGTCATGGACAAGGTGGGTTATGTGGAAACGGCCAACAAAGGGACCCTTTTTCTGGATGAAATCGGAGAGCTTTCGGCCAACATGCAGGTGAAACTGTTGAGGCTGATCCAGGAAAAAAAATATGTTCCTATTGGAGAAACCCGAGAGCGATCCGCCGATGTCCGGTTTATTCTGGCCACCAATAAAGACCTGGAGCAGGAAATCATCGAGGGTCGCTTCCGGTATGATCTGTTTTATCGCATCAATGTCATTTCCATTCCTATTCCCCCGCTGCGGGAAAGGCCGGAGGATATTCCCGTGCTGGCCAACTTTTTTTTGGAAAAATATTCCAAAACCGTGGGAAAACAGATCCGGAAAATTTCCTCCTATGCCCTCAAAATTCTTTCCGAGTACCACTTTCCCGGAAATGTGCGGGAACTGGAAAATATTATCGAACGATCCGTGGCCATGGAACGTTCGACCATCATCCTCCCCGAAAGCCTGGTCCTGGCTCAGTATAAAGGGCAGGCTTCCTTCGGGAAAGGCGCTTCCCCTATGATCCTCCCGGCGGAAGGTTTGGATCTGGATCAAACCCTGGACGCCCTGGAAAAAAACCTGATTCTCCAGGCCCTGCAAAAAACCCAGGGGAATAAACAAAGGACCGCTTCTTTATTAAAGATCAACCTCCGATCGTTGCGTTACCGGATGCTGAAGCATGGGATGGAGACGGAATAAAAAAAATCAAAAATCAAAAGTTAAAAGTTAAAAGTTTAAAGTTTACCGGTTCGTTGGGAATTCCGAAACGAATGATCGTCTGAATCCACTCTTAAATTTTTAATCCCTTTTTGCAATCAGAGGCTGAGACCGGTTTCAGCGACCAATCTCTAAAATAATAATCAGTTCCTTCGAAATTTAAATTTTGAATTTTGAGATTTGAAATTTGCATTTTGAATAGAGGCCTTTTTCCCGTAACATCCGATGAAAACAAACCGCACTATCCTAATCGCCGTCCTCATTATCGCCCTGGCCTTCGGGGCCGGGTTGTTGTGGCGGTGGGTCCAGGGGACCCCTCATTATGCCCTGTATCAGATCGGGGCCGGGCTGAAAAACAGGGATCTCCAGACTTTCCTGACTTATGTCGATGTGGAATCGATCCTGAAACAGCAGGGTTCGGAATCGATTTCCAAACTGCTGTCCTCTCTGGCGGCCTCCGAGACCGTGGAAAAAATCACCGGCCCTTTGGGGGAAATCAAAATCAAAATAACCCCGGAAGGGAATAAAAGTTTAAGCTACCTGGCTATCCGGCAACTTCAAAGCTACCTGGAAAATAAAGAAAACCCCACCGTGCCCTCTTCGTTTACCCTCCTGATCCTGGCCGGATTTAATGTGAAAAAAGATTATGCCCTGGTGACGTTAAAAAAAGACAAGGACTTTTTAAGAATGGGCATGAAAAAGCAGGAAGGGCTCTGGCAGGTGATGGAACTCAATCCGGAGGACACTCAAAGACTCATTAAAACTTATCTGCTCCCATCCAAGAAATAAACCTATCCCTGTCTTTTAAGAGGGGCGAAAGGAATCCCCGATCTTTTGGGGACCGCTGAAGTCGGCGATGAGCAGGCTGAATGGGGGAAAGGAGATCATTATGCAAATCGGTATTTGCCTGAGCGCCATTGATCATGACCGGCATTCCCGGAGTGAGGCCCGGGAAAGAATTTTGAGGCTCCAGGAACAGTTTAAATTTCCCAGTGTTGAGCTGGTATTGGAAGGTATCGGGCGGCGGTTCGCCCCTTATCCCTGGGAGTGGACGGAAGAAGAGTTCAAGGAGGTGAAAAATTTTTTAACCCATTTTAAGATCAGTGGAGCGCACCTGCCCTTCTTTTCCCTGAACGTCATCAGTGTCAATGAGCGGGTCCGGGAAGAGGCCATGGAACAGATGCGTTTGGCCATTGAGGTGGCCAAAAGACTGAACCTGGATTATGCGGTGATCCACGCAACGGGGACCACCGAAGGAATCATGACCGCCCGGGAGCCGCACCGGCAGTACCAGGCCTTTTCCCGTATGCTCAAGTGGTGTAAGGGAACCCGGACTACCCTCTCCATAGAAAACGCCCAGAACTTACACCAAGTCGATGATTGTGCGGCCATGATCCGCCGTCTTAAAAACGAAGACGGCCTTCCGGCGGCCATGACTTTTGACACGGGACACGCCAATATTTCCAAGGACGGGAAGGCGATTCCCTACCAAAAGTTCGGCACCATGGCCGACGCCCTGGGGAGCTGTGTGGATGTATTGAACAATATCCACCTGCATAACAATGACGGGACTTCCGATCAGCACCGGGGTCTGTTGGACGGCTCGGCGGACCTTAAGTCCTGTATCCGGCGGTTGAGGGATCTTGATTACCGGGGAACCATCTCTATCGAAGTCCGTCCCCAGGCCGGGGAACTGTCCGGTGAGATTGCCACCCTGATGGAATGGATCGGATAAACGGCCTGGTTCCCGGGGCCGAGCAGTCCGATTACTTGTCCAGCAGGTAGAGATTCAGATATGTAAGGGGAATGGTTTGGATCTGGGGAAAACCGGAGGCGGCCGCCATTTTCTGAAAATGGTCGGGCTCGATCCGGTGTTCCAAGGGCGGTCCAAAACCCTCTTCCCGGTAAGGCCATTCCAGGACCCCCGCCCGTAGGGCTCAGACCCGGCCCGTTTCCTGAAGTGCCGATAAGGGGTGCTCCGATTCATGAAGGACCAGACCCAGAAAAACGAGGTCAAAAGTCTTATCCCCGAAAGGCAGGCTTTCCGAGGAGGCCAGTTGGAAACCGGCCCCGGGAACGTAGATCCGGGCTGCCTCCAGCATCGCTTCCTGGATATCGACCCCGGTTACCGCCAGACCCAGACGGAAGAAGGCCTCGGCAAAGATGCCGCTGCCGGTTCCCACATCGAGGACGGAGCCAGGGCTGATCCCCTCCAGACAAAACCGGACGACCTGATCGGTTTCCAGAAAGGCCAGGCGTTTGGGGTCTCGCAATTTTTCGAGGGCACGGTAAACTTTATCATCGGGCATGATCCGGACTCCTTCAGCTTCCAGGGGTGTTTTTTGGAAGTATCTTTGTTAAGAAGCTGTTTCTTGACGCGGGGTTGCCGGGGATGACCGCTTATCCCGGCTTGAACGGTTAAATATATTAAAAGTCCCGGTGGCGGTGGCCACCAGCTTGTCTTCGGGGTTTTTTACCACCGACTCCAGAAAAGCAATATTTTTCCCCTTGTGAATAACCCTGGTTTCGCAATCCAGCCGGCCTGACCCCATCGATTTCAAATAATTGATCTTGATTTCGATCGTTGCGCAGCGCTCGTCATCTTCCAACAGGGTAGAAAGGGCGCCGCCCATCCCGCTATCGGCCAGGGAGTAAACCACCCCGCCGTGCAACGTGCCGTAAGGATTCAAATGGGAGTCGGTGATTATCAGCTCGGTGCGGCAGAAGCCTTTTTCCATTTCAGTGAAGTGAAGCCCGATCAGATCACAAAAGCGGTTGATGGGTTTCGGAGTTGATTCTTTTTGGGGCATGTCAGCGGCTTTCTCTAGGATAAAAAGATTGGGTGGAGCCGAGTCTTGGGAGAAAGTACCCCCCATTATCAATATTTGTCAAGGTCTACTCTTCTCCCGGTCGGGTTGCTTCTTGGGGGGACCGGATTTTCGGCCGGAAGCCAGGATTTTTGGGTGAACCTGCGGTAGAGGAACCAGCATTGAACCATTTGGGAGATATTCATGGACCACCAGACCGAAGCGGCTCCGAAACCGAGGATGACGACCAGGAGGTAGGCTAGGGGCAAGCGGATCAACCAGACGCTCCCAGCCACCCGGATCATGACGCTCCGGGTATCCCCGGCCCCGCTAAGCCCGCCGCCCAGGATAATGCCCAGGGCCATAAAGGGTTCGCTGATCATGGAAATATAGATATAGCGCACGGTTTCACGGACGACCACGGGATTGTTGGAGAGAAAAGAGGCGATCCACCGGGCATTGATGATGACCAATAAAACCATTAAGACGACCACCGAGACTCCGATCCAGGCGGTCATCATCCCGCTTCGATAGGCCTCATCCGGCTCCTTTTCTCCCAGCAGATTTCCCACAATCACGGCATTGGCCATATTGAAGGCAAAGGCCGGCAGATAGATGACCGATTCGAGGCGAAGCCCGGCGGTCAAAGCGGCCAGGATCTCGACCCTGTTTTCCGGCAATTCGCTGATGATCAGGAAAAGGACCATACTTCCGGCCTGCCAGAGGAGTTGGACCGCGGCCATGGGCCAGCCGATCAGGGACACTTTTTTAATCAGGGCCGAGGAGAAGGAGAGGGTCTTGGTCATTAATTTTTTTACATGGGCCAGATTGATCAGACAACCCAGGATGGAGGCGGTGGCCGTGGCCAGGGCAATTCCCTTGAAGCCCAGGGGAGTGAAGAAAACATACAGAAAGATAAGCCCGAGGTTGAGGGCACAAACGATGGCCATGGTTTTCAGGGAGGTCCGGATTCGGTTGCAGGATCTCAGGATCCCGTTGGTGTTGATGATGATATATTGAAATAAAAGTCCCCCTGAATAAATCTGAATCAAAGGGATAGTGAAGGGCTTGACCTGGACCGGGATGTTGAGGAGATCGATCAGCAACGGGGTGAAGACAATACCGATGAAGGCGGTCAGGAGCCCGGCTCCTGCGGTGGTCGCTAAAGAGGAGAAAATGGCGGCGGTCAGCTGATCTTTATCCTCGGAAGTGAACAGCTGGGAAACTACGGCGACCGTTCCAACCGTCAGGGCATTGGCCACGACAATGAAAATAAAATAAAACTGGATGACAAAACCGTAGGCCGCCTGGATGTCTTTTCCCAGGCGGCCGGCCACAAAGACATCGGTGAGGCCGATCAGGGCTTCAAAAACCATGATCAGGGTCATCGGCCAGGCGAGTTTCCAACTGCGGGCGGCAAAGCATCTTATATTATCGCTGTTACACTTCTCCAACATGGTCGATTCTTTCTGTCCGGATTCCGCTTTTTTTATGGGGTTGTTCACTCGGTTTAGTGCGAAAATAGGATTCGAGGCGACTCATTGCTCCGGCCTATTTTCATGTTTCGTGGTGTCATGCCACCAAAGAGCGTGGCATGACGGTTTAAAGCAGGAATCTTAGGTGCCGTCCGGTTTGAGATATCCCAGGGCGGAACGGACCAGGGTATCGACCCCGATGGCCAGACCGGATTCGTCTATATCAAACCGGGGATTATGGATGGGATGGGTAAAGCCTTTCTCTTGGTTTCCTACCCCCAGACTTAAATAACAGCCCGGGACCGCTTCCAGAAAGCGGGCCATGTCATCGCTTCCCATGGAAGGTTCCGGGATGAGGATATTTTCTGGGCCGACGGACTGGATCGCGGCCGACCGGACTAAATCGGCCATGACCGGATCGTTTATAACCGGGCCGACTCCGCCCAGGTATCTTATTTCATGAGATCCCCGGTAAGCCGAGGTGATTCCTTTGAGGATTCGATCCATCCTTTGCTGAATCGTTCCCCGGAGCTCGGCATCCAGGGTTCGAACAACGGTCCGGAGGGTCACCCGGTCGGCGATGATGTTTCCCGCCGTTCCGCCTTTGATCATGCCGATATGCACCACCAACGGGTTTAAGGCCGAGACCTCCCGGCTGACCAGACTCTGCAGGGAAGTGATGACGTTGGCGCTGATGAAAATGGCATCCACCCCGCTTTCCGGGTGAGCCCCATGGCCCATTTGACCGTAAACCCTGATGGAAAAGGCGTCCGAACCGGCTAAAAAGGCCCCCTTCCTGATGCCGATCTTCCCCACCGGCATAGCCGTGCTGAGGTGAAGACCGAGCGCGGCCTCAACCCGAGGGTTTTCTAAAACCCCGTCCTCGATCATTAATCGGGCGCCGTCAAAGCCCTCTTCCCCGGGCTGAAAGACAAATTTGATGTTTCCGGAAATTTCACCCCGGTGCCGGTTCAATATTTTGGCCGCCCCCAGTAGAATAGCCATATGACCGTCATGACCGCAGGCATGCATGACGCCGTTATTTTCCGACCGATAAGGGACCTGGTTTTTTTCATGGATGGGAAGGGCGTCCATATCCGCCCGCATCATTAATGTTTTACCGGGTTGGGCCCCCTGGAGCAATCCGATCACGCCGGTTTGCCCCACTCCGGTGGTAACCGCCAATCCGGTCTTCTCCAAATAGTCGGCAATCTTCCCTGAGGTCCGAATCTCCTTCAAACCAAGCTCGGGGTGTTGATGAAAGTCCCGGCGAAGGCTTATGGCTTCTTCTTCCAGGGCAGATATCTCTTTTTTTAAATCGTCTGACATTTTTCCTCCGGGTCAACTAGGGTTTGATACCAGGCTTTAATAGTAACGTCTCCGGGGGACTTCGTCAAAAGGAAAAACAAAAAACCTTTATTCTCATATCTGTTTTTGACAACCTCCTAGGTCCTATCGTTCTTATGGCTGGGATCGTTTAAAGGTGGAAAATTAGTATAATCTTGACTTATAGAATTTTTTGATTAATATGTCTTAAAAATATTTTGAAACGATACAGGGTCTCGGGAAATATTCCGGGAGGAACCTCACGATGGTCGGGCCGCCGTCGAGACAATCGTCTTGACGGCGGTTTTATTTTTGGAGGTTCCGATGAACGGGATATGGAGAAGAATTGTTTTAACCATTCTGGCTCTGGCACTGGGAATTTCACTGGTCTTTTTATCCGCTTTTCTCCTTCGCTTTCTGGCTAAACCTTGGGTGGTTCTAATTTTAAGTCTGATTGGTGTTTTTTTGATCGGGCTGGTTATCAAAAGGGCGGATTAATCAATAGCATTATGGATGGAAGGATATCACCGGAGGGAGAAGAATTCTACTTCCTGCCGACCAAGTCGGTTTTTTGTTCCAGATGTCTTTTGGAGACGATGTTGGCGGTCTCGGTCACCTCATCAAAAACAATAAAGGCCTCTTTTTTTTCCAGTTGTCTTTTAACCATCTCCACGTTCTCATCCAGTGATTTTTGGGTATATCCCGAATCAGTGCCCTCGCGGGTAACCAATTCCTCGATCAGTCCCCGCAAGGCTTCCGGGCTTAATTTTTTGTAAGGAATAATCATGGATCGTTTCCCTCTCCGTTAAGAATAGGAACGGATGGAAGGGTTGTTTGCCGGTTCCCGGAAATGGTCTGTCCGGGTCTGGAGCCATAATGAATAACCAGGCCTTCCAGTGTAAAAGTATCCCCCTTTTTCGATATTTGTCAAGTGCTTCACCGGTCGCAATTAACGGTTTTTAAGAAATTTATGGACAAATAAACTGGTCATGTTAAATTTGCCAAGTCCATAAAATACACCCCCACCTGCTTTGGGTGATGTTAATATTACTTATGAGACAATCAATAAGAGGAGAGAATGATAAAAATATCTGAGTTAAGGGAATCATCGGCCGAGGACGATCCGGCAACGAAAGAACCGACCAGGGAAGAGATAGAGGCGATCAATGCCGCCCTGGAGGTGATGGTCCGGGCCAAATCTATTGCCGTGGTCGGCGCGACCCGCCCGCGGGCTGGGGGTTTCCCCGGTATGTTCGCTAATATCGTCTCCT
>CAZSTT010000130.1:0-4954 GCA_964609705.1 uncultured Thermodesulfobacteriota bacterium
GGTAGAGCGCTGGCCTTACAAGCCGGATGTCGCAGGTTCAAGCCCTGTCCCGCCTACTGACGACGCAACCCGCTTGACGGGGACCGTCGCGATGCAGTAACTCCGCCACCTCACTTTGCTTGAAAACTTGAGACGCTTCTTGGGGCGGTAGTTAAGTCGGTTATAACGCCGGCCTGTCACGCCGGAGGCCGCGGGTTCGAGTCCCGTCGACCCCGCCAGTAAATCCAGGGGGCTAACCACAATGGTTGGCCCCCTTTTTTTTCCTGTTGTGTTTAGATTGGGGATTGATGGGTCAGCAAGCCTGCTTTTTCCTTTTCCAATATTTGTCCTTGACCCTGTTTACTACTTTCGCTATACTTTTTGCATTTAGAACCAAATTTTTATCAAGTTATTTCCTTCGCTGACCAAATGTCTACTTTATTAACTAACCACTCATGCCCCTACGGGGCGCCACGAAATATGAAAATAACCTTATGTTTATGTGGGACAGGCGCCCTCGCCTGTCATTTATAATCACAGCCCCGCGTTTCGCGGGACTGTACTACAATTTCAAAGCCTAAAAATAAATTTTCGCACTAAACCATCATGCCACGCTTTTTAGTGGCGTGACACCACGAGCCGGTATGCGGTTATCCTTTTAACATATTGTTTATCAGGTTGTTTATCAGGATATAAACTTTGACCGTTTGGAGTGGTTCCCCATTAATAAATTTCCCCGGCAAACAGGGAAATCTGTTCAAATTACCATCAGCCAAAACCAATCCTTTAATTTCTTTATCAGCCCCGCCGGGTGGGCTTTCCGGCCCGGCAGGCCCTTTCATTTAACCAAGGAGGAGCAGCCATGATAAAAAGAGCCGCGTGGGGAATGGTCTTTCTGGCGATCCTGGCCTCCTGGTCTTTTGCTTCAGAGGCCAAGATCCAGGAAAAACTGAGATACAGTTGCTCGGCCCAGGTTTTTGAAGCTTTCGAAAAAGAAAGACTGGAGACTTTTACCAAGATTTCGGGAATTGAGGTGAACTTGTATGTAACCTCTTCTCCCGCGGCGGTAAACCGTCTCCTGGCCCGGGAAAGCGACATTGCCAGCATAGCCCGAGGGGGGACCTATCCCCTCCAGGAGGGCGGATATGTGGAGACCCCCTTTTGCCTGGACCCCCTGGCCGTTATTATTAACGCCCGAAACCGGTTGGCCACTATCACGGAAGAACAACTCCGGAATATCTTCAGCCGAAAAATAACCAACTGGAAAGAATTAGGGGGGAGAGAGGCGGCGATCCTCCTGGTTGTCCCCGGAAAAAACACCGCTGCTTATGAAAACTTCGGACGCCTGGCCTTGAAGCGAAAAGAAATCGAGTATGACATCATGACCAATTGTTCCACCATGGCCTTGGAAGCGGTCAAGCGTTTTCCGGCGGCTATCTCTTTCGTGACCCAGGGGGCTGTCGGAAAGGCCGGAGGCGTCAAGACGGTCAGGATCAATGGTCTTTCCCTCAAGGACAAAGGGTATCCCTACTTCCAGGAATTTTCCTATATCACCAGAGGGAAACCCGCCGGTCCAGCCAAGGCTTTCGTTGATTTTACCCTGTCCGAGCAAGGTCAGGAGATTATAAAAAAAAGAGGGATGAAACCTGTTGGACCAAAAGAATAGTCATTTTCAGGAGGTGACCATGGAAAAAGAATTCTATGAACGGCTTGAGCAGAAAGGGGTCTCCAGAAGGGACTTTCTGCGCTACTGTACCATTCTGACAGCCACCCTGGGGTTGTCGTCCTCCTTCGTACCCAAGGTAGCTGAAGTCTTCGCCGCACCCAAGCAACGGCCGCCGGTGATCTGGCTCTCATTCGGAGAGTGCACCGGTTGTACCGAATCCCTTTTGAGAACCATGTATCCCTGGATTGCCGACCTGATCCTGGATATTATTTCCGTCGAATACCATGAAACCATCATGGCCGCGGCTGGGCATCAAGCGGAAGAAAACCTGAAGAATGCGGTTAATAAATACAAAGGAAAATTCATCTGCGTCGTCGATGGCTCCATTGCCACAAATTACAACGGGGCCTACGGAAAAATTGCCGACAGGACCTTTTTGGAAATCGCCAAGGAAGTCTGCCCCAAGGCCCTGGCCGTGGTCAGTATGGGCACCTGCGCCTCTTTTGGCGGCATCCCGGCCGCCAAACCAAACCCCGGCGGGTACAAGGGTGTTACAGATGCCCTGGGCCTTAAAACGGTTAATATTTCCGGCTGTCCCCCCAACCCGGTCAATCTGGTAGGCACCATAGTGAATTATCTCCTTTTGGACAGACTACCGGACCTGGATGATCTGGGCCGGCCCCTATTTGCCTACAGCAATACCATTCATGATCAATGCCCCAGGAGATCTTATTTTGAGAGCAATAATTTTGTCCTTGAATTCGGCTCCATTGAGGCCCGCATGGGCTATTGCCTTTACAAGCTGGGCTGCAAGGGACCGGAAACCTACAACAATTGTCCGACCGTCAAATTCCATGGAGGCACCAGTTGGCCCATTCAGGCCGGGCACCCCTGCATCGGCTGCAGCGAACCCAATTTTTGGGACGAAATGACCCCCTTTTATAGGGAAAACATAAAGACCTAACCGGCCAGTCCGGATTACTGACACCGTATTATCCAATAAATTTATAAAGATATAAGGAGATCCCAGGTATGAAAATAACCGTTGATCCGATAACCAGGATAGAAGGCCATCTCAAGATCGAGGTGGAAGTGGCCGGTGGCAAAGTGGTCAATGCCTGGAGCTCAGGCACCATGTTCAGGGGTCTTGAAATCATTTTGCAAGGGCGGGATCCCCGGGATGCGCATCACTTTACTCAGCGGGCCTGCGGGGTTTGAACCTACACCCATTCTCTGTCCTCGGTGAGGGCAGTTGAAAATGCGGTAAAAGTCAGGATTCCGGACAATGCACGGATCTTGAGGAATCTTTTGCATGGGGCCCAGTTCCAGCAGGACCATATCGTCCATTTCTACCACCTTCATGCCTTGGATTGGGTGGATATCGTCAGTGCCCTTAAAGCAGACCCAGTCAAGACAGCCGCTCTTTCAGACAACGTCACCAATGCTCCCTGGGGCGGTACCGCCTATTTCAAGAATGTGCAGCAAAGGCTTCAAACCTTTGTCGACAGTGGTCAACTCGGCCCCTTTAACAATGCTTACTGGGGGCATCCGGCCTACAAACTTCCCCCGGAAGCCAACCTGTTGGCCGCAGCCCATTATATTGAAGCCCTTCGTCTCCAGGCCAAGGCAGCCAGGATGCACGCCATATTCGGAGGAAAGAACCCCCACCTCCAATCTCTGGTTGTAGGGGGTATCACCTGCGTGGCCGATTTGAACCCTGAACGAATCACCGAATTTTTTTATGTCTGGAAGGAAACCCAGGAGTTTATCAAGGATGTCTATATTCCCGACCTTCTGGCTGTCGCTTCCTTTTATAAAGATTGGGGGGCCATCGGAGGGACGACCAATTTTCTGGCCTGGGGCGATTTACCTCTGGGCGACAAAGAACCCGATGACCTTTTCCTGCCCCGGGGGGTGATCATGAAGAGGGACCTGAAGGGCATAAAGATGGCGGATCAAGCGAAGGTGACTGAACACGTGGCCCACTCCTGGTATGAAGCCGGATCTCCGAAACACCCCTGGGAAGGGGAAACCAGGCCCCAACACGGGGGTTATCAACCGGAGGGCAAATATTCGTGGTTTAAGTCCCCGCGCTATGACGGAGAACCCTGTGAAGTGGGACCTCTGGCCAGAATCCTGGTCGCTTATGCCAGGGGCAAGAAAGAGGTCAATTCCCTCGTTGACGACACCTTGAAAAAGCTGGGTGTTCCGGTGGAGGCCCTTTTTTCCACTCTGGGCCGAACAGCGGCCAGGGGCCTGGAAACCTTGGTTATCGGGAATGCCATGGAAGGTTGGATCAACGACCTGATCGGCCATATCAAAGGCGGGGATATCAAGACCTATCAGCACTGTGAGATGCCCGAGGGCACGGCCATCGGCTGTGGTCTGAATGATGTCGCCAGGGGAGCCTTGGGTCATTGGATCAAGATCAAGGACAAGAAGATCGAAAACTACCAGATGGTGGTTCCCTCCACCTGGAACCTCTGTCCCAGGGATGAAAAGGGCAAGATGGGCCCGGTGGAGGAGGCCCTTATCGGAACACCGGTGGCTGACCCGAAGCAGCCTCTGGAGATCCTGCGGACCGTTCATTCCTTTGATCCTTGCATCGCCTGCGGAGTCCATGTCATCGACCCGGATTCCAACCAGGTTTACAAGGTCAAGGCGCTTTAGAAAATTAGGGCACAAGGATTCCAGGATTTGAGGGTTCAAGGATTTAATGACTTCCGGTATAAGTTTTATGGTCTAAGGTGTTTCTTTACCCTTAACCCTTGGACCTAGAACCTTTAATCCCCTTAGCCCTTTGAATCCTTTTCTTAAATCCAATTGAACCATGGAAACTCCACCCCGGATCACCATTTTAGGAATCGGAAATATCCTCTTTAGTGATGAGGGGTTCGGTGTCCGAGTTATCGAGCAACTGGAGGCAGGCTTTGAATTTTCGAAAAATGTCTCGATTTTCGACGGAGGGGTGCTGGGGATGAATCTATTAGGGGTCCTGTCGGAAACGGATTATCTCATTGTCATCGACGCCGTCCGGAAGGGGGATGATCCCGGAAGCCTCTGTAGATTGGAAGAGTCCGGAATACCCTCCCGGATCAGGAGCAAGAATTCCCTGCATCAGGTGGATTTTCTGGAGGCCTTGACCATGTGCCGGGTACTGGATCAGTGTCCGCAAACCGTCGTTCTGGGTATCGAACCTCTGGATATTGAGACCGTCAGTTGCGAACTCACCCCCACGATCCGGGCCAAAGTCGCCCCGATGATCGAGAGGATCCTTGAAGAAACCCTCCGGCTGGGGGCCTCTTATCG
>CAZSTT010000130.1:5054-10550 GCA_964609705.1 uncultured Thermodesulfobacteriota bacterium
TAAATATGTGTCTGGCCATACCCTCCAGGATTGTCGAAATAAAAGACGGACTGGCAACCATTGATGCCGACGGTGTCATCCGGAAGGTCAGCCTCCTTTTGCTCGAGGAGGCCGAAGTCGGCGATTATGTCATTGTCCACGCCGGTTTTGCCCTGCATAAAATCGACGAAGCCGCAGCCCTGGAAAGCCTGGATATCCTGCGCCAGGCTCTGGCCCTGGTTGAAAAAGACCCCTGATCCGCCGGCGATCTCTTATCGGACACTGCCGATCCGACCTGTTTTTGGAGCTTTATTAGGAGTCGGTGAAAGCTCAGGGGAGCAATTTTTTTCTGCTTGACATTGTCTTGTCCTTTTGAAATCCTATTGATTATTCAAAAATTTTATGTTTGAATGGTTCCCATAGGTGATAACCTTATAAAAAGTGAATAACGACTTCCCCTGCGCGGGGAGGGATGGACTCCCTTCCCTAAGCGGAAGTAAATTCAAGTTGTTCCATCCCGCCAAAAGCAGGACGGGGAACTTAAACCCGCCATGCGGGGTCTTCTGATGGATTTTTTAGGAGTCCATCAATATCTTCTAAGGAGTTAAATTATGCACGAAACCGTACCCACCAAATTTACCGGGGCCAAGAGATATGTCCTAGATGATGAATTGGCCAAAATCGTTAATATTACCATGGGGCTGGAAATGCCTCTGCTGCTTAAGGGAGAGCCCGGCACCGGGAAAACCATGCTGGCTCACGCCATTTCTGAGGCCTTCGGCATGCGATTGATAGTCCTTAATGTAAAATCAAGCATGAAGCTGATCGACGCCCTGTATCAATATGATACACTGACCCGTTTAAACGACAGCCGTTTCGGGGATTCCAAAAGGGATGTCAGCAATATCGAAGACTATATCAAAATGGGCAAAATCGGCCAGGCCTTCGTGGCCGATAAAAAGGTGGTCCTGCTGATTGATGAAATCGACAAGGCCGACACCGATTTCCAGGACGACATGCTGGACGTCCTGGATCAAATGGAGTTTGATATCATCGAGATTGATAAAACCATTCAAGCCATCAACCGGCCGGTCATCATTATCACCTCCAACGCCAAAAAGGACTTGTCCGATCCCTTTTTAGGCCGTTGCAACTTTCATCACATCGCCTTTCCGGAACCGGGCATGATGCGGGAAATCCTCCATGTCCATTTTCCCAATATTGACCAGGACCTGCTGGATAGCGCCGTCCAGACCTTTTATCGCCTTCGGGATATTCGGGGGATTGAAAAAAAACCGGCCACCCGGGAATTGATCAACTGGATCCGAGCCTTGAAAGCCGATCCGGATTTTAAAGTGAAGGATCTGACCAAAGGAGATGTCCCGTTTTTAGGGGTGTTGTTTAAAAAAAGTCCGGACTATGTGGTGGCCCAGAACAGCGTGGGCCGGAGCAAGAGATAAAACCATGTTTGTAGATTTTTTTTATTTTCTGAAAAAAGTGGGGGTTCCGGTTTCGCCGACCTCGTTTTTGAGGCTGCAAAAGGCCCTGGGACTGGGACTGGTTAATTCTTTGGACGACTTTTACATCGCCGCCCGGACCGTCCTGGTCAAGAGTGAACGCTATTTTGATTTATACGATCAAGCCTTTGCCCACCATTTCCGCGGCATCGAATTTAAAGAAGGGGACGAATTTGAACTGGACGAAATGGCCCGGGCTTTACTGGAACAATGGCTAAAAAAACCGGAGGATGTGGCCCAGGCCCTGGGGGTGGATGAAGAAGAACTGAAAAAAATGACCCCCGAGGAATTGCTTCAATATTTCCTGGACCGCTTAAAAGAACAAACCGAGGAACATCACGGAGGCAACAAATGGATCGGGACCAGCGGGACTTCTCCGGTGGGCCACTCCGGTACGCACCCGGGAGGGATGCGGGTGGGCGGCGCCGGGGGCGGCAAGTCCGCCGTTAAAGTGGCCCTGGACCGGAGATATAAGGACTATTCCCAGGAAGGTCCGCTGACCCAGTCTCAAGTCGGAGAAGCCTTGAAACGACTCCGGCATATGATCCCGGTAGGCCCCAGAGATACCGTCAATATCGACAAAACCATTTATGAAACCATGAGAAACGCCGGAGAGATCGAGATCATTTTTGACCAGAGTCTCAAAAACAGGCTCAAGGTTATTCTGGCGATTGATAACGGCGGCTGGTCCATGGATCCTTATGTCGAGCTGGTCCAAACCCTTTTTAATTATGCCCGGGACCAATTTAAGGATCTGAAAACACTTTTCTTTCACAACACCATTTATGACTATCTCTGGGAGGATGCGCCCAGACGCACCAAACCCTTTGCCACAGATCATCTGATCCGCCTGGACCCGGAAACCCGCTTTATTATCGTTGGGGATGCCAGCATGGCCCCCTATGAACTGATGGGCAACGACGGCTACATCTATGTGGGCGAGCGGTCCGGCCGGCCCAGTTATGAGAGGCTGAAGTTTATTGCCGACAACTTCACCCGCGCCATATGGATCAATCCTGTGCTGGAAAGGGATTGGGCCTATACCCGGACCATCAGCCAGATCCGGGAGATTTTTCCCATGTTCGAATTGACCCTGGACGGTCTGGAAAAAGCAGTCACCCATATGATGTCCAAACATTAACCGGCATTTTCAAGTTTCTCCGTTGCTCGTTGCCGGTTTCCCGTTTATCGTTTTAACGAGTAACCAGCAACGAGCGGTTCATTACCGGAAACGGTTTTCAAGGCAGGGTTAACTCCATACCGGGGCATCAATAAAATTGAAGGACAGGATCATCCGATGAACGGCAAAAACCGGGGGGATATCCGACCTGGAGCCCGGGTACAGGTGGTACAGAAACAAGATCAGCCTTCCGGAAAACTGACCGAGGGAATCGTAGGGGATATCCTTACCAAATCTCCCCATCATCCCCATGGAATTAAAGTGCGCCTGACCAGCGGCATTGTCGGCCGGGTGAAGGGAATTCTTGTCCCGGGACAGGGGTGAATTGGCCTGGCCACTTATCCTTCGACCGGGATAAAAGGAGAAAAAAATCTAGTCGAAGCCGCGGATCAGGCTTTGTATCAAGCCAAGGAAAACCGAAGAAACAGGGTGGCCTTATTTAAGGCCGATTAAGCCCAACAAATTCGAAAAAATCACCAAGGCCGTCACCCCGGCGAAAGCCGGGGTCCAGAGTTTTTTAAGTAGTTAAAATTCCTGGATTCCGACTTTCTTCGGAATGCCGAAAACAGTCTTCCGGCAACTTTTTACGGGATCATTAAAGGTTCTCCCAGTATTTTTTTTCCCTCTTGGCCTTTTTGGAAAGTCGAAAAGCGGTCCCTTTTTTCTGTTTGGGCGGATCCTCCCGGTCATCTTCTTCGATTGAATTCCGGCCCTCAGACCATATCTGTTCCTGAATCCGACGGGCGAAATCTTCAGAACGGATCCAGCCTGTTTTAAAAAGTCGGCAATAAGAACCCAGTTCCTGGTCCGAGGTGACCACCAGGATTTTCTCTCCTTCTTTTTTCACCAGCCTTTTAATGATATCATCGGCGGTCTGGCCCTGGGGAGAATACCGGACTTTGATTCCCTTATAGATATCCCTTCCTTCGTCCCGTTCTCCTCCTTGCCCCCCGTCAAAAACCACGGTGATGGGATTTGGGATTTTTCGGCGGTATTGAGAGAGCCATTCCAGTAATTTTTCCCGGCCTTTGGAAAAGTCGGCCTTCTCCGCCTGTGACAAAGGAGGATATTTCCGGATCAAATTATATCCGTCTATAAGAATATGAATGGCCATTTTTCTCCGAATAGGGGAACCTTATTTCTAGACCGTACTTTATAAGAGACCTTTGAAAAATGTTCAATCTTGGTTAAGGTCAAGAAAGGCGAAAATTTCAACCGCAGGAATATATGGAATATTTCGAGGATTGAATTTTGAGCCTGACACAGAAATTGGGCAAAAGGGGACTTTTTTCAAAGGTCTCTATAATTTGATGATGAAGCCGTCTCTACGATGAAAATCAACTTCCGGGCCGGGATGAGTCAAAGCCCACATGGACAAATCGCCCGCTCTGGTTTTCAGAACAGTGCTGATCGCCATCTCCAGAGGTTGAACCGCCGGGATAATGATACCCAAATCAAATTCCAGGACAACCCCTAAAGAATCCGGCTGGATCCGGGACTCAAACGGCAGGGAGGAGAAGGCCTCTTCCTCAAAAAGACCCTGACGGTAGGTTTCAAAGCGAAAGACGTTCCAATTCCCCGAGGGGGCAAGGTTAAATTCCCAGTAACGGATGGAATCCCTGGGGCCGATGAAAAACTCAAAGCAGGTGTTTTCCCACAACCCAATCCGGCGGGAAGGCCGGTCCGCCGGCGGGGGAACCTCGATATCCTCTATCCTTCCCAGGAGGTGATAGGTAAGGCCGAAGATCTGGTTCCGGCGAAAACAGGAACCGGTGATCCTAAAAGGTGGGGAACCGGTTCCGGGAAAAGTTTCCAAAGAGAAATTCCGGGATTTCATTTCAACTCCTGGATCAGGGTCCGAATGACGGATTCCTGTGATTCGATGCTTTCGGAAAGTTTGAACTGGACCAGGGCCCGGGTCAGATTTTGTTTTTCGTTTACGGCCTTGAAATAGACATTACCTTCCAGGTAGTCGGTGAAAAATCGGAGTCCCAGTTCGAAGGGGATCAATCTGACGGCCTCAAACAGATATCGATAATCATTTTCTTTGAGGAAATCCCCGGCCTCGGACAGATAGCCCCTCAGAATAGCCCGGCAAAGATCAGGTTCAAACCTTACTTTCTCCCACGGTTCGGTCTCTTCTCCCAGGGGGTTACATCCGGAACGGAGGCAGTCGCCGATATCATAATGAATCAGCCCGGGCTTGACCGTATCCAGGTCCACCAGACCGACGGCCTGCCGGGTGCTGATGTCGATCATGACGTTGTTGACCTTGGGGTCCCCATGGATCGGCCGGAGTTCCAGTGCCCCCTGTTCTTTGGCCTTTTCCAGAACATCGACTCCGGCTCTTCGACGATTCACAAATTCCAAACCATATTCCACCTCCGGAGACCGGGGCGGTTTTATTTTAGTCAGGACGGCATCATAGTGCCGCAGGTAGCCCGGCGTAACATGGAATCCTTCCAGCGTATCGACCAGGTTTTCAACGGGCAGATCCCGGGTGAGGGTGTGGAACATCCCCAGGGCATAGCCAACTTCCCGGGCGTGGTAGAGATCCTGAATGGTATCAAAGGATCTGGCTCTGGCAATAAAGCTGAGGGCCCGCCAGAAGGCCCCGTCCGGGCCGATCCAATGGTCCTGGCCGTTTTGGGTCCAGAGAACCCGGGGCACCTCCCATCGGCGACCCGAGTTCAGGGGAGTCTGCCGCAGCCGATTAAGGACATGATGGCAAAAAGTCCGAATGTTCTGCATGACCCGTTCCGGACAGGAAAAAACATCGGTGTTGATGCGCTGCAATATGAATTTTTCAGTCGAAGAGCC
>CAZSTT010000131.1:0-10488 GCA_964609705.1 uncultured Thermodesulfobacteriota bacterium
AAATTGGACCTTTTGTATATCAGAAAGTTAAAAAGACGGGAAGAAAATTAATGGCGGGTCCCCCGGCCTTTATTCTCTGGATTCGTTTGATAATCCGAACCGGGGGGAAGGATTCTTCCTGCCCAGGGGCAAAGAGATGGTGAAAACGCTCCCCTGGGGCTGGTTGGCCCGGAAAGACAACCGGCCCTGGTGTAATTCTATGATCCTCTTGGAGATGGCCAGTCCCAGTCCCGAACCTTCTTTTTTCGTAGAAAAAAAAGGAGCGAAAATCTTTTCCCGATCATCGGCTGGAATACCGCATCCCTGGTCGGTTATCTCAATAATAACCTGTCCTTTCAAGCGGCGGGTACAGACCAGGACCGATTTTTCAGGCCCCGAAGCCTGGATGGCGTTCAGGATCAGGTTATGCAAAACCTGGGTAATTCTGGTTTGATCGGCCTGGATCGAAGGCAGGTCTCCCTCCAGACTGGAACTCAGCAGGATTTGATTTTGCTCCGCCCGGGGACAAATTATTTTCAAGACTTCTTGAATGAGATGATTGATGTCCACAAAAGAAAACTCGGGATTAATCGGCCGGGAAAAATGGATCATGTCTTGCAACAGGATCTCAATCCGCTGACATTCCCGGCGAATGACCGCCAACCGCTCCCGGTTGGGATCTTCGGGATTGGTTTTCTGCAGGATTCTTTGAACGTAGGCCCCGATGGTGATCACCGGATTTTTTAATTCATGGGCGATGGTGGCCGCTGCTTCGCCGAGAACCGCCAGGTGTTCCTGATCCTGCCGAAGTTGGGATTCGAGTCTCTCCCGGTCAACCAACAGTCCGATCAGGATCCCGAAGGCATAAAAAAGGACGACCTCATCCAAATGCCCGCCATGGAGAGAGGAACCGGCAAACCGATTCAACCAGTGGGGAACAAACAGGCAGGTCACCACCACGGCCGCCAGCACGCCCCCTCTAAATCCGAAGAGGAGACCGCTCAAGACAATGGGCAGATAATAGAGACGATGAAGGATCTCCGGAGGCACCAGGGGAGGCACCCGCATTTGATCCAGAAAAAAGATGCCGGCCAACAAAAAAACAATGGGGAGGATCTTCCAATACAAGGGAATGAACTTATATCGGGTCCAGAGAGAATAGAAGGTGCTTTTTTTGTACCGGCCTATCATGGGATCATGATCGGGTAAAGGAGCCATATGCTCTCCAACGATTCGTCGCCTATATTTAAAAATTCATCTCCGACTTTTTCGAATGGATTTCGGAGTATGGGTCTGAAAAATCCATTACTCCCAAACAACTCCGGTTCAGGTCCCTGTAACTGAGGGGAATTGATTATCCATTTTAACGATCTATCCCTGGATTAAAATCAAACCTCTGGTTTTACCCTTTGCCCCAGGCGTTTTGCGCTGAAGACTTTACGCTGACGGCTAAAATCTCTCTTAATTCCTCTCCTTCCACCACCTCTTTTTCCAGCAGGCGCTGGGCCAGCTGGGACAACTGAGGCAAATGCTCTCTTAAAATCCGGTCGGCGATTTCCCGGGACAGTTCGATAATCTTTTTCACCTCCTGATCGATAGACCGGGAGGTTTCCTCGCTGATGGAGCGCCCGGTATCATATCCCAGGCCGGTTTCCAGAAACAAAGGCCGCCGCTCTCTCTCAAAAGTGACGACCCCCAGATCGCTCATCCCATATTCCCGGACCATACGCTCGGCAATATCCGTGGCCCGTAAAAGGTCGTTTTGCGCCCCGGTGGAAATTTCCTTAAAATGAATTTCTTCGGCGATCCGGCCAGCCAAAAGAACCCCCATCCGATCCAACAGTTCTCCCCTGGTCATCAGGTAGCGGTCTTCGGTGGGCAGTTGCTGGGTGTATCCCAAGGCCCCGATCCCCCTGGGGATGATGGAAACCTTGTGGACCGGATCGGCATTGGGGAGAATCTCGGCGACAATGGCATGACCGGCTTCATGGTAAGCCACGATCTCTTTTTCCTTCTCGTTCATCCGGCGATTCTTTTTTTCCAGGCCGGCAATCACCCGATCGATGGCATTATCGAAATCCTTCATGTCCACTTCTTTTTTATCTTTCCGGGCTGCCAGCAAGGCTGCTTCATTAACGATGTTGGCCAGATCGGCCCCGACAAACCCCGGGGTCCGGGCGGCGATCACCTTCAGGTCCACCTCCGGGGCCAGGGTGACCCCCTTGCTGTGAACCTTAAGGATCGCCTCCCGGCCCAGAACATCGGGCTTGTCGATCATCACATGGCGGTCGAAACGACCGGGGCGGAGTAAAGCCGGATCGAGGATCTCAGGCCGGTTGGTGGCGGCCATGATAATGACCCCCTTTTCGGTGTTGAAACCGTCCATCTCGACCAGGAGCTGGTTAAGCGTTTGCTCCCGTTCATCGTGCCCCCCCATAGGGTTAATCCCCCGGGCTTTCCCTATGGCGTCCAATTCATCAACAAAGATGATGCAGGGGGCCTTTTGCTGGGCCTGGGTAAAAAGGTCCCGGACCCTGGCCGCCCCCACCCCGACAAACATCTCCACAAAATCAGAACCGCTCATACTGAAAAAAGGGACCCCGGCCTCTCCGGCCACGGCCTTGGCCAGCAGCGTCTTGCCTGTTCCCGGAGCACCCACCAGCAAAACCCCTTTGGGGATCTTGCCGCCCAACCGCTGAAATTTTTGGGGGAACTTTAAAAACTCAATGACCTCTTGGAGTTCTTCCTTGGCCTCATCGATCCCGGCCACGTCATCAAATTTGATATTAATATCTTTTTCCATAAACACTTTGGCCTTGCTTTTTCCGATAGACATCAGGCCGCCGCTGGCCCCGCCCATCCGGCGCATCAAAAAACCCCAAATGACGACAAAGAAGGCAATCGGCAGGATCCAGTTGGTAAAAAACTTAACCAGCTTGTTCTCCAATTTTCCGGTGAATTTTATACCGGCCGATTCAAGGTCTTTGATCAGGTCCGGGTCTGGAACCCGGGCGGTGACAAAAGCGCGGTCGCCTTTCCCTTTCCCTAATTGTTTGACGGTTTCAGCGGAAATCATCCCTTCGATCTCTGCGGCCTTGACTTTTCCGGAAATCAGATCTTCATAAATCACCAGGTCCGCCAATTTATTGGCCTTTAGTAATTTTTTAAATTCATTATAGGGGATCTGCCCGACCTGGTCGGTCAGAAAGTAAGTCTGGAAGGCCATCAGAACAACCATGGCCAGCACGAAATACCAGATGGAAAAATGGGTCTTTTTTTCTATGGGCATAAAATCAATCCTTTGCTCAAAGTTACCATAGTAAACCGTCATGCCTGAGGGTCGACACAAAACATGAAAAGGGTTCGAGGATTCAAGGGGTCAAGGGATCAAGTGAAAGGCGTGGAGGTTAAACCCCTTGAACCCTTGACCCCTTGAATCCTCGAATCCTTTTTTCGACTATTATATCAACGGGAGCGCAGCCAGTAATCAAAAATTTTTCGTCCGATAATGGCGCTGAAAAAGCCTATGACCAGGATGAGTAAAATAGCCCATTCAATATTTCTAACGATCATGTCCGACGAATCGCCGACCCAATATCCCATGGAAGCGAAAATAACGGCCCAGAGGATACAGCTGATCAATTGCAGGGAAAGAAACTTGATGATTTTCATATCCAGGATTCCGAAAGCCAGGGCGCTGGCCAAGCGTAATCCGAAGATATACTGGGTAATGAATAGGCTGGTGGTTTCATGACGGCGGATGAGACCCTCCGCCTGTTGTATTTTCATTTGGAACTTGGGAAATTTCAGCAGAAACCAGGATGAGGCGGTTTTCCCCAGGAAATAAAAGACCAGGTGGCCCAAATAGGAGGCAAAACCGGCGACAGCGACGACTATCCAGAAGTTGAGATGGCCCTGATGGGAGAGCAAACCTCCCAGGACCAGGGTGGTTTCTCCTTCAAAGAAAGTCCCGGTAAAAATAATTAAATAACCGTATTCCTGGAAAAGATAGAGCAGTTGTAAAAATTTTACAGACACCCCAAAGCCTCTTTCATCTCCGGTTCCCTTCCAGTGAAAAAAGTTCCCAGGGTTTTTGGGAAACAGGTTATGGGAAACAGCCCTCTTCGGCGTCCCGGCTTTGGGTCCCGAAGAAATTCCCGATCGACAGCTTCTTATATCATAAAATATCCAGGGGGAGCAAGGAAAGGTTGATTTTCATAAAAAGGCGAAACAAGAAGATCCTTGACACTGTTTTATTTTTTACTAAAGTATGGTACACTTGTAAAATATTTTATTAGTTCTCATCCGGAAAAGACCTTTCCGGATGGAAACTAATTATCTTCAGGCAACTAAGGAAGAGCCCATGTCCATCAAAACTTTAGTCACCGGCGCGGCCGGTTTTATCGGTTCCCATCTTTGCCGACGTCTCCTGGAAGCAGGGAATCAGGTGGTCGGTCTGGATAATCTGAATGATTATTATGACGTCCAATTAAAACGGGATCGATTGGAACAGATCAAGGGTCACACCCATTTTCATTTTACTCAAATCGACCTCTCTGATCGAGAAGCCGTGTCCCGACTATTCAGTGAGCAGGGGTTCGATCGGGTGGTCAATCTGGCGGCTCAAGCCGGGGTACGCTATTCTCTGATCAACCCCTATTCATATGCCGAAACGAATCTCTTGGGTTTTTTGAATATCCTGGAAGGGTGCCGGCATCACCAGGTCAAACACCTGGTCTTTGCCTCTTCCAGTTCCGTTTATGGAGCCAACACCCGGATGCCCTTTTCCGTCCATGACAACGTCGATCACCCGGTTTCCTTATATGCCGCCACCAAAAAAGCCAACGAACTCATGGCCCATACTTACGCCAGTTTATTTAAATTAGCCTGCACCGGTCTTCGTTTTTTCACCGTCTATGGTCCCTGGGGGCGGCCGGACATGGCCTTGTTCCTCTTTACCCGGGCCATCCTGGAAGGAAAACCCATTGATGTCTTCAACTATGGCAAGATGCAAAGGGACTTTACCTACATTGACGACATCGTCGAAGGAGTGGTTCGGGTTTTGGAGAAAATTCCTGAACCCAATCCGGACTGGAACGGCCTGCAGCCGGATACGGCCAGCAGTTATGCCCCTTACCGGCTGTACAATATCGGGAATAATAACCCGGTGGAGCTGATGTATTTTATCGAAGTTCTGGAACGATGCCTGGGGAAAAAAGCCCTTAAAAACCTCATGCCCCTTCAACCCGGCGATGTTCCGGCCACCTATGCCGATGTGGCTGACCTGACCAGGGCGGTGGGCTTTAAACCGGCGACTTCCATTGAAGAGGGGATCCAAAAATTTGTGAACTGGTATAAGTATTATTATAAACAATAGCTGACAGCAAATGCTTTTCCTTCGATTTTTCTTCAACCTATGCGCTATCAGCTAAGCGCTATCGCTGTTAGTAAGGAGGCCTGCCATGACACAGGATATCAGAAAATCCATCATCGCCGGCAGTTGGTATCCCGGGCCCCCCAAGGCCCTGCGCTCCCAGATCCGGGCTTTTATAGAGGCGGTTCCCGTCACCCCTGAGATAACCGGAGAATTAATGGCCCTGATTGCTCCCCATGCCGGCTATGCCTATTCCGGAGGGGTGGCGGCTCATGCCTATAAACTACTCCAATCCCAACCTTTCACTCAGGTAGTGATTATCGCCCCCAGTCACCGTTACCCCTTTAAAGGGGCGTCCATCGACATAAAAGACGGTTATGAGACCCCGCTGGGGATTATTCCGGTGGACCGGGAACTGGCCCGGGATATTTCTGAAAAAAGTCCTATCTTTCAATATGTCCCGGAAGGACACGCCCAGGAGCATTCCCTGGAAATTCAACTTCCCTTTTTACAGGAAACCCTTAAGAATTTTTCCATCGTCCCCATCATTCAGGGCTCCCAGGACCTATCGACCTGTGAAGAAATCGCCCGTGTTTTAGCCGAGGTCCTCAAGGGAAAGAAAATCCTGCTGGTGGCCAGTACCGATCTGTCTCACTTTCATGCCTATGAACAGGCTAAAAATATGGACAAAAATATCCTGGACCGGGTAGCCGCCTTCGATGAACAGGGATTAATGCAGGACCTGGCCCAAGACCAGGCAGAGGCCTGCGGCGGCGGTCCCATCGTTACGGTCATGAAAGCAGCCCGGCTCCTTTCCGCCGATCGTGCCCTGGTTTTGAAATATGCCAATTCCGGTGATGTGACCGGGGACCGCTCCGGGGTGGTGGGTTATATGGCGGCAGCCCTTTTCAGATCAAGCGCGGCCAAGGGGAAAAAAGAGGAAAACGTTTTTTCCGAAGAAGAGAAGACTTTTTTGCATCGGTTGGCCCGAGAGGCCATTGAACATCATCTTTTAGGCCGTCCCCTGCCCACCCGTGAGGGGGAACCCCGGGGATTATCGGAAAAAAGAGGGGCCTTTGTAACGTTAAAGACCCACGGCCAGTTGCGGGGATGTATCGGTCATATCCAGGCTTTAAAACCCCTCTCCCAAACCGTTATCGATATGGCCCAGGCCGCCGCTTTTCAGGACCCGCGATTTCCTCCCCTCTCCAGGCAGGAGCTCAAAGATCTGTCGATTGAGATCTCAGCCCTGACTCCTTTCCGTCCAATAAAGAACATCCAGGAAATCCAGGTAGGAAAGCATGGATTGTACATCGAAAGGGGATATCACTCCGGGCTGCTCCTGCCCCAGGTAGCTGAAGAATACGGGTGGGATACCCAAACTTTTTTGGAACATACCTGCCAGAAGGCCGGTCTCCCCAAAGACGCCTGGAAAGACAGTAAAACAATAATTCAAATCTTCTCGGCCGAGATATTTTAAAGGCTGGCCCGGACTGAGAGTCCCTATCATTTGGGGCCGAAAACCGGTTGAGTTTTTGAGGCAGCTGAAGAGGGACGAGAACTCCTTTTACTTTTCTTAGGAGAGGCAGGCTGATTTTCCACGCCCGCAACGGCCGGTTTTCCCACGGCAGCGGGAAGGGCCGAGGTTTCGGCGAGGGAATTCAGGAATTCTTGATCTGAAAAAATCTTATCGATCAGCGAGGTCATGGAGTTACTGATACTTTCATTATAGTTGATATCGCTGAGACTTCTCCCCCTGTTTTTCCCCACCCCGGGATAAATGCGACTGTAGTGAACCCGGCCGTTACGGTCTTTCACTTCAATCTTGATCTGGGTTTGGGAGTCATAATTGGAAGTTTCCACGGTCCAGAATTTGACCAAAGTCCCGGCAACAATTCTGGAGGCCGCGCCGGCATTATCCTCCACGGAAAATTTCTTATTTCGGAACTCTCGGATCAGGACCGATCGGACAAACCCGCTGGGTTCATTGGAGGCCAGAATGCTTACTTTCTGACCTTTATCTTCCATATTTTCTCCAATGTTTCTGGGGTTGGGCCGGGCGTCTTGGACAGGCTCAAAAAAGATCTTGCTCGGCGGAACGTTTTTAGGATGAACCTTTACAGTCTCTCTTGGTTTAAATTCCAGATCGACCTTCAAGCTTTCCGATTTAGCATAGACGGCAAACGGGATCAGCACCCAAACAAGAAAAACAAATAGAGCTTTTTTCAATGGAGGACCTCTATCAGGTTGGTAGTTTCAAAAATTTTTAGAATCATCCAAAACCGGTATTCCTTTTCATAAAACAAAAAGTTATGCCCTGGGACAACCGGTTGAGGAATTATAAAAGGGGAAAACCCATTGGTCAAGGAAAAAACAAGTTTGAATATTTTTGTTCTCTCCATTAAAAAAATAGTGTACCTTCTTCAACATTAATTTTCCAAGGGAGGGATTCCAATTCATTTAGCCGAACTTTTATATAAAGCGGCCCGTGGATACCCGCAAAAAGAGGCGGTTCGCTGTCATCAAGGGGTGTTTACCTATGAACAGTTTTCCAGGCGGGTCTTCCGACTGGCCCACTTTCTTAAAAAACGGGGGCTGGGACCCGGCCATCAAGCGGCCATTCTCCATTATAACTGTCATATCTTCCTGGAAACCTACTACGCCTCGGCCCTCATCGGCTTGACCCTGGTCCCTCTCAACTATCGTCTTTCTCCAAGAGAAATCGACTATATTCTCAACGACTCCGAATCCGAATTGATCCTCCTTCATTCGGATTTCTGGCCCAAAATCGAATCCATAAAAAATCTAAAGATCCCACCTTCCCATATCCTCTTGACCAATCACCAGGGCCCGACTCCCCTGCCGGGATTGGATTATGAGGCCGTTCTCCGGTCTTCCTCTCCGGATCCGATTCCGGATGGGGGTCCGGGTGAGGAAACTACGGCCCAGATCTATTACACCAGTGGGACCACCGGCCGCCCCAAAGGGGTGATGCTCAGTCATAAAAATTGTTACCTCCATGCTCTGGGCACCCTGGCCGAACTTCAGTTGACCGATTCCGATGTCTGGCTCCATGTGGCCCCCCTCTTCCACCTGGCCGATGCCTGGGCCACCTGGGCCGTCACCTGGGCCGGCGGCACCCATGTCCTGGTCCGGGAATTTGAACCCCGGGACGTTTTGGATACTCTGATCCGGGAAAGAATCACCCTGACCAATATGATCCCCACCATGCTCAACCTGCTGATTAACCACCCGGCTTTCCCGGCCTGCGATTTCCCTCATCTTCGGGTCTTGTTGAGCGGCGGGGCCCCGATTGCCCCGGAGGTGGTCCGAAAGATCATGCAGGGTTTCGGCTGTGACTATATTCAAACCTATGGAATGACCGAAACCAGTCCCTTTCTGACCTTTTCCATTTTGAAAGATCATTTGAAATCTCTGCCTCCGGAAAAACAGTTTCAGTTCAAATCCAGAACCGGCCGGCCCTTCATCGGGGTTTCTCTTAAAGTGGTACGGGATAACGGCGAAGAAGTGCGGCCTGACGACCAGGAGGTGGGAGAAATCATTGTCCGGGGGGACACCATTACCCCGGGATACTGGAAACTGCCGGAGGAGACTCAAAAGGCCATTAAAAACGGCTGGCTTTATACCGGCGATCTGGCGGTTATGGATGAGGAAGGGTATGCCAATATTGTGGACCGGAAAAAAGACATGATTATCACCGGAGGAGAAAATGTCTATTCCACCGAGGTGGAAAATATTCTTTACCAGATTCCCCAGATACTGGAAACCGCCGTCTTCGGGATCCCCGATGAAAAATGGGGGGAAGCCGTCCATGCCGCCGTCGTTTTGAAAGAGGGCCAGTCGATCTCCGAAGAAGAAATCATCCGGTTTTGTAAAATGAACCTGGCCCGTTATAAGGCCCCCAAGTCGATTTCTTTCCTGCCCCAATTGCCGCGGACCGGTTCCGGCAAACTTTTCAAAAAAGGTCTTCGAGATTCTTTTTGGGAGCGATCCGATAAGAAGGTCCAGTAAATGGATCAACAAACCACAACTCATGTTAAGGAGGTTTTTATGGAGAACAAAGAACGGTTCATGAATCGCAGGGATTTTCTGAAAATTTCCGGTGCCGTGGGATTGGGAAGCCTCATGGTTTCCCCCGGTCTGCTGCTGGCCCAAACCAAGGTTCGTTTGTCCATCGTTACCGGGGGAACCGGGGGGGTTTATTATCCCTATGGGGGAGGCATGGCGGCCGTTTTGTCCAAACACCTCCCCGGCGTAGAGGCTACGGCCGAAGTGACGGCCGCCTCGGTTGACAATTGCAAACTGGTTGCCGCCCAAAAAGCCGATTTGGGTTTTATCATGGCCGATGTGGGCTATGATGCCTTTATGGGAACCGGAAAATTCAAAGAGAAACTTCCCCTTCGAAATCTGGCCGTCCTTTACTCCAACTTTATGCATGTCGTCACCCTGGAGGGGAAAGGGATCAACACCGCAGCCGATCTGAAAGGGAAAAAGATTTCCACCGGGGCCCCCGGATCGGGAACGGAAGTGAAGGCCCTGCGGGTCTTAGAAGCCTACGGGATTAACCCGGACAAAGATATCACCCGGGACCGGCTGGGGGCCACCGAATCGGCCGGCGCCTTGAAAGACCGCAAGATTGACGCCTATTTCTGGGACGGGGGTCTACCTACCGCTTCGGTGCTTGATCTGGGGGCCACGCCGGGAATCAGGATGAAACTGATTGGTCATGAGGACGGCGTTGGCCGGATGATCACCAAGTATGGTCCGGTGTATTTTAAAGGGAAAATCCCCAGAAATATGTATCCGGGGGTTTCGGTGGATACGCCGGTGGCGGCCGTAGCCAACATTTTGATCTGTCATGAAAAAATGGATCCCGGTCTGGCCTACAATATCCTGAAAACCTTATTTGCCTACAAACCGGAGCTGATTGCCGTTCATCAGGAGGCCAGGAACTTGACCCTGGAAGATGCCGTCGACGGTTCTCCGATTCCCTTTCATCCCGGGGCCATAAAATTTTTCAAGGAAAAAGGGCAAAAAATTTAACTGGTGTCCATCCGGAAATGGCAATGTTCCGGATGGAGCGGTCAGCCATCAGCTTTTAGCCATCAGCAAAA
>CAZSTT010000132.1:0-10480 GCA_964609705.1 uncultured Thermodesulfobacteriota bacterium
CGGAAGCCGTTTTTATAAACTGACCCATGTGGCCGGGGCTTACTGGCGGGGGGATGAAAAGAACCCCATGCTCCAGCGAATATACGGGACGGCCTTCGAAACCAAAGAGAAGCTGGAAACCTTCCTTGCCCAGCGGGCCGAGGCTGAAAAACGGAACCACCGCAAACTGGGCAAGAGTCTGGATCTGTTTGTATTTTCCGAAAAGGTCGGGCCGGGGTTGCCCCTTTTTACTCCTAAAGGGACTGTTATCATTGAAGAGTTGAAAAAACGGGTGGAATGGATTTGCCGGCAGTACGGGTTTCAGAAAGTCATGACTCCTCATCTGGCCAAAATCGATTTGTATCAGTTATCCGGTCATGCCGCCAAATTTGCCGATGAGCTTTTTCACGTCACCTCGGCCAAAGAGCACGCTTTTGTGATGAAACCCGTCCAGTGCCCGCACCAGACTCAGATCTTTGCCTCCCGGCCCCGGTCCTACCGGGACCTGCCCATCCGGTACATGGAATCGGAAAAGCAGTACCGGGCGGAAAAAACCGGAGAAATAGGCGGATTGACACGGGTTTATGCCATTACTGTTGAGGACGGTCACACCTTCTGCCGTATCGACCAGGTGAAACAGGAAGCCATGAACATGGTGCGAATCATCCGGGATTTTTACACCGATCTCGGCCTGTGGGGCAACCATTGGGTTTCCCTTTCGGTTCGTGATTATGCCCACCCGGATAAATATATCGGTGATCCCGGAGACTGGGATACCTGCGAAGCCATGCTGGCCGAGATTTCCGATGAGATGGGACTTAATGCCAAACGCAGAGAAGGGGAAGCGGCCCTCTATGGTCCCAAGCTGGATTTCATGTTCAAGGACGCCATGGGCCGGGAAGTGCAGATCCCCACGGTGCAATTGGATTTTGCCACCCCCAAGCGCTTTGACCTTACCTATATCAATGAAGAGAGTAAACCCGTAGCGCCGGTCATGGTCCACCGGGCTATTCTGGGGTCTTACGAACGGTTCCTGGCCCTATTGATCGAACATTTTGCCGGGGCCTTTCCCACTTGGCTGGCCCCGGTTCAAGCCATAGTCCTGTCGGTTACCGACCGCAACGCTTCTTACTGTCAAAAAGTACATCATGAATTACTGGCGGTCGACATCAGGGCTGAATTGGATATTCGCAATGAAAAATTGGGGCTCAAGGTCCGCGAGGCCCAATTGCAAAAGATCCCTTATATGATCGTCATCGGAGATAAGGAAGAAGAACACAGTACTATCAGCCCCAGAACCCGAAGCGGGGAAAACCTGGGAACATGGCCTGTTTCCCAGTTGATTGACAGGATTCGAGAAGAGTCTGTCCCGGGAAAACAATGAAATTTCTGGTTTCGGAATGAAAGACCGAATATATTTTTACAGTGAAGAACTCTATTCCGTAATCGACAATCGAATATCAAATTAGGAGGTGATGGTTATAGCCAAGTCGTCGGTTAATGTAAATGAAGAGATCAGGGTCGCCAATGTCAGGGTTATCGGGGATGGCGGTGTCCAGTTGGGCATCCTGCCCATAAACCAGGCCCTGGCTCTGGCCAGAGAACAAGGATTGGATTTAGTTGAAGTCGCTCCGCAATTGGATCCTCCTGTCTGCCGGATCATGGATTATGGTAAGTTCAGATACCAGCAGACCAAAAAAGTTCATGAAGCAAAAAAACGCCGAACGATCATCCAGGTCAAAGAAGTTAAACTTCGACCCAAAACGGAGGAACACGATTTCCAGTTCAAGTTAAATAATATCCGGAAATTTTTAGAGAAAAAAAACAAAACTAAAATATCCCTCATGTTTCGGGGCCGGGAGATCCAATATCAGGAAACAGCTCGGAATATATTAAAAAGGATCATCGAAGAAACCAAAGACCAGGCCACAGTGGAACAGGAACCCAAGCTGGAAGGCCGGAACATGACCATGATCCTCGGACCGAAATAATAAAAGCAGGCGAGAGGCAAGGGGCAAGAGGCGATAGGGAACAACCGAAAGAGGTTTTTCCTTCCTAATCGCCCATGGCCTGTTGCCTATAGCCGTTGTTTACATCTGAATAATCGGAAAAAGAAGAGAGGGCTCAATTCAGGGGTCCTCCTTGTTAAACCGTCATGCCACGCCTTTGGTGGCGTGACACCACGAAATATGAAAATAGACCGGAGCAACGAGATGGCTCGAAATCTATTTTCGTGTTAAAAAGCAACAAGGAGTGTGATGTTATGCCTAAAATGAAAACCAAACGCGGTGCTGCCAAACGGTTTAAAAGTACAGGAAGCGGCAAGGTCATCCGTTCCCATGCTTTTGGCAGCCATATTTTAACCAGCAAGACGACCAAGAGGAAAAGACGTCTTAGAAAATCAGCGGTGGTGGAATCAGCCAATATGCGGAGCATTAAAAGGATGCTGCCCTATGCTTGATACGAAAACCGTTCAGCGTTCAGGCCGATTGGTCCGCTCGGCTTTGCCGAGCTCCTAAAGAGGCTTCCATTTGGAAGCCGATACGCCAATCTTTTGAAGAGGCTTCTTCAAGGAAGCCGGAGTTCGGCGTTCGTCGAGAACCATTATTAAATTAGTAGTGCCCCATGGGGCATAAGTTTTAAGATAGAGGTGAAAAATCATGCCCAGAGTTAAAAGAGGCTTCAAGGCCCGGCGAAGAAGGAATAAGGTTTTAAAATTAGCCAAAGGATACCGTGGCGCACGAAGCCGATTGTTTAAAACAGCAACCGAGGCTGTGGACAGGGCTCTTAAGTATGCCTATCGGGACCGGCGGGTCCGTAAGAGAGAATTTCGAGGGTTATGGATTGTGCGTATCAGTGCAGCCGCTAAAAATAACGGTATTTCTTATAGCCGTTTTATGGGAGCCTTGAAAAAGGCCGATATCGGCTTGGACCGTAAGGTGCTGTCCGAAATGGCTGTTCGAGATCCGGAAAGGTTTACCTCTCTGGTTAAGATGGTTTCCCAATCTTAATCCTTGATCCCCTTCGGGTCCAACCCTAACTGCTACCTTAGTAAAATAAGATAATTGCCATGTTATCCAAATTAAAAACATTGGAAACCCAAGTCCGGGAAGCATTGGAACGGGTTTCCTCTTTGGCTGATCTGGAGGCTTTGCAGATTCGGTTTCTGGGTAGAAAAGGGGAATTAACTCAGTGTTTACGGGAACTCCCGACTATTCCGCCCCCGGAAAGACCTCAGGTGGGACAAGAGGCCAATCGTCTCAAAGGGATCCTGGAAGAACTGTTTAAACAAAAAAAAGAGGTCTTCTCCGGAACAGGGAAAACGGTTCCGACCCGGTTTGACTGGAGTCTTCCCGGAAGAAAAACCTTTCAGGGTCGGAAGCACCCCATTACCCAAACCATGGATAAGATCTGTGATATCTTTTCCCGTTTGAATTTTGAAATGGTGGAAGGGCCGGAAGTCGAACTGGATTATTATAATTTTGAGGCCCTGAATATGCCGGCGGATCATCCTGCCAGAGACATGCAGGATACCTTTTATATTTCAGATACCCTTTTGCTCCGAACCCAAACCTCACCTCTACAGGTCCGGGTTATGGAAAAAAATACCCCTCCCCTGCAGGTCATCGCTCCAGGAAAGGTCTATCGCCGTGATTCGGATGTCTCCCATTCCCCGATGTTTCATCAGGTGGAGGGTTTTATGGTCGGCCAAGATATCACCTTTGGAGACCTGAAAGGCATCTTGACCTTTTTCGTGCATCAGATGTTTGGGGAAGACGTTCCCCTGCGCTTCCGTCCCAGTTTTTTTCCATTTACCGAACCCAGCGCCGAAGTGGATATTGGCTGCGTGATCTGCCGGGGATCCGGCTGCCGGTTGTGCTCCCAGACCGGATGGATGGAGATCCTGGGGTCAGGGATGATTGATCCCGAGGTCTTCCGGATGGTCGGTTATGATCCCGATCAGGTGACCGGGTTTGCCTTTGGTATGGGCGTGGAGCGGATTGCCATGATCAGATACGGGATTGATGACATCCGAATGTTCTACGAAAACGATCAAAGGTTTTTAAAGCAGTTTTAATATGAAAGAAGGGTTCCAGGGTTCGAGGTGTCCAGGGTTCAAGGGTTATAACTTCCACGCCTTTCACTTGAAACCTTGACCCCTTGATCCCTTGAATCCTAATTCATGCCCGTCATGTCTACACGGGCATGACGGGTTTGATATGAAAATCACCATCAACTGGTTAAAAGAATATGTGGATTTGAAGGGCCTTTCCGTTGAAGAACTGGCCCATGGTCTGACCATGGCCGGTCTGGAAGTGGAAGCGATCCTTCCCATCGGACGGGAGTTGGAATCGCTGGTTGTGGGGAAGATTCTGGAAGTGCGGAAACATCCCCAGGCGGATCGACTGACTGTTTGCCGGGTAGATACGGGCAGGGAAACACTGGATCTGGTTTGCGGGGCCCCCAATGTGCGCCCCGAGATCTTAGTGCCCGTGGCCTTGCCGGGAGTCTGTCTCCCCTCCGGGATGGAAGTCCAGGCAGCCACTATCCGGGGCATCATTTCTCCGGGAATGATCTGCTCGGAAAAGGAAATGGGATTATCCGAAGACCATTCCGGGATCATGATCCTGCCCGAGGGGATTTCTGTCGGGCTTCCCATCAGTCAGGCCCTGGTATTGGAAGACACTCTGCTGGAAGTTAATGTAACCCCTAATCGAGGGGATTGCCTGAGTCATATCGGTATAGCCAGGGAAGTCTCGGCTATCTTCAATCGCCCCTTTACCTATCCGGATACTTCAGCGGCCCCTCCGGGGAAGAAGATCCAGGATGAGACTTCAGTGTCAATCCTGGCTCCGGAGTTGTGCCCCCGATACGTGGCCCGATTGATTCGTGGGGTGACTATCGGACCTTCCCCTGCCTGGCTGAGCCGGCGGCTTCTTTCCGTGGGTATTCGCAGCATCAATAATGTGGTGGATGTCACCAACTTTGTCCTGATGGAACTCGGGCAGCCCCTTCATTCCTTTGATTTTGACACCCTTTCCGGACGACGGATTGTGGTACGCCAGGCTGAAAACGGAGAGCGGATGACTACCCTGGACGGTCAGGAACGGACCCTGACCCAAGAAATGCTGGTCATTGCCGATGGTGAAAAAGGGGTAGCCCTGGCCGGAATCATGGGAGGGTTGAATACCGAGATAAAAGATACGACGAAAAATATCCTTTTAGAAAGCGCCTGTTTCGAACCCCGTTGTATTCGCCGGACGGCCAGAAAACTTGGACTGTCCTCCGAGGCCTCCATGCGCTTTGAACGGGGAGTGGATATTGAGGGAACGATCCGGGCTGCGGACCGGGCGGCCCTGTTGATCCAGGAATTAGCCGGGGGAGAAGTCGTCCCGGGTTGGATCGATGCTTACCCAAAACCCCTGAGGATCGAACCCATTCCTCTTAATACGCATAAAACCAGCCGTTTTCTGGGGGTCGATGTTTCCCTGGAAGAGGTCGTCCATATCAGCCATCGATTGGGTCTGGCCGCCGCACCCCAAGACCGGGAGATGGTCCGGATCACGCCTCCTTCTTTTCGTCCGGATCTGACCCGGCCGGTCGATCTCCTGGAGGAGATCGCTCGTCTGATCGGCTATGATCGGATCCCGGCCACTATTCCCAATATATCTTCCACCAGCCGGAAGGAACTCGGAACCGTCTCGGTCCGCCGGAAGATTAGAGAACTATTGGCCGGCTTGGGATTTGATGAGATCATCACCTATAGTTTTATTTCCGAAAAATTTAATTCGATCTTTTCGGGGGCGAAGCCTTCCGCCCCCTTGGATGTCATCCGGATCAGAAATCCGATCTCCGAAGATCAGTCGATCATGAGGACCAGTCTTCTCCCCGGATTATTGGAGACGATGAGCAGGAATTGGGCCCAACGAAATCTGAATCTTCGCCTGTTTGAATTGGGGGTTGTTTTTATTCCTTCGGCCGACTCCGAGACCCTGCCCAAGGAAACCAATCGTTTAGGAATTCTCTGGACCGGCAGGCGATATCCCGAATCCCATTATTTCAACAGCGAAGGGGTGGACTTTTATGATCTCAAAGGGGTCATGGAGAACCTGGTCGACTCCTTGAAAATCAATGAATTTTCGGCCCGTGAGGCCGACGCTCCTTCCTGTTTTGTTCCAGGCAAATATATCCGTTTCTATAGTTCGGAGGATTTGTTGGGAGAGATGGGTGAAATTTCACCTCAAACCCGGTCCCTATTTGATCTGAAAGAAAACGCCTATCTTTTAGATTTGGATATAGACCAGCTTAGCCTGAAGGTCACCGACGTTCCTCAATTCAAATCCTGGCCCAGATTTCCGGAGACCACACGGGATATGGCCCTGATTCTGGACAACCCTATTCTCTGGAAAGAGATCCGGGAAGAAATTCTTTCTTTAAAAGAACCCCTGATCGAAGAAATCGAACTCTTCGATTTGTATTCCGGAAAGCCGATTCCTGAAGGGAAAAAGAATCTGGGAGTTCGAATCCATTATCGTTCTAACGATAGGACTCTGTCCGATGAAGAAATCAATCCTATTCAGGAGAATCTGCTGAACCGGATTTTAAAAAAATTCGGGGCTACCCTGCGGGAGAGGTAGTGATCGTCCCTCAGTTTATTTCACTGAGATAATAATTATTGAATTTATCAGTCAATAGATCGATAATACCCACCAAAGCAATTTGAAATTGGGATAAATTTTCAGAATTGTAATATTAGAATCCAGGTCTCGTCCGGGAGTTTCCCCGGGAGAGATGGCCCCTAACGGGGCAATCAGTATTAGTACCGCGGCTCTTTTTTCGTCATTCCCGAATGTCTTTATCGGGAATCCAGTTTTAATAAAAATGAGCAATTAAAGTCCCTGGATTCCGGCTAAAACCTGCCGGAATGACCTAGGGAAAGACACAGTAACAGAAAAATACATCGACAAAACTTTGTTGATGTCAATTGACTAAGCATCCAAACAAAACCAGTCCTTTGAATTGACGAGTTTATTAATGGCTCATACTGCAGCTTAGGGGTTTGGTTGGCTTCGTGAGACTCCAGCAAGGGGGACTTCATGGACATCGAAGGAATTCCTGATAAACAGTATTTTAAAATCGGGGAAGTAAGTACTCTGACCCAGCTGGAAGCCTATGTCCTTCGCTACTGGGAGACGGAATTTAAAATGATCCGCCCGGTCCGCTTCGGCTCCAATCAGCGCATGTATCGCCGTAAGGACGTAGGAATCATTTTTGAGATTAAAAAATTATTATACGAGGAAGGGTTCACCATCGCCGGGGCCAGGAAAAAACTGCTCCATCATTCCAAGGAAGAAAAGAAAACCCCTCCTAAGACTATGGAAACAAAAATGGACGGGTCCCCCGGTCTGGACCCCTTGATCCGAGAAATCCATAGGGAACTCACCGACCTGGCCCGATTCCTGGGCAAATAATCCCCCAAACCTTCCCAGGCCCAGAATAAAAAAGCCTTCTCCGGTATGGTTATCCTTCAATGGATCTTCAAAAGTTAAAACATCTCATGTCCCCCTTTCCCCATCAGGCCGGGGTTTATCTGATGAAGGACCAGGAACACCGGATCCTTTATGTGGGCAAGGCCAAAGATTTGAAAAAGCGGGTGACCTCTTATCTTAAAATTGAAAATATTAAAACCGCCGCCTTGCTGGAACGGGTCGAAAATCTGGAATACATCATCACGGCTAATGAAAAAGAAGCCTTGATTCTGGAGAGCAACCTGATTAAGAAACATCGACCCCGTTATAATGTGGATTTGCGCGACGATAAACAATACCCCTGTTTAAGACTCGGTTTGACTGAACCCTATCCCCGACTCCAGGTAGTCCGCCGTATCAAAAAAGACAAAGCCCTTTATTTCGGACCTTTTTCATCCGCCGGAAAAATGCGGGCCACGGTCGAATATCTTCAACGGGTTTTTCCTCTACGCCAGTGCCGCCAGAAAGACCTGCCTCGGCGGTCCCGTCCCTGCCTGTATTTTCAGACCGGCAAGTGTCCCGGTCCCTGCCATAATAGAATCAATCAAGAGGAATATGGCCGGCGGGTCCGGGAGGTGGCCTGTTTCCTGGAAGGGAGAAACCGGGATTTATTGAGGGACCTCAGGAAACAGATGCATCTGGCTTCGGAGGAATTAAGGTTTGAAGAGGCGGCCGTTTTAAGGGATCGAATCCAGGCAATCTCGGAAACCCTGAAAGAACAAAAGGTTGTTTCTCCTCGCTTTATCGATCTAGATGTTATAAACTTGATTGAACAGGATCAAACCGTGGCCGTCATCATCCTTTTTGTCCGGCTCGGGTCGGTGACCGGAATGACCCGGTTTCGATTTAATAATTCAACCCAATCTCGCGAGGAATGCCTGTCCGATTTGATTCAGCAGTATTATCATGGTGAAAAATATATTCCTCAAACGATTCTGATTCCGATTTCCCTTGAGGATCATCTTCTCCTTGAAGAAGTCCTTTCGGAATTAAAAGGGCAAAAAGTTGAATTGCGGATCCCCAGCCGGGGAGAGGGACGCCAGTGGATGATCATGGCTGAGGAAAACTGCCGGAGTATTTTGGAAAAAAAGGAACCCGGAGAGGATTTCCAGGAAAAGACAGCCCGGCCTCTCCAGCAGAAGCTGGGATTGAAAAACCTCCCTTTGTCCGTTGGGGGGTTGGATATATCGAATATCCAGGGGAATCAGGCCGTAGGCTCCTTTGTCGTCTTCAGGGAAGGACGGGAAGATAAAAACAGCTACCGCCGTTTCAAGATCAAAACCATTGACCAGCCCAATGATTATGCCATGATGGCCGAGATGATCGGCAGACTGATCGACCACTATCCGAAACTGCCGGACCTGATCCTGGTGGACGGGGGTAAAGGCCAGTTAAATATTTTAAAGGACCTGATCGAAAAAATACCCGAAGATCAAAGACCGGATATTTTAGCCCTGGCCAAAAAAACCTTCCGGGCCCAGGAAGGAAAGGACGGCATCTATCTGCCCAACAGAAAAAATCCGGTTCGACTGGCCGTTGATTCACTCCTCCTGCATTTTCTGGAAAGAGTCCGCGATGAGGCCCATCGCTTTGCCCTGGCCTATCATCATAAACTGAGGGAAAAGGAAATCCGCCAAGGTTAAAATGGCAAGACAAGCCGACAGCAAACCGCAAAGGCTTTCACGGGATTGGGTCACAGGCAGTGTCACCGGGAACCTGATATCCCTGTCCTGGCCGATCATGGTCCATAACGCTCTCTATATGATCGGCCAAACGGTGGACATGATTTGGATAGGAAGGCTGGGGTCGGCGGCGGTGGCCGGTGTGGGCACAGCCTTTATCGTGCATATGCTGGTGCTTTCAGCCAAGATGGGACTGGTCACCGGGGCCAGGGCCATGGTCGCCCGGGCCATGGGCAGCGGTGATATCCCCAGGGCCAATCATCTGGGGACTCAGGCCTTTGTGGTCAGCATCCTTTACGGCGTCTTTTTCAGTATCCTGGGCCTGGTCTTTTCCTCCCAGATTATGGGGATCTTCGGCCTAAGGCCGGAAGTGGCCGCCCTGGGGGCTCAATATATGCGGGTACTCTTCGGCGGTTGGATTTTTTACTCCCTGTGGCTCATGGCTTTCAGTCTCATGCAGTCCTCGGGAGACACCACTACCCCCATGTATATCCATTTTGCGACCCGCAGCGTCCAGCTTCTTTTGAGTCCTTTTCTGGTTTTCGGCTGGTGGGTGTTCCCCAAGCTCGGGGTCCAGGGCGCGGCCCTGGCCATGATCACTGGTCAGTTACTAGGTATGATCATCGCCCTCTGGATTCTTTTCCTGGGCCAAAATTCAAGACTGAAACTGACCCTTAAAGGATTCCGGCTGGATTTTGCCAGCATCAGGCAGATGGTCAAAATCGGTCTGCCGGCCCTGTTCATGGGAGTGCAAGGCAATCTGGGACAGACGATATTGATGAAAATCATCGTCCCCTTCGGCACACTGGCCGTGGCCGCCCACACCTTAAACCAGCGGGCGGAAATGTTCGTCCAAATGCCCGGAGTAGGCCTGGGAACAGGTGCCGGGGTCCTGGTGGGGCAAAATTTGGGGGCCAACCAGTTGAAGCGCGCGGAACAAACCGGGTGGGTGGCCACGGGTATCCTGGTGGCCTTTATGGGAGTCTTCGCCGCAGCCGTTCTGGTCGGCGCTCCGGTTCTTATGCGTCTTTTCACCGTCGAGCCCGAACTGATACAAATCGGAAGCGATTTCCTTCGCATCGCCGCCGTCGGCTATCTGATGAACGGTTTTATCATCTGCTTGCAGAATTCCATTTCCGGGAGCGGAGACACCCTGCCGCCCATGGTCATCAGCATACTGACGACCTGGACGATCCTTCTCCCGGCTGCCTTCCTGCTTCCCCGTTTCACCGACCTCGGCGTCTATGGCATCCGCTGGGCCATAGTGGTCAGTCTGACCTTCGGGGCCAT
>CAZSTT010000133.1:0-10265 GCA_964609705.1 uncultured Thermodesulfobacteriota bacterium
TTTTTATTTTGTTTTAACTTTATATCTTTCGGATTCATTAAAAAAATCCAAAGCCTTCATAGATGATAAAATGCGTATGGAATGGACAGATCCGGCGGGGATGTAATAAGAATCTCCTTTCCGGATGATCTGCATCTTCCCGTCCACGGTCAATTCCGCTTCTCCTTCCAGCATGACCCCCCATTGAGCCTGGTGGTGATGGGGAGGAATCTCTCCCGGTCCTTCCGTGATAAAAAAAACGGCCTGCATCCCCGGACCCTGAAATAGCTTTCCTTTGACGTTGGGAAATGGGATGTCGATATCCGGGAGTTTCTCGATCATCTCCGGGAACAAAATTTTCTCAGACACCAGGTATTCCTTTTTAAAAGTCAAATTATTGAAATATTATTCATCTCAATAACATATTCCTTGATTGGGGTAAAGCCTTAAAACTTGAACCTTGGCTTGACAAAAAATGGAGCGCATGCCATAACTTGATTGAAATTATTACAAAAGGGGGCCAAAATGAAAAAAATCCTGATCACCGGAGGGGCCGGGTTTATCGGCAGCCACCTTTGCGAAACCTTGTTGGGCCGGGGGCATGACGTGGTCTGTGTGGATAATTTTTTCACCGGTGCCAAAGAAAACATTTTGCATCTCAGGGAAAATCCGCATTTTGAAATCATCCGTCATGACCTCATCAATCCCATTACTTTGGAGGTTGATGAGGTTTATAATCTGGCCTGTCCCGCCTCTCCGGTCCATTATCAATTCAATCCGGTCAAAACCGTCAAGACCAATGTCATGGGGACTTTAAATATGCTGGGTCTGGCCAAACGGGTCAAGGCCCGTATTCTCCAGGCCTCCACTTCGGAGGTTTACGGTGATCCGGCGGTCCATCCCCAGCAGGAAACCTATTGGGGCAATGTCAATTGTATCGGCCCGAGGGCTTGTTATGATGAAGGAAAACGGGTGGCCGAAACCCTGATGATGGACTACCACCGCCAGCATGGGGTGGATATCCGGATCGCCAGGATCTTCAATACCTATGGCCCCCGAATGGCTGTTAATGACGGCCGGGTGGTCAGCAATTTTATTGTTCAGGCCCTGCGTGGAGATCCGTTGACCGTTTACGGCGAAGGAAAGCAGACCCGGTCTTTTTGCTTTATTTCCGATATGGTCCGGGGATTAATGGCCATGATGGAACAAGATGAAACGATCGGACCTGTCAATCTGGGAAACCCCAAGGAATTTACCATCCTGGCTCTGGCCGAAAAAGTGAAGGCCATGACCGGTTCGACATCGGCCATCATCTTTAATCCTCTGCCTCAAGATGATCCGGTCCAACGAAAGCCTGATATCACCCTGGCCCAAAAATATCTGAAATGGGACCCCACGGTTGAAGTCGACGAAGGGCTCCGACAGACCATCGATTATTTTAGAAACCGACTCACTTGAAAAAATTTACAGCTCTATTATTTCTTTTAACAGTAGGCTTGTCGTTCTCGCTGTTTCCCGGATTGACTTGGTCCGCTGAAACAGTTCGGGTGACCGGGGTGATCGATGGGGACACCATTATCATCACCGGTGGGCAGCGGGTTCGATACTTGGGAATCGATACCCCGGAAAAAGGAAAAGAGGGGCCGCCTGAGTTTATGGCCCAGGAAGCTTATTTATTAAACCGTAAGCTGGTTTTGAATAAAGAAATTCGATTGAAGTATGGTTCGGAACGACGGGACAACTTTGACCGGGTATTAGCCTATGTCTTTCTGGACAGCGGGTTGTTGGTTAATGGGGAGCTGGTGAAACAGGGGTTAGCCAAGGTCTTGTATCATGGACCCTGGATGGAACGTTTTGATGAATTAGTGCAAATACAAAGGGAGGCGATGAAGGAGGGGAAAGGAATCTGGGCCAAAGCCCTAGGTGAAAGTGATGAAGCTTACCGGGGGCAGGTGCACACCCGGAGGTTTCATCGTCAGGAATGTCCGCTGGGGAAAAGGATTGCCCGGAAAAACCTTATTATCTTCCGGTTGAAAAAGGAGGCCTATTGGCAGGGATTTAGTCCTTGCCGGACCTGTAAGCCTTAAAAACAGGCGAAAGGCAAAAGTTAAAATATAAAAGGCAAAAGGCTAAAACAAAAAAAGAAAACCATAAGGGAAAAACCACTGGAGAGCCCTGAAAAGAATTCAGGAGTCAGAATCCACTTTCGTCTTCATTCTGAATTCTGGCTCCTGGATTCTGGATTCCAAAAAAAATTCGCCCAACGAGATACGCTGAACGATTTCTTTAATTCCCCATAAAGAGGTTCTTGGGATTGACCTCCATCATTTGTTTGATCTGTTCATCGGTCACGCCCTGGGCTTTAATGGCGGGAAGAAATTTTTCAGTCACAAAATCAATACGATAATTTTCTAATGCCTTGACAAGTGCTTCAGGGGGTTTGATCTGCCGGCCCCACCAGTAATTGACTGTATCCTGGGAAAGCATAATTTTATCAGCAAAACCGAGTTTACAAAGTTCGGATATATTTTTGACGTGGTCTTCGGTTTTGCCGTAGGGTTCCAACCCGATCCGGTCAAAGGCAATGTACACACCTCTTTGAAGAATGGCCTTGTGGTATTCGATATCCTTGGAATTGGAAACGTGGCCGATCATGACCTGAGTACAATCAGCGCCCTGTTTCTTTAAGAAATCTGCTTGTTCAATACCACCAGTAGGTCCTTCGGTATGGGTTATAATAGGCACGCCGGTGGCCTTTTGGGCAATGACGGCGGCCTTATGAACATCCTCTTCATAAGGGGTCATTTTGGGGCTGGAGGCGACCTTAATGACTCCGGCCAGGACCCCGCTCTGGCCGATGCCCTGGGTGATTTCTCTGATAAAGATCTCGGAAATAAACTTGGCCAGGTCTAATCCATACCATGCTTTTTTGGTTTTTAAATAGACCGCCGAACCTTCCCCTTCGGTATAAAGGCCGGTGGAGCAGATGATATTCATACCGGTTTTTTGAGCCAGCGTCTTGTAGAGCAGGGGGTCCCGATGATTGTCATTGGGAGTAGCGTCAACAATGGTCTTGATCCCGTATTTCTGGGCCTTCTTGATGACTTCAAGATTGGTCTGCAAGGCTCCCTTGAAATCGAGGGGGCCCAATGTCTCGTCAGCCTCCCAGCCGGGGTAAGAAAAAACGAAATGCTCGTGCATGAGCGTGCTTCCCAGCTTCGAAGGAGAAATCGGCCCCAAAACGGAGTTGACCAACCCCGGTTTCATCCGGGATTTGACTTCTGCCTTTTTCTTTTCGGCCCCTCCCGAGAGAGTCGGTAACCCTGACATGGTGGCGGCTACACCCAGGGCGGCTGAGGTTTTTATAAAACTCCTTCGGCTGATTCCGGATTCTTCCTTTTTATTACTTTTCATAACATCCCCCTTTGGTAATAATTTATTTTATTGCGGATTTTTTCCCTTACCGGCCCTTTATTAAAGTATTCCTGATTGGTTGAAAGAAAATGCTATTGTTAGCTTAGAGATTTGGTGGTCAAGACAGAATCTTTATTTGACAATCCATTGTTTCTGATTGATAAAGAATATAAAATAGGCTGGAAAGGATAGTCAAGAGAAAAAACAGGAGACCAACTATGAGCGAACGTTCTTATCCTGACCGGCCCTGGGTAGGGGTGGGCGGAATTGTTTTCCAGGATGACCGGGTTTTATTGGTAAAAAGAGGAAAAGAGCCCGGATTGGGGCGATGGAGCATCCCCGGAGGAGCAGTGGACTTAGGGGAATCGGTCAAGGCGGCCCTCCAGAGGGAGATCGAAGAAGAGACCGGTTTATTGGTTGAAGTCCTGGATCTGGTGGAGATCTTTGAACGGATAATTCCCGATACTCAGGGGAAGATCCTCTATCATTACATTCTCTTGGATTATTGGTGCGGGATGAAGGGCGGCCGGATTAGGGCCCAGAGCGATGCGGCCGATGCCGGATTCTTCCCGGTCCTTTCTCTGGAGACCATGAATCTTCCCAGGGAAACGACAGAGGTTATTCGGAAAGCCTATGAAAAACATCAAAAAATATTGCTTGACAAATATTAGAAAAAAGAACAAAAACCTAATTATTTGAAGTTATTCCAACCAAGGCGGTTGTATGGAAAAAGAAGGCAAAACCAAGGGCAAATGGTTATTTTTTTGGATAGGTGTGATCGCCTCACTCCTTTTAGGATGGTTTATTTTCCCCCGGCTTATCCATTCCAATAAGGAACAGCCGGTTCGTTTCAGTCATCTGAAACACGGGGAAGAAGCCTCCTTAACCTGTCAGGATTGTCATTCCTTCAGAGTGGATGGAAGTTTCGCCGGCCTGCCAAACCTGTCTAAATGTTTGGAATGTCATGAGGCGGCGATCGGAACTTCCAGGGCGGAAGCTGATTTTATCAAACTGGCCGAAAAGCTGAAAAAAGAAAAGAAGAACATCCCCTGGCTTATCTATTCCAGGCAGCCGGATAATGTATTTTTCTCTCACGCCGCCCATGTCAAAATGGCTAAAATGGAATGCCTGGCCTGTCATAAATCCGTTGGGAGCAAAACCGAGAAAAATCCACCCTATCGGTATAAGTGGATTTCCGGTTATGCTCCGGAGGTGATGAGCATGGAAACCTGCGAGACCTGCCATGAGAAGCAGGGCAAGAGCAACGCATGTTTTGTCTGCCATAAGTAATCAATGAGGAAATTAAGATGGCCATAGATCGTAGGGATTTTTTGAAGTTTGTCGTCGGGGGTGCGGTGGGGACTGTTATTTCTCCTTTGCCCTGGGTATCTATGGATGAGGTGGCCAAATGGAGTCAGCGCTGGGCACCCATTCCAGAAAAGGGGGGGGATTCCTATATCCTTTCGACCTGTAAACTTTGCTCCGGAGGATGCGGGATCCGCATCCGGTTAATCGAGGGTAAAAGGGCTGTCAAGATTGAAGGCAATCCCAATCATCCGGTTAACCGGGGCGGGATGTGTCCCTTGGGTTTGGCCGGACTCCAGTATCTTTACCAGGATGATATTCGCGTTCAATCTCCTCTAAAAAGGGCCGGGGGGCGGGGCAGCGGACAGTGGAAACCCCTTACCTGGGAAGAGGCTTTATCAGAGGTCACCGCCCGATTGAAAGAGTTAAGGCTAAACCAGTTGTCTCATACCGTAGCTTTTTTAAACGGGGCCGGGGAGGGGAGTCAAACCCAATTAGCGGCCAGATTTTTGAAGGCCTACGGTTCCCCCAATTATATCCAACCTTTTCAATTAAGAGATCTGGAGTCCATTCTGACGCAGACCCTGCACGGCATCCGGGCCCGCTTGAGTTATGACCTCCCCCGGGCTCACTATGTCTTGAGTTTCGGGAGCGCCTTAATGGATGGGTGGGGTAACCCCTGTTGGACCGCCCAAGCTTTTCAGGAGTGGCGCCGGGAATCCGAGCAGGGTAGGGCCAGGGTGATTCAGATTGATACGATGGCTACAACAACGGCCTCGCTGGCGGATGAATGGATCGCCATCAAACCGGAAACCGAAGGAGTCTTAGCCTTAGGTCTGGCCCAATTGATGATTGAAAATGGATGGATTGATAAGGAATTCATCAAATCCCGAATTTCCGGCCTGGAGGAATTAAAAGGGCTGTTGAATAAAGATTATACTCCCGATCAAGTGGCCGGAGAAACGACTCTGGACCGGGAAACCATCATCCGGCTGGCCAGGGATTTTTCTTCAGCTAAACGGCCGGTCGCCCTCTGGGGGAAAGCCAAAGGGGAATTGCCGGTCAGTCTCTTTGAGGCCCAGGCCGTTCATCTCCTTAATCTTTTGACCGGCTCGGTCAATCGCCCCGGCGGTGTTTATTTACAACCCGATTTCCAATATGCGACCTGGCCTAAACTTACTTTAGATGAACCGGCCCGGAAAGGTCTTGATCAGCCGAGATTGGATGGGGCCTTTTCCAGCCAATATCCGAAAACCGGGCAATTGGCCGGCCGCTTTTTTGCCAATGCCATTCTTAAAAAACCATATCCCATTAATGTCTTGTTGATCAACGAAGCCAATCCCTTTTTCTCCTTCAGTGAAAAAAATATTCCGGAGGTTGTCAACCAAATTCCTTTTATTGTCAGTTTTTCCTCCTTTATGGACGAAACCGCTTCTCAGGCCGACCTGATCCTGCCCTCTTCGACTTTTCTGGAGCGCTGGGATGACAGTTATGAAAGTCTGGGGGTTCCTTTTCCTGTCTATGGTTTGGCCAAACCGATTTTTCCTCCAATTCATAACACCCGATCGGTGGGGGAAGCCATTCTGGGGCTGGCGAAAAATTTGGGTGGGGCCATCCAGGAAGCCCTGCCTTTTGAAAATATGGAAGAAGTCATCAAACTCTCGGCTAAGGGTATCTTTGATACCAGGAAAGGCCGGTTGACCGATGAGCCGCCTTCCGCCGAGGGTAAATCCATTGCTTCCTCTATTGAATCTTTTGATAAATTTTGGGAAAAATTGGTGTCGCAGGGGACCTGGTTTCATCCGGAGGCCAAGGGCGAGTCCGGCAAAAAGCGATGGGATTTTTCTCCTTCCACTCTGCAGAACCGACCCCTGGGAAAAGTCCGGACCGGGAAAGAGTATCCCTTCTGGATGGTTCCCCAATCCCTGCTTCTTCTTCAATCCGGTTATTTTCCCAACCCTCCCTTTCTAACCAAAACCTTGGGAGAAGAAACCTTGAAGAAAAATAGACTGGTCGTTCAGATTCATCCCCATACGGCCCGAGCCATTTCTTTAAGGGAAGGGGATCTGGTTGAGATAAAATCGGTTAATGGAAAAATTGAAGCCCGGATTCATCTCTTTGAGGGAGCCAGACCCGATTGTGTCTTTGTCCCCTTAGGGTTGGGACACAAAGCTTATGATCCCACGCTGAAAGATCGAGGAGCCAATCCGTATCCTATTTTGGATACCCAGATCGATCCTATTACCGGGCTGGATGTGGCCTGGGCCACCCGGGTACAAATTCAGAAAGTGTAGAGGGGATTCATGAAAGAGGTATCGGTTGGAAAAGAATTATATGGCATGGTCATCGATTTGGATAAGTGCACGGGGTGCGGGGCATGTGCCGTGGCCTGCATGGCCGAAAACAACCTTTCCTTCAGGGAGGACGAGACCGACAAGCTCAGGAGCGCCACCTGGATGCGGCTTTACCGCCTGAATAATGGGAAGTCCTTTCCGGCGACCCGGGTCGCTTATTTGCCTCGGCCCTGTATGCATTGCCAGCATACGCCTTGCGTCTCGGTCTGTCCGGTCAATGCCACCCAGATTGATGAAAAAGGGATCGTGAGCCAGATCTATCCCCGGTGTATCGGATGCCGGTATTGTATAGCCGCCTGTCCTTACCATGCCCGGTATTTTCACTGGTGGGACCCGGTTTATCCCAAAGGTCTGGAAAACTATTTAAACCCGGATATTTCGGTGGCCATGCGTGGAGTGGTCAATAAATGCACCTTTTGCAGCCATCGCTATCAACGATCCAAAGATAAGGCCTTTATGGAAGAACGGCGCGATCTTAAAGAAGGGGAATACAATACGGCCTGCGCTGAGGCCTGCCCGACCCGGGCCATTACCTTCGGAAACCTGAAGGATCCCCGAAGTCAAGTCGCCCGACTCAGCCAGAACCCCAGGGCCTTTCGCCTTCTTGAGAAATTAGGAAGCAAACCCAAAGTCTATTATCTGACTTCGCAGAATTGGATTCGCCGGCAAGGGGATAATTATTTAATAAACGAAGCGGTCAGGAAGGTTTCGTAGAAAAACAGGGTTCAAGGAGTCAAGGGGACAAGGGTTTCTTCCTCAACGCCTTTCACTTGAACCCTCGAACCCTGGAATCCTCGAACCCTTTTATTAAGAGGTTAAGCATGAATGATATTATCATCTCCAAAGATAACGAATTGATCCCCGAGGGCTTACCCCGCTGTTCCCTGTCCAAATTTTCCTTGTGGATTTTCGCCCTGCTTCTGGTTTTGGGTTGGGGATTGCTGGCGGCTTTTTTGATCTTCTGGAAGGGATTGAACCAGACCAACATGAACGATTATTTCGGGTTCGCCCTGTGGATCACCTTCGATCTGGCCGTGATTGCCCTGGGGGCCGGGGCCTTTTTTACCGGCTTTTTGACCTATATCTGGGGCAAAAAAGAACTGAAGGCCATTATTAATTTTGCGGTCATGATCGGATTTATCTGCTACAGCGGGGCTATTCTGATTCTAACCCTGGATGTCGGTCAGCCGCTTCGTTCCTGGTATGGTTTCTGGCATCCCAATATCCACTCTATGCTGACGGAAGTCATGTTCTGTATCACCCTTTATCTTGGGGTACTGACGATCGAATATGCCCCTTTGGTATTGGAAAACCGAAAAATCAATGCCAATCCCGGGGCCCACTATTTTGCCCATAATCTGCATCAGTTGATGTTTATTTTTGCCGGGACCGGAACCTTTTTGTCTTTTTTTCATCAGGGTTCCCTGGGAGGCATGTACGGGGTTATGTTTGCCCGACCCTTTGCTTTTAGAGAAGGATTTTTTATCTGGCCCTGGACCTTTTTTCTTTTCATCGTCTCGGCCATTGCTTCCGGACCGGCTTTTACAGTGTTAATCACCTCCCTGGTTCAGAAGGTGACCGGTAGAAAATTGGTCAAACCCGAGGTCCTGGCCTTGATGGGTAAGATCGCCGGAGGCCTTTTGACCGTCTATCTCATTTTAAAGTTTGCCGATACGATTTATTGGGCGATGGTCAAACTGCCGGCACAGGGACTTCGTTTTATGGATCAATACCAAAGTCCCTATGGATTTTGGCTGGTGGTAGCCGAACTGGGCATTTTTGGAATACTTCCGGCCATTATGCTCCTCAACGCGAAATTAAGGATGAGATCCGGCTGGCTGACCCTGGCCTGCCTGTTGTCCTGCACCGGCGTGGTCTTCAACCGGTTTATCTTCACGGTTGTTTCCCTGGCCCTGCCGGTGATGCCTTTTGATCACTTCGTCACCTACTGGCCCAGTTGGCAGGAATGGGCGCCGACCATTGCCGTTCTGGCTTACGGGGCTTTGATCATTTCCCTGTCTTATCGCTACCTGCCGGTCTTTCCCCAGGAAAAAGAATTGAAGTGAGGGTCAAGAAGGTTCCCGAAAAACCGTTAAAGGGTCTCAATTTTGATGGACTCGCAAAAAGTCGCCGGAAGCCCATTTTCGTCATTCCGTCCGGTCGGGCCGCTCGATTTCATCGAGCTTTTGAAGAGGCATCCATTCGGATGCCGAATGCCGACCTTAAAAGGAGACTCCAGGAGGGAGTCGAATGAAAAAGGGAATCCAGTGTTTTTAATGAGTTAAGGATGTCTGGATTCCCGCCTCCGCGGGAATGACGACTATTTTTTGAGTCTATTTCCCTTGGAAGTAAAGAGATGTCAATTCCCCTGGGGCCGGAAAGCGGTGGGTAAGGAGCGAGAATAGGGTTCATGGACAGGTCCTTGGATTTTAAAAGACAACCGGAAGTGATTATTTTTGATTGTGACGGGGTTTTATTTGACTCCCGAAAGGCCAATCAATCTTTTTATAATCATTTATTGGAACATTTTGGAAAGCCTCTAATGACTGAGGCTGATTTGTCGTATGTCCATATGCATACGGCCGGTGAGTCTATTGCCTATTTGTTCGGGGATAATTATCTTCGGGATGCGGTTCTGGCCTACTCCCAAACCGTGGCTTATACCCCTTTTATCGAGCAGATGGAAATGGAACCGGGTTTGATCGATTTTTTAAAAACCATCAGACCCCGCATCAAGACGGCCATTTCCACCAACCGATCCACCACCATCGGTCAAGTCTTGAAAACCTTTGCCTTGGATTGTTATTTTGACCTGGTGATCAGTTCCCTGGATGTATCCCGACCAAAACCGGACCCGGAGTCGGTATTAAAAATCTTGGATTATTTCCGGGTGAGCCCTGAACAATGCCTGTATATCGGGGATTCGGAGGTGGATGTTCAAACCGCCGGCGGGGCCGGGGTACCTTTTGTAGCCTTTAGAAATGCTTCTTTAGCGGCCGATCTTCATGTTCAGGGATTTTCGGAATTGAAAGATTTTTTTGGGGATTCAAGTGATTGAAAGGTTCTATGGTGTAAGGTTCAAGGAAAACCACTCTACCTTGTACCTTATACCGTGTACCGGCAGTTTCTTTGAACCTTTTTCATATTAAAACGGAGTGGCTTTGTTTTCAGGATCCACGATATGTCGAATTCTAACTATGGGTTCTCCCATTT
>CAZSTT010000134.1:0-10258 GCA_964609705.1 uncultured Thermodesulfobacteriota bacterium
GCCTTACGGCCTAACGCCTAACGTAAAGGAGAAAAACCATGAAGGATTTTAAAGGCAAAATCGCTGTAATCACCGGCGGCGGAACCGGAATGGGCCGGGAACTGGCCCGTCAACTGGTTTCAGAGGGTTGTCATACGGCCATTTGCGACATTCAGACCGATCAGATGAACGAGACCGAAAAACTGTGCCGGCAGGAAGCCAAACCGGGAACCCGTATTACTTCTCATCCCTGTGATGTTTCCCGGGAAGACCAGGTTGCCGCCTTTTGCGAGGCCGTAAAGGATCAGCACCGGACCGGCCACATCAACCTTCTCTTCAATAATGCCGGTATCGGCGGAGGGGGCAGTTTTCTGCTGGATGACCGCCAGGATTGGGACCGGGTTTTTCAGATCAACTGGTTCGGCGTCTACTACAGTACCCGGGCCTTCATGCCTTTGTTGCTGGCCGGTCCGGAAGGACATCTGATCAATATCAGCAGCGTCAACGGTTTCTGGGCCTGCCTGGGGCCCTCGGTGCCGCATACCGCTTACTCCAGCTCAAAGTTTGCCGTCAAGGGGTTTACCGAAGCCCTCCAAATCGACTTGCGCCTTTTTGCCCCCCATGTCAAGGCGTCCCTGGTGATGCCCGGTCACATCGGCACTTCCATCTCCATCAATGCCGGCAAAATTCTGGGTAAGCCCAGTATCGAAGAAATGACCTCCGAGGAATTGCTCCTGGTAAGGGCGAGGATGAAGTTGATGCAACTGCCGGTGGAGGATCTGGACGATGATACCTTGCGGAAACTGGTGCAGCAGCGCAGGGATGAGTTTCGCGACAATGCCCCGCTGACCGCCGCCCAGGGGGCGCAGATCATTCTGGATGGGGTCCGTAATGAACAGTGGCGCATCCTGGTCGGAGAGGATGCCGACGTCCTGGACCAGATGGTCCGTCAAAATGCCGAAACGGCTTATGAGGGATCGTTTGTAGAAAAGCTGATGGAAGAGCGTGAAAAAAGAGGCAATGCTGTTCTGGAGGCCTTTCTGCCTAAACCGTCAGGCCCCGCCTAGGGGTGTCCCATTACCTCCCCCTCCTTCCCTCTTTTTTTCATAGGGCTAATTATCGTCCTATCCCGTTCCCGGGGGCGCCATCCCCACCGGGAACTCGCGGAAGAATCTTTCTAATCCTCCGAAGGTTTTCCGAAGGATTTATCTTGATAAGATTGTGAATCTTAATGTAATCTGATTGAATATTACCAACTGACCGAAGTAAGGCGAAAAATATGAAAAAGAACAATAGAGTTCTTTTGGCAATCGTCGGAATGGTTATCCTCGTTGTGGGAGGAGCTTATCTTTTATGGCCTTCCGCCCCTAAAGGCTTTTCGGGCCAGGCGGAATCAATCACCCTCGCTTATTCTCCCTTTGAGTCGGCCGCCCTTCATTATATTGCCGAAGATCAGCACTTTTACACCCAAAACGGCCTCAACCTGACCTCACGCCAGTATGCTACCGGAGTCGCTGCCTTAGGGGGAATTTTGAAAGGCGAAGCGGATATCTCAGTGGGGGTATCCGAGTTCCCCATGGTCGGAAGGGTTTTCCAGAAAGCAAAAATAGGCATCATCGGAAGCATCGATAAAGCCGAGTTCATATTTCTTGTAGGTCGTAAAGACCGGGGAATTGTCAAGGTTTCGGACCTCAAGGGAAAAAGAGTTGGGGTTACCTTGGGAACGGTGGCCCATTTCCATCTCGGCCGGTTTCTGAATCTGAATGGCCTGGACTTGCAGGACATAATCCTCATTGATGTCAAGACCCCGGAAGAATGGGTGAATGCTGTTGCAGATGGAGACGTTGATGCCGTCGCCACCGCCCAACCCTATGCTAATCAGGCCAAAGGGCGTCTGGGTGATAAAGCTGTTTTCTGGCCGGCCCAAAGCGGTCAACCCCTGCATGGATTGATCATTTCTTCCCGGGAGTGGATAACCAGGCATCCTGAACTGACCCGAAGGTTTCTGAAGTCTCTAGCAGAGGCCGAAGAATTTGTCATCCGTCATCCGGCCCAGGCCAAAGCCATCGTTCAAAAGCGGTTAAACCTGGATGCGGCCTATATGGAAACAGTCTGGTCTCAGAACCAGTATGCGCTTTCCCTCGATCAGGCGCTTATAGTGACTATGGAAGACGAGGCCCGCTGGATGATAAAGAACAAACTGACCGATGAAAAGACAGTTCCGGACTTCTTAACGTATATTTATTTCGAGGGTCTCAAGGCAGTCAAACCGGAAGCGGTCAATATCATTCGCTGAACAAGGAAACAGTGATGAATAGAAAATGGAGCTTCACTATCATCGCCCTTATTATCGCCGCATTAGGCGTGTCCGGCTATCTATGGATTGTAAAAGGAGGTCTCAAAAAGGCTACCGGACCTCGGGAGAAAATTATTTTCGGCGTGGACCTCAGCGTAATATCAGCGCCTGTTTGGGTGGCGGAATACAAGGGTTATTTTCAAATAGAAGGTCTGGATGTGGAAATAAAAGACTATTCTTCCGGGAGAACCGCTCTGGTGGATATGCTGGAGAAAGGCAATCTTGATATCGTTACGGTGGCCCAGACGCCGGTAATGTACAACAGCTTTGCTAAAAATAATTACGCCATAATCGCCGCGATGGCTTGTTCTTACGAAGACGTTCTCCTGCTGGCCAGGAGAGACAAAGGGATAAAGACCTCTGTGGACCTGAAAGGAAAAAAAATAGGGACGCCCGTAGGATCCAGCGGACATTTTTTCCTCGGTTTATTTCTGATCCATAGCGGTTTAAGGATTTCCGATGTTATTGTTATAGATATTGACGCGCCGGATTTACCCAAGGCCCTGTCCGAAGGGCGGGTGGATGCGATTGCCATATGGCAGCCGCACATTAACAAAGCCCAGAACCTCATGGCCGGGGAAACGCTTCTCTTACCAAGCAATAATATCTACCGGGAAGACTTTTATTTAGTGCCCAACAAGGATTTTATAAAAAAACATCCCGAGTCGCTGATAAAACTCATAAAGGCCATTGATCGTGCAGAGAATTTCATCATTGAAAACAAAGAAGAGGCCATCAACATCGTTTCCAGACGATTGAAATTAGAACGAGAGACGGTGAATTCTTTCTGGAATAGTTATGAATTTAAGTTGTTTCTTGACCAAACCATCTTAACCGGCATAGAAGCTGAAGCGAGATGGGCCATTAAAAACAAATATGTGACCGCTAAAAAAATACCTGATTATTTTGATTTTATATACCCGGATCCCCTGCTGAAAATAAAACCCGAAACGGTTAACATCATTCGCTGAAACAAATTCAGATTATGGACTGCCTAACCCGGGGAAGGAAGACCCATGAAGAAGAGAAACAATGCTCTGGTCACGATGGTCGTCTTGGCCTTTCTCCTGGTCACACCCGAGAAGCAAATGCCGGACTTCCTGGACACCATCGACGAACGGGCACTGAATAAGGTCAAACCCGCAGTCGTGAATATCATTCGTTAAAGAGAAGAAAGCCATGAAAATCAGAACCCAATTCATCATAACCATGCTCCTGTTCGGCATTATCCTGGTCGTTATTGCAGGATCGGCGATAATTATGGACCGACGCGTTGAGAAGACCGACCGACAGGAAAGTCTCGCTGCTAACATCGCCCTGGGAGCAAGCGAAATAAGTTATCTGGCCAATGACTATCTTATTTACCGGGAAAACCAGCAATTAAGCCGATGGCAATCACGGTTTGCCTCTTTTTCCAAGCAGGTAGCGGGCCTCACGGTGGAAAAGCCGGAGCACCAAATGCTGGTCAGGAATATACAGACCAATCAAAAGAGGTTGAAAGAGGTATTCAACACCTTGGTGTCTGTTCCGGAAACCCCAACCCGGGATCAAGGTATTGTCCTTGACCTGTCTCTTTTTCAGGTCTCCTGGAGCAGGCTGGCGGTTCAAAGCCAGGCACTGATCTCTGATGCTTCTCGCTTGTCGCGGCTTTTGGATCAACAGAAGGCCGAGTTGACCAATAAGAGAACAAGTCTCATTTATTCCATGGTTGGTTTGTTAGGACTGTTTCTCTTATCCAGCTATCTGCTGACCTACCGTCGCATTCTGAAATCATTCGCTGCACTCCAGGCGGGTACTGCGATTATCGGTTCCGGTGACCTGAATTTCAAAATTGAAGAAATAAAGCATGACGAAATCGGCGAACTCGCCGCCGCCTTCAACCGGATGACCACCGATCTGAAAAATGTGACTGCCTCAAAAGGGGATCTGGAGAGGGAGATTACTCAGCGCAAACAGGCGGAAGAGGTTCTACGTCAGGGGCGGGAATGGCTGCGCGTCACCATCAGCAGTATCGGCGACGCGGTCATCGCCTGCGACAAGGAAGGCCGGATCACTTTTCTCAATCCCATCGCCGCCACACTGACGGGCTGGCAGCCTGATCAGGCTCTGGGCCAGCCTATCACCAGGGTGTTCTCGATTATCAATGAAAGGACCCAACTGCCGGCGGAGGATCTGGTGGCCCGTGTCCTGCGTGAGAAACAAGTACTGGAACTGGCCAACGACACTGCTTTGCTCACTCAGGACGGCCGCGCAATTCCCATCGAAGACAGCGCCGCGCCCATTCTTGATGACGCCGGAAGAGTCTTAGGTGCGGTGCTGGTCTTCCATGATGTAACCGCCAAGCGGCAGACCCAACAGACCCTGCGGGAAGCCCACGACAAGGCGATCTGGCTGGCCCGGTTCCCCGATGAAAATCCAAACCCGGTGCTCCGGGCGTCCTTCGATGGAATTATTCTTTACCATAATCCGGCCTGCTCCAAACTCTGGGGATGGAAGTCCAGGGTAGGTCAGCCTCTGGAAAATGAGCTCCGGTCACTGGTTGACCTGGCCATGGCTGAAAGGGGAGAAGTCCAACAGGACATCCAATTCGGTGGAAGGTCCTATATCATATGGGTGGTAGCCTTCCCTGAAGAAGGTTATGTCAACCTCTACGGCCGTGACGTCACCGAGCGCAAGCGGGCCGAGGAAGCGTTGAAAAAGGCCCATGAGGAACTGGAGAGGCGGGTTGAGGAACGGACCCTGGAACTGGCCAAAGCGAACGAGGCCTTGCGGAATCTGTCTTCAAAACTTCTGTCAGCCCAGGAAGAAGAGAGAAAACGGGTGGCCGGAGAAATACATGATACCCTCGGATCTTCCCTGGTCGGGATTAAATTCAAGGTGGAAAAGGCGATGAAAGAGATCGAAGAAAACCCCCAGGCGGCCGGCTTGTCCTTAAATACCACCATTTCCGTGATTCAGGAAAGCATCGAGGAATGCCGACGAATTCAGCAGGACCTGCGGCCGGCGATCATCGACTACCTGGGCCTTTTGCCCACGCTTTCCTGGTTTTGCAGGAGGTTTCAGGCCATCTATTCGAACATCCTGATCGAACAGGAGATCGGCATAGAGGAAGACGAGATACCGGATGCCTTGAAAATTGTCCTCTTCCGGATTGTCCAGGAGGCCATGAACAATATCGCCAAACACAGCCAGGCCGGTCTGGTACATTTGTGCCTGCGGAAAATCGGCACCCGAATGGAGCTTGTTATCGAAGATAATGGGGGTGGGTTCGATCTGACCAAAGTGCGCACCTTGGCGAACACCGAAAAGGGATTAGGGCTTACCAGCATGAGGGAGAGGACCGAACTTTCCGGGGGTTCTTTTGGGATTGAATCCAGGGCCGGAAAAGGAACGACCATTCGTGCCTGGTGGCCGTTGCCTGAAGAAGGGTAAACAACAAACAAGGACCAAAAAGGTGTTTTAACTGGGGGTATTTTCGAACTAAACCATTTTCTCGGAGGTTCATCGTTATGGAACAGGCGCTGGCGGGCTTCAGGGTGCTCGATTTCGGACATTATATTCCCGGTCCTTACGCGGCTATGCTGCTGGCCGAACAGGGGGCCGAGGTGATCAAGATCGAACCCCCTTCAGGCGATCCCCTGCGTTCGGAAAAAGGATTTGTGGTCCTGAACCGGAGCAAAAAAGGGATGGTTCTTGACCTGAAAAATGAGGAGGGTAAAAAAATCGCCCGGGATCTGATCCGGGAAGCGGATGTGATTATAGAGAATTTCAAACCGGGTAAGGCCGATCAACTGGGCATCGGTTATGAAACCGTGAAATCTTTGAATCCCAGGACGATTTATTGCTCCATATCCGGTTATGGCCAGTCCGGCCCCTACCGGGACCGGTCCGGCTGGGATCCCATCGTCTCCTCTACGGCCACGGTCTATGTCGAACAGGGCGGGGCCGGGATAGCCCCTCCGGTCTTCCTGGTCCTTCCTCTGTCCAGTTATTATTCCGCTTTTATGGCCGCCTACGGCATCACCATCGCCCTGATTGCCAGAGAAAAAACCGGGCGGGGTCGGCAGGTGGATATCTCCCTGCTCAATACCATCATGGCCGCCGGCTGCGGCGGTCTGGTCGATTTCGCCGAACGGGAACGGATCCCCCGTTCCTACCAGCAGGGCGGATCTCCGGTGTACCGGTTATATCAGGGCAGTGACGGGCAATGGTTCTTTCTGGCCCTGGGCAACCTGGCCTTTCTGGCTAAATTTGCCATCGCCATGGGCCACGAAGAATGGTTGATGGATGAAAGGTTCGAGGGGGCCCCTTTTATGATTCTGCCTCCCATCAATGAAGAGCTGATCGAGATGTTTGAAAAAATATTTACTGAAAAAACCAGGGACGAATGGCTCGAATTACTGCAGGCCGAAGACATTCCCTGCGGCCCGGCCCTGCCGGTGGAAGACTTTTTGGATGATCCTCAGGTGATTGCCAACGGGATGATCCTTGAAATCAAGGAACCAGGCCTGGGGCCGGTGCGCCAGATGGGGGTGCCGGTCAGACTGACCCGGGCCCCGGGGTCTGTAAAAGGCCCTTCGCCCGGCAAAGGGGAACACACCGAGGAAATATTGGCCGGCCTGCTCAAATACCCGGCGGAAGAAATCTCCAGGCTTAAACAGGCGAAAGTGATTTAGTTCGGGAATAGGATTCAAGGGTTCAAGGGTTTAAACTTCTATGCCTTTCACGCGATTCCCCGAGGGGAACCTTTTCTATAGCTCGACAAAGTCGAGCGGCTGACCCCTTGACCCCTTGAATCCTTGAATCCTTCTGCGCCATTTATCAGGGCACGATTGAAATCATACAGAGGGATTAGTGCCGGATTGAAAAAATCAAGGAAATAAGGAGAATATTCATGCATCCTCTGGAAGGCATTCGGGTGGTGGACCTGACCACCATGATAAACGGGCCGGTAGCCGCCATGCTCCTGTCTGATATGGGCGCAGAGGTTATCAAGATCGAGCCTCCGGACGGTGATCCCTGGCGGCCCATGCTGGGCGGTTTCCTGGCTTATAACCGGGGCAAGAGGGCCATTGCCCTCAACATGAAAAAGGAAGCGGGCAAGCGGATTGCCTTACAACTCATTGCCAAGGCCGATATCCTGGTCGAAAACGCCCGTTGGGGCGTCTGGCACCGGTTAGGCCTGGATTATGAATCCGTTGTCCAAATAAATCCGGATATTATATACCTCACGGTTACCGGGCACGGGACCAGCGGACCTTATATCCATAGACCCGGGTACGATCCGCTCCTGCAGGCCCGAAGCGGGCAAATGGTGGGCCAGGGAGGCAAAGACCAGCCCCCGGTCTTTCATGTGATCGCCATCAACGACGTCGCCTCTCCCATGCTGGGGGCCTACGGGGCGGCCCTGGCCCTGCTTCAGCGGATGCGGACAGGGCGGGGTCAGCACGTGGTCATGTCTTTAACCAATGCCTCCATTGGTCTGCAGGCCATGGAATTCCTTCAGTACCCGGGCCTGAAAACGGTCAACAAGGGAGGGGACCGTCTCATTGGATTAAACGCCTTCATCCGCAATTATCAGACTGCGGATGAACGGTGGCTTATGCTCTACTGCCCCAGGGAACAACACTGGCAGGGTTTGTGCCGGTCCATGGGCCTTGCGGATCTGCATTCCGACCCCAGATTTGCAACTCCTGAAAAGCGGGCTGAAAATGACGAGGTTCTGGTTGAATTTCTGACAAAGGCCTTTGCTGAAAAACCGGCGGTCCACTGGCTGGAGGTCCTTTCCCGGGAGGAGGTACCGGTGTCCCTAGGACAAATCAACGAAGAGCTTTTGGAGGACCCTCACTGTCTGGAAAACGGCTTCTTAGAGGATAGAGATCATCCGCTGCTCGGCCGGGTCAGACACCACGGCATCACCCCCCGATTTTCGGACATGACCGGCATTATCCGCCGGACCGGCCCTTTACTCGGCCAGCATACGGCCGAAGTTTTGGCCGAATTGGGGTATACCAAGGAGGAGATCGATCAGCTTGTGGAAGACAAGGCCGCCTTTTTAACGGAGGAGATCCCCTAACCCGGACAAGTCGGAATTTGAAAATGCAAATTGAAAAGTGCAAATTTATGTAAAACGGCTGATTAAAAATAATCAGAGAAGATTTCTATTCTTCAGCTACCGGGACATACGCCTCTGTGTGGCACCTTTGAAGCTTGAAAAAAGGGGTTCGCCTCACGCCTAACCTATATTTTCTGATAAACCGTCTTTCCATCCACTATCGTCATCAAGACCTTTGTTTCCAGTAGCTCTTCCGGGGGCAGGCTCAGAATATCCCGGTCAATGACGATCAGATCGGCCAGTTTCCCCGGCTCAATGCTGCCCAGCCGGTCCTCTTCCTTGGCCAGGTAGGCTCCGTTCCAAGTATAGAGCCTGATGGCCTCCATCAGGCCAATGGCCTCCTCCGGACCGATCACCTTTCCGCTGTCGGTCTTGCGGGTCACCGCCGCGTACATCTGAACAAAGGGTCCATAGAAAGTTATGGGGCAATCGTTATTCCCACCGGCTACGATACCCATTTCCTGCATGGTCTTATGAGGATGGAGCCATCGGCTTCTTTCCGGCCCGAAATTTTCATAATACTGGTCTCCAAGGCCATACATATAGCCGATGCTGCTCGAAGGGGTCACCCCGAGCTCTTTAATTCTTTTGAGCTGCCTGGGAGTACAGCAGCTATTGTGTTCCAGTCGGTGTCTTATATCAGCGATGGGCTTCGCCTTTTGAGCCTTTTCGATACTGTCCAGGGCCAGGTCGATGCCCCGGTCCCCGATGCTGTGAATGCTGCAGCGGAGGCCTGACTGATGAGCCTTAAGAACCAGTTGCTCCATGATATCCGTATCCGTCATCATGAGTCCCAACCCCTGGGGACCTCTGTTCTGGGGTTCGTACACTCCGGCCGTACCTCCCGCTCCCGAGCCGTCCCCCATGATCTTGAGGGTCATCACCTTCAGCCAATCATTTCCGAAACCGCTCTCCAGACCAAGATGGGTCATGGCCTCATTAAGATTAACCCCCTCCGGTTCTCTGGGAAAGGCACTGACCATGAGATTCACTCTCACCTTTTTGACGCCCTCTCTTAGGAGCTGCTGATAGGCCCGGATGGCCAGATTATACCCGCTGGCATCATGGGTGGAGGTAATCCCCCACTCGGAAAACTGATCCAGAACCGCTTTAAAGCCCTCTTTCAGCTCTTCGACGGTGTAGGGGGGAATAATCCGGGTGGCCAGCGCGGTGGCTGTTTCGTAAAGGAGGCCGGTCGGTTCATGGTTTGAATCTCTATCAATTTTGCCGCCCGGAGGATCCGGGGTAAGGCGGCTGATCCCGGCCAGTTCCAGGGCCCGGCTGTTCACCAGGCACTGGTGCCCGGTATCGGAAAGAATAAAAACCGGGTTATCGGGAGCCGCCTCATCCAGTTCCCGGCGGGTGATATGGCGATTTTCGGAAAGTTTGGAATCATTGAAATTTCCTCCCCGCACCCATTGGCCGGGTCCGGCTTCCTCCGCCCGCTTTCTGACCATCCGGAGAATATCCCGGACGCTTTGAACCTCCGCTTGGCGGCAGTTGATTTCGGTAACCAGGGACGCGGCCAGACTGGGGTGCGTGTGGGAATCTATGATTCCCGGCAAAACGGTCTTATGTTTGAGATCAATGACCTCGGTCCTGTCGCCGACCAAATTCATGATTTCAGGAGCGGACCCGGTGGCCAGAAATTTTCCGTCTTTAATGGCCACCGCCTCAACGATAGAGTCCATTCGGTCCACGGTGACTATTTTGCCGTGGATGAGGACCCGGTCTGCAGAAAAAATATCTTTCATGGTTGCTTCCTCCTTCAACCCAGTTTCCAGGGTATTTTTTCATCGGCCACTTAA
>CAZSTT010000135.1:0-1681 GCA_964609705.1 uncultured Thermodesulfobacteriota bacterium
CTACCGCCATGACCGCTGCCGATGTCGATGTTGCCATCGCCGCTCTGGAGGACACTTTGCTCGACCTGCGCGATGAACTGCGCCGGGAAAAGCCCGAACTGCTCCATTGAAAAGTAGCGTAGTGCCAACTGCCAGGGATGAGGCCTAACTTGTGGGGTTAGAGGGGCATCCTATCTTAGCCCGGTTAAGAAAAAAAAGAGCCTGAGTAATGATTGGCCTATTAGATTCGGCGACTATCGTATTATTTTATGAGATCGACGATTGATTAAAGACAGTGAGGATTAGGCGGGTCCGCTATCGCCGGGAGGTAAATCGAGGGTAATAATATTTTTTCCGCACTCCGCGCACACCCCGTGCGCACTCCGGACGTGGCCAGAGCCCAACCCGGCCCAAAATGAAAACGGGCAAGTTGTTGAAAACTTACCCGTTTTTTATCTTTGGTGCCGAAGGCGGGACTCGAACCCGCATGGAGTTACCCGCCACCCCCTCAAGATGGTGTGTCTACCAGATTCCACCACTTCGGCACACAGGTTTTTGCTATTTAGCGGGAGGGACCGGAACGGCCGGGGCAGCCGGCAAAGCCGGAGCGGCAGGAGCCGGAGCTACCGGACCACCGGCAGGAACCTGGGCCGGAGCCGATTTCTGCTGGGTAGTTGCGGGAGTTGTTCCGACTACCGAAGAAGAAGTTGATCCCGGGCCGTACATAAAAGCCAGGAGCAGAGAAGTGACCATAAAAACCGCCGCGGCAATGGTGGTCAGCTTGGTTAGAAAGGTGGTCGCACCGCCGCTCCCGAACACCGTTTGACTGGATCCCCCAAAGGCCGCTCCCATACTGGCCCCTTTCCCGGTTTGCAGCAAAACAATCATAATCAGGGCAAAGCAAACTATAATATGAATAATGGTGGTTAAAGTTCCCATAATGACTTATTAATTTACCTCCTTGATCAGGGCCAAAAATTTGTCCGCTTTCAGGCTGGCCCCGCCTACCAATGCTCCATCAATATCCGTTTCAGACCGCAGATCCTGAATATTTTCCGGAGTAACACTGCCACCATACACAATTCTGGTCTCCAATGCAAGGGTTTTATTAAACCGGGTTTGTATCAAACCTCGAATAAAAGCATGGACTTCCTGCGCCTGCGCCGGTGTCGCCGATCTCCCTGTTCCGATAGCCCAGACCGGTTCGTAGGCCACCACCCCCCTGGCCATGGCTTCAGGCAACACCCCTTCCACCGCTTTCAGCAGTTGATGTTCGATGACGGCCTGAATCCTGCCCTCTTCTCGTTCTTCCAGGGTCTCTCCCAGGCAAAGGACCGGTTTTAACCCGGCTTTAATACAGGCCAGGAATTTTCGATGGACCTGATCATCGGTTTCCCCGAAGACATGCCTTCGTTCGGAATGACCGATGAGACAATAGGTGCAGCCCACATCTACCAGCATCCGCGTTGAAATTTCCCCGGTGAAGGCCCCTTCTTCAGCCCAGTGGACATTTTGGGCCGCCAGTTGGACCGGACTGTCCTGGGCCACCCTTCCCAGGGTCGGCAAGGCCGTAAAGGGTGGGGCGATGATCACTTCGGCCTCCAGCGGGATCGGCAGCCCGGCTTTTAACTCCTGGAAAGTGCTCAAGGCCTCCGGGATGGTTTTAAACATTTTCCAGTTTCCCCCGATCCAGGGGCGGCGG
>CAZSTT010000135.1:1781-4406 GCA_964609705.1 uncultured Thermodesulfobacteriota bacterium
TTTCCAGGGCCAAAATACCGGGTAACTGTTTCCCTTCCAGAAGTTCCAGAAAGGCCCCGCCCCCGGTGGAAATATAAGAAATCCTGGCAGACTCGCCGGCTTTGTGGACGGCCACATCGGTATCCCCGCCGCCGACAACGGTCAGGGCTTTGGAACCGGCCAATGAGCGAACCATGGCCATGGTACCCTTTGAAAAGGGTTCCATTTCAAAGGCCCCCATGGGCCCGTTCCAGATAATCGTCCCGGCATTTTCCAGGACCTCGGAAAAGAGCAGAGAGGTGGCCGGTCCGATATCCAGGATCATCCAGTCCGGGGGAACTTCCTGAACGGTCGTGATCCGGGTTTCGGCCCGGGCTTCAAAGTTATCGCCGACCACGGCATCGACGGGAAGATACAATTTGACTCCCAGTCTTTTGGCTTTTTCCAGAATATCCCGGGACCTGCCCAGTAAATCATCTTCCACCAGGGATTTGCCGACCTCATTCCCGGCCCCTTTCAGAAAGGTGTTGGCCATGGCCCCGCCGATCACCATTTTGTCCACCCGGGTCAGAAGATTTTCCAGTGCCCCCAGTTTGCTGCTGACCTTGGCCCCGCCGATAACGGCTACCAGGGGGCGGACCGGGTTTTCCATGGATTGATGAAAAAATTTTAATTCATCCTTCATCAGGAAGCCGGCAACGGAGACCTTGGCATAGTTGACTACGGCCGCCACCGAGGCATGAGCCCGATGGGCTGCGGCAAAGGCGTCATTGACGTAGATATCACACAATTCCGCCAGGTCCCGGCCGAAGGCCTCCTCGTTTTTTTCCTCTTCTGGATGAAAACGGAGATTTTCCAGTAAAAGGATATCACCCGGCTTCATTCCCTCGACCATCTTATTAACTTCCGGACCCACACAGTCCGGGGCCATTTGGACTTCTTTCTTAATCAGACTGCTCAAGCGGCGGGCCACGGGGGCCAGACTCATCTCCGGAACCGGTTTTCCTTTGGGGCGCCCCAGGTGGGAGCAGAGAATGACCTTGGCCTTTTTATCCAGGGCGTAGCTGATGGTCGGCAGGACTCCCCGGATGCGGTTGTCGTCGGTTATATCCAGGTTTTTATCCAGGGGTACATTGAAGTCGACCCGGATCAGCAATTTTTTATTCTTGATATCAAGCTCATTAAGGTATTGCACTGTTTCCTCCAAAAAGGTTAGAGGTTGATATAACAAACAATATAATACCAACAGGACCTATTTAAGTCAAATCCAAAAGAAAAAAGGGAACGGGGCATGACCCCGTTCCCTTTTTTGTAAAAGAGATTGTCTGTTAATGTCCTAAAAATCTAACCCCACAAGGAAATGATGATCGGGACAATCAACAAGGCCACGATATTGATAACCTTGATCATGGGGTTGATAGCCGGACCGGCCGTATCCTTGTAAGGATCGCCGACGGTATCCCCCGTGACCGAGGCCTTGTGACCATCGCTTCCTTTTTTATGGACGACGCCTTTATCGTCAGTGACGCCGTCTTCAAAGGATTTCTTGGCATTGTCCCAGGCACCACCGCCGGAGGTCATGGCAATGGCCTGGAAAAGGCCGGTCAGGATGCATCCGATCAGAAGACCACCGAGGGCCTTCGGCCCGAGGGCAAAGCCGACAATGATAGGGGCCACGACCGGGATCAGGGCCGGAATCATCATCTCCTTGATGGCCGACTTGGTGACGATATCGACGCACTTGCCGTATTCCGGTTTGCCGGTCCCTTCCATGATGCCCTTGATCTCCCGGAACTGCCTGCGGACTTCCTCAACAACGCCTCCGGCTGCTCTACCAACCGCCAGCATCAGCCGGCCGCCGTAGTAGTAGGGGATCAGGCCGCCGATAAACAGGCCGGCAATGACCATGGGATCGGAAAGATCGAAGGTGATGCCGCTTATCCCTTTGGCGAGTTCCCGCGCATACTCGGCAAACAGCACCAGCGCTGCCAGACCGGCGGAACCGATGGCATAGCCTTTGGTAACCGCCTTGGTGGTATTGCCGACCGCATCGAGCGGATCGGTAATGGCCCGTACTTCCGGAGGAAGCTCGGCCATCTCGGCGATACCGCCGGCGTTGTCCGTGATCGGCCCGTAGGAGTCGATGGCTACCACGATACCGGTCATGGAGAGCATGGCCACAGCGGAAAGGGCGATGGCGAAAAGGCCGCTGCTCGGATTACCGCTGAACCCGCCGCCGAGGCCGAAAGAACCGAGAATGGCGGCCACGATAACGAGGGCCGGAAGGGCCGTGGCTTCCATACTCATGGCCAGGCCGGCGATCACGTTGGTGCCATGGCCGGTCAGACTGGCCTTGGCGATGGTCTTCACCGGCCGGAACTGATTGGCCGTATAATATTCGGTGATCCAGACGATAAGACCGGTCAGGATCAGGCCGATAAGGGCCGTGCCGAAGATGCTCATGGGAGTGAAGCCGCCGGTTTTATCACCGAGTCCACTCATGAACCAGGAGGTTACGAAATAAAAGGCGATGGCCGCCAGAATCCCGGCGACAGCCAGGCCCTTATACAGGGCGCCCATGATGTATTGTTTGGCCCCGAGTTTAACAAAATAAGTTCCGATAATGGAGGCAATGATGGAAACGCC
>CAZSTT010000135.1:4506-10135 GCA_964609705.1 uncultured Thermodesulfobacteriota bacterium
CCCAGACCGATCAGGGCATGAAAGGCCCCTTCACCGGCCATAGACCGGGCCAGGGCGAAATACCCGGCCAGTCCGATGATGCCCAGACCGACCACCATGATGCCGGTGACCGAACCGCCTTTGAATGAAAGGGTCAGGGCCGCCTGAATTCCCTTTTTTGCCGCCTGGGTTGTCCGGACGTTGGCCCGTACTGTAACCCACATGCCGACAAAACCGGCAAAGGCCGACCCTACCGTCCCGATAAGGAAACCTATGGCTGTCCATATGCCCAGGGCAGGGACTACCGCTATAACGACCAGCAGTATCACGGCAACCACGGCCACGGTTTTGTACTCACGGGAAAGAAAGGCGTAAGCCCCTTCTTTGACCGCATTCGAAATCTGCTGCATTCGCTCGGACCCGGCGTCCTGCTTGGACACCCAGGCCGCGGTCACGAGGGCGTACACCACCCCCAGGGCGCCGCAGATAAGGGCAAATAAAATAATGTTCATGAACTCTCTCCTCCTTCTTTAAATTGATAAAAATTTTGATAAATGGTGAATCAAAGGGTTATGAAAACTTTTAAAATAAATCAGGAAAGCTCTCCCACCTCCTTTTTTAAAAACTTGGGCGTTTCTGAATTAAACCGTCATGTCCCGTCAGGGACGTGACATGACAATGCCTGAAAACAGAGCTCGTTTGACTTTAAACTCTATTTTCGTACTAAACCGTCATCCCCCGCCTTTGGTGGCGTGACCCCTTCAATTATGAAAACAGGCTGGATCAATAAGTAACCTCGGAACCTATTTTCGTATTAAACTTAAGATATTACTTATAAATTTTATAACAGAATCCTCCCGCTTCTATCATACCCCTATGGGGATGTCAAGAATTTTTCCGGGGATGTTGTTCCTTGGCTTGACCTTCTCCTTTTTTCTTGACAGAATACCAACCTTGGAAATAAGAGAGAGGGTATTGAATAGAAAACCGGGGTCAAGAATTGGGGTATTGATGGGGTTTAAGTGGAGGGGATAAGGACCATGGTTTATGACATAGGGTTTTCACCTTGAGATGGGAGCTATCAGCGAGGGAATTCAAAGTGGTGTTAGAACTTCATTACAATTAAAAAAGGAGAGGATACCGATGTTCTGGGACAAAGTGTTTGAGATCATGCCCTTGGAAGCTTTGAAAGATTTTCAATTGAAACAACTGCAACAAACCGTCGCCTGGGTGTATGAGAAGGTCCCCTTTTATAAAAACAAGCTGGATGATCTGGGGATTAAACCCCGGGACATCAAAGAATTGGCGGACCTGGCCCGCCTCCCCTTTACCGTTAAAAACGACCTGCGGGACAATTATCCTTTTGGCTTGTGTGCCGTGTCTATGACCGACGTGGTCAGGGTTCATGCTTCTTCAGGAACCACCGGAAAACCTATCACGGGGCCTTATACCGCGGAGGACCTGGACCAATGGTCTGATTGTATGGCCAGGAATTTATATGCCGCCGGTGTCCGGTCCAACGACATTCTCCAAAACTCCTATGGCATGGGGCTTTTTACCGGCGGGTTGGGGTTCCACCAGGGGGCGGCCAAAGTCGGGGTCGCCGTTATTCCTGCTTCTTCCGGCCAGACCGAACGGCAGATAACCATCATGCAGGACTTTGGGACCACCGTCCTTTGTTGTACCCCTTCCTATGCCCTGACCATTGCTGAAAAAGGGTATCAAATGGGAGTCAATTTTAAAAACCTTCGGTTGCGGATCGGGGTTTTCGGAGCCGAACCCTGGACCAGGGAGATGCGCAAGGAAATCGAAGAGCGGCTGGGTATCAAGGCCTATGAAGCCTATGGTCTGACCGAACTGATGGGCCCCGGGGTGGCTTTTGATTGCCAGGCCCAGGACGGTTTTTTGCATATCAACGAAGATCACGTCCTGGCGGAGATCATCGACCCGGTTACCGGGGAAGTCCTTCCGGAGGGGACCAAGGGGGAACTGGTTTTTACGGCTATTCGACGCCGGGCCATGCCCTTACTGCGCTATCGGACCCGGGACATCACCCTGCTCAAAAGGGTGAAATGTGAATGCGGACGGACTTTGATCAAGATGGAGAAGGTCTATGGGCGAAGTGACGACATGCTGATTATCAGCGGCGTTAATGTGTTTCCCTCCCAGATCGAAAGCCTTCTCCTGGATCAAAAGGGGATAGAACCGCAATATGTGATTATCGTCCGGAAAAAAGGGTATCTGGATAACTTGGAAGTGAATGTGGAAGCCAAGCCCGAGATCTATCAGGCCGGAGCGGGAAAAATAAAAGAAGTGGAACAAAGTATTGAAGCCCACATGCGCGGGCTGATCGGTATCGGCATAAAAATCCGTCTGGTCTCTCCGGGAACCATCGCCCGGAGCGAAGGCAAGGCCAAGCGGGTGATTGACGAGAGAAAGCTTTAAAAAAGATAGGGTCCAAGGTTTCATGGATTCAAGGGTTCAAGGCTTACGACGAGCCCTTCAACAAATTGAGGATCTTGAGCGACTCGACTTGATCTCGTCGACAGGACTTGTCGAAAAGGCTCAGCCGAGTCGTGAAAGGCCTGGAAGTTAAACCCTTTGTCCCTTTTCCGGGAAACCTTTTGGTCAAATCTTAATCCATAACAGGAGTTAATAATGAAAATTCATGAATATCAGGCCAAAACAATTTTTGCCCAATATGGAATCCCCGTCCCTAAGGGGAATGTGGCCTTCTCCATGGAAGGAGCGGCGCAAGTGTCCCGCGAGATCGGCCCTCCTCCTTATATTATCAAGGCCCAGATCCATGCCGGTGGCCGGGGAAAAGGCGGGGGAGTCAAAAAAGCTGAAAGCATCAATGAAGTGGAAAAGGTCGCCAAGTCGATTCTGGGCATGATCCTGGTAACTCATCAGACCGGCCCGGAAGGGAAAAAAGTACGAAAGATGCTGGTCGAGGAAGGGCTGGAGATCGAAAAAGAATTTTATGTCAGTATCATTCTGGATCGGACCAGGGCCTGTCCGGTGGTCATGGTCAGTCCGGCCGGGGGCATGGATATCGAGGAGGTGGCTGAAAAGACCCCGCATTTAATTAAGAGGGAATGGATAGACCCGGCTATCGGTTTTCAATCCTTTCAAGCCCGTAACCTGATTTACAGCCTGCCCCTTTCCCCACCCCTGATTAAAGCCGGATTAACGCTCCTGAACCAAGCGGTCAAGCTTTTTGAAAGTTATGATTGTTCGCTTCTGGAAATCAATCCCCTGGTAGCCACCAGGGATGGACGTCTAATCGCCCTGGATGCCAAGATTACCTTTGATGATAATGCGCTATTCCGGCACAAAGAGCTACAGGAGCTTCTTGATCCCGATGAACAGGACCCCCTGGAACTGGAAGCCCATCGCTTCAGCCTGAACTACATCCGCTTAAACGGCAATATCGGGGTCATGGTCAATGGGGCCGGACTGGCCATGGCGACCATGGACCTCATTAAACTGTATGGGGGGGAACCGGCCAATTTCCTGGATGTCGGGGGCGGGGCCAATGCCGAAACGATCGCCAGGGGATTTCAGATCATCCTCTCCGACGAACGTGTTCAAGCCATCCTGATCAATACCTTTGGAGGAATTTTACGCTGCGATGTGCTGGCTGAGGGTCTTATTGAAGCGGCTCATAAGGTCAACATCAAGGTTCCCTTAATTATCCGCCTGGAAGGCACCAATGTTGAAAGAGGAAGAGAGTTGCTTGCGCAGTCCGGGCTTGATTTTTTAGTAGCCCAGACCATGGGCGAAGCGGCGCAAAAGATCAGCCAGCTGGTTGCTGGGAAATAGCGTATAGCATATAGCTCACAGCTCATAGCTCAAAGGGAAACATAATTAACCTTCCATTTTTTTCTATGAGCTATCAGCTATCAACTATGAGCTAACATCATTAATGAGAAAAGAGAGAAGAACCTATGAGTATATTAGTCGGAAAAGAAAGCCGGGTTCTTGTTCATGGGATCACCGGCAGGGAAGGCAGTTTTCATACCCAACAGATGCTGGCTTATGGAACCAAGGTGGTGGCCGGGATGACCCCCGGCAAAGCCGGGCAGACGGTTGAAGGGGTCCCGGTTTATCATACGGTCCAGGATGCCGTGCGGGAACAAAATGCCAATTGTTCGATTATTTTTGTCCCTCCGGCCGCGGCCGCTGATTCCATCATGGAGGCGGCTGCCGCCGGAATCGGGGTCATTGTCTGTATTACCGAAGGGATTCCAACCCTGGATATGGTCCGGGTTAAACAGTATTTAAAAGATAAACCCTCGGTCCTGATCGGTCCCAACTGCCCCGGAATCATGACCCCCGGGGCCTGCAAGCTGGGGATCATGCCGGGTTACATATTCCGGCCGGGGTCGGTCGGTGTTATTTCCCGGAGCGGCACCTTAACCTATGAGGTGGTGGACCAGATCACTAAATTGGGAATGGGGCAGTCCACTTGCATCGGAATCGGCGGAGACCCGATTATAGGGCTCTCCTTTATTGAGCTCCTGGCCTATTTTGCTCAAGATGAGCAAACCCAGAGCGTGGTCCTGATCGGAGAAATCGGAGGAACGGCGGAAGAAGAAGCCGCTCGCTTTATTCAAGACCATTTTCCTAAGCCCGTGGTTACCTTCATCGCCGGCCAGACCGCTCCGCCGGGACGACGCATGGGTCATGCCGGGGCTATTATTTCAGGCAAATCAGGCACAGCCCAGGAAAAAATGGCCGTCCTGCAAGCTGCCGGCATCCGGGTGGTTATGGATTTGACCAAGGTGGGAGAAGCGGTTCGGGAAGTGATGGGATAACCCGTTAAGGGTTGCGAGTTCCGGGTTAAGAAACTCGAAAACCCGGAACCCGTAACATTTCGAGCCAAGAGGAGACCTTTTCTACCTCTTCATGTCCTGATCATTCATAGGCAATTATGAAACTCCTTCTTCACATCTGCTGCGCCCCCTGCGCCATCTATCCTTTGCAGATTTTGAGGGACCAGAAGATCGAGGTTTCCGGCCATTTCTACAATCCCAATATCCATCCCTTCAGGGAACACCAGAAACGAAAAGACACCCTGCGGGAATATTCCGGGATTTGTAACCTGGAGATTTTTTATGAGGATCCGTATGATCTGGAACTTTTTCTGAATCGAACCCGGCCCTGGGGTCCGGAACGCTGCCGGGCCTGTTATGAAATCCGTCTGGAAGCAACAGCCCGGCGGGCCAAGGCCCAGGGATTTGAGGCCTTCACTACCACCCTTCTCTACAGCCGCTATCAAAAGCATGATTGGATCCGGGAGGCGGGCACGCGGATAGGCGAACGTTTTGAAATCCCCTTTCACTACCAGGATTTCCGGCCGGGCTGGTCCGAGGGGGTTCAAAAATCCAGAGAACTCGGACTGTACCGGCAGCCTTATTGCGGCTGCATCTTCAGTGAAAAAGAACGGTTCGCGAAGAAAATCTAACCAAAGCTGTTTAAGTTTGTAGAATAAGATCCTTCATGAAATTTTTTCAACACCTTGTAGCGCTGGTCTGCCCAACGCAGAGTTCGCCGGGAGGCCCGTTTTTTGGCCGATCCGGTGGAACGACTTGTTCGGCCTGTTGATTTTTCTGCCAGATTAATAAGGGACCCAAGTGCCTCATTG